>NZ_CP038271.1:1220000-1520000 GCF_004571195.1 Legionella geestiana
AGAAAATGCCAATCTCAGACGCTTCATGCTCCAGCTCCTCCTGAGTCCACAGCAGGCTGCAGGGAGGCCAAACATGCTCCGGTATAACAAGTGGCGCTTCCATCGTTGCAGCGATGGCCGCCACCTTATCAAGGTAGTCGGTTGATACTGCTGCTCCCGTAACCGTTTGAGCATCAGCTTTTAGAGTGGTGATGGAGGAAATCTGCGCGCCAATCTGGCTGCAGTAATGATACATCTGCACCAGTCGCTCAAAGGCCTCTGTCGCTATCGATAAACGGATATGCGTATTCGAGGGTGCCTGCAGCACATGCCCCGCCATTTTGAGCTCCTCTGAGAGGAAGCGCAGCTCGCCCGGAATGTCAGAAAGAATCCTCAACCCACAATAGGCATCTCGTACCGCTTCACGCACGGCAAATTCAGGACCTGTAAAGGAAAAACTGACATACCGCTCATTGCAGGAGACTCCAACTGCAAGTCCCGCAATTTTTTTAGCAATTTTACCCGGCATTTGCATGCTCCCTGCACAAACGGGGCGCCAGCACGTGGCGCCCCAGAGCCATCAGCTGTTGGCAAGCTCAATCGCGAACGCCACACCAAGGCGCGCAAAATTGCTCATGTGATCAAGGTTCAGATACTCCTTGAGATCATTGGAGGTATGAATGTTGGGATTAACTTCATCAAAGCTTGTTTCACAGGGAAATGCCGCCGGAACACCCGCGTCATCCCAGGAAGCATGATCGCTGCAGCCATATCCACATTTGGAATAATCGACTGGTACCTGGATATAGGTCTTGATGAGTTGCGCCACATAATCGCTGAGCGCTCTGTCGGTGTGGTCACGATACACCCACATGGTGCGGTCGTTCTGGTCGTTGCGAAACCCCGTCATGTCAAACTGAATGGCCGCACGCACCGGAATGGCTTTCTTTTTGAAATCACGCACAACATAGGTAGACCCGACAAGACCCCGCTCTTCCGCCGCATACCAGATGATGTATACCGGGCGCTTAAAGGTCGTGTTCATGCCAAGCAGCACTCGCGCTACTTCCATGACACTGGACGAACCGCTGCCATCATCACCCGCACCTGGCTTACGGCCATCGAGTGTGTCCATGTGTGCACCAATCACAACCGCAGGTGCATCGATATCCTTACCAATCACCGTTACAACAGAAGGCTGCACGTAACTGCCGGTCTGCACAAACCAGGTGGCGGTATCATTGCGGCCCGCAGCTGAAGCCATACGCTCAAACTCGCTTTTAATCCAGTTTGCAGCTTCAACTCCAGTGGGCTTCGTCGCGGAACGGTTATAAAAATCCGACAGCGTGGTCAGGGTTTTCCAGATAAACTCTGAATCAAGACCCGTCAGCGTGGCATTAACCAGCTGCTGATTCTGAATGCTGTAAGAATCCTGCTTCCCGACTTTAGGTGCTGCCTTGTGACTTAACAGGGCTCTTGCCGCCTTCAACCTTGCACCAGATTCCACAGCGGCTAAATCTGGAGAGACGTTTTTGAAACGGCCGCAGTGCACACTGTCAGCAAGCTTTGCAATGCGGTTCATTGCGCTGCCCGGTACTTCGACTATGCGAAAATCCTGATTTTCAGCAAGTACACGATACTCCGGGGACAGCTTTTCAGCGAGACAGCGTGGCATTTGCAGTTGTTCGAAAGCGGGTACAGTGCCTGCGACCGCCGTTGCCGTCAATGCAACTGTCGCTGACAGCGTTGATATCCATTGTGACAAACGCATCATAACTCCTTTTTAACGTTGAATAACCCTGTTCAGGGCATTTAGGCTCACGCCCAAATTCGCACATATTAAGGTGCCGTCTATTCCCGATGCAGATGGGTGCGGCGCTCCTCCATGGTTTCCATACTGTTGGCTACCGTCTGGTGGCAGATTTCATCCATCACCGGAATACTGGCCAGTGGCATGCCGTTATAAATTGCCCAGGCGACCAGGAAGCTGTCCTGCGCTGCCGTCTCACCCCGCCGATGTCCCGCCTCAAACCAGAGCGCCACCCAGAAAAAATGAAACATCCAGCGCTTTCGGTCATGCTCAAACACCTGAGCAAGCACCTCTTCCTTCGCCTCTTCAAAACGGCAGACCTTAACCCCTTCGACAAAACTGCAGCAGCGGTTAACAAGCCGGTCTATTTTGGCACTTTCAATATACCAGGACTCCGTAAATGGCCGCGTGCGCGTCCAGGTCGCCGTACGCTTTAACGCCTGCTGCAGGGTGTCCTGCGTAAACGGACTTATGCGTACCGCACGGTCCTGCATCAGCTCTTCGATATCCATAAACTGCGGACGAAAATCAACACCCAGAGCCTCCTGCAGCTCAAGAAGGTGCAGACCCGCGGTCTCCCCACGCTGCAGGCCATCGGCGAGAAAATGATTCACCATCCGCACAAGATACTCGGTATCGACCGTGCGCAGCATCACGGTTTCGTCAAACGCGTCCTGATAATACCGCTTTACATCCCGTGCGGCGATGGGTGGCGTAAGCCAGACATCTTTCAACCCGACCCCAAGTTTCAACAGCACACCACAAAGACGGTTGGCACGCGGAACCTTAAGGTGGACAAAAATTCCCTGCGCCCCACTGCCATCAATTTCAGTGGCGCGAATCTCAAACGGCAGGGGCGCACGCGGCGCAGGAAACACCACACCTTTTTTGCGCTGAATTCGAATCCAGGCATCAAAATGGGGATGAAACGCTTCGGGATACCACGAACGAATTACCTGCAAACGCCCAAGCGCCGTTGAACTCAGCAGGAGATTGGGCATCAGATAATCAAGCGCATCAACGACCACCGCGCGCACTTCAGGCTTCGGATGCAAAAGGGTCAACAGCGCGATTTCATGCCCTTCGTCAATACTGTATAAATCAGCCACGAGGTCAGTAAAAAAATCTTCGGGCATGGCGTAGCTTTGCGCGAAAAACTGCTCGGCAATTTCAAACGATGAAAGCTCCGACATCTCGAGAATCATTTCCCGGATGGCGTTAAGGTGCGCAAATTCGTCAACCGGCGTAAAATCTTCTTCCTGATTGGCAAGGTGCATGTACGCCTCACGCAATTCCTCAGATAATTCGGCGTGCACCTCATAGAACGCGTTTAATACCGGCAGCCAGAAACTCAGGGTCTGCGGCCCGGTGTGCATGGCTCTCGCCATCGCATCCATAAATTGCGTCAGGCGATGTGTCGCGCCCTTACTGCCTGCCTCCCGCGCTGCCTGCAACTGAGCCACGCAGAGGTCTATCGCAAAGATACAGGCGGAATAATACGAGCGGCGCTCCTCTGCAGCACTGTCATCAAGGAGTATCAGGCTATCCAGAACATCAAAGATGGCATCGGGATTTTCCAGCACATGCGAGAGATGCTCAGGATGCGGGTCTTCCCCCTTATCCACAAAAAGCGCCATTTCCTGCAGCCAGGTTTCGAGTTCGTGGTTGGGTAAGGTCATGCTGAAACAGGTACCTCGCGCGGATTGCCGGCATCATCAATGGCAACAAAAATAAATACACCGGATGTCACCATGAAGCGCTCGCCCCCCGTAGCGGGTTCCGCCCAGGCTTCAACCGCAATTGTCATTGAGGTACGCCCAACCTTCTTCAGCATGGCGTGGCAGGTCACGATATCGCCGACATGCACGGGCTTTAGAAAGCTCATGGACTCAATGGCCACTGTCGCCACCCGCCCCCGCGCCCGCTTCTTTGCAATCATGCCCGCCGATAAATCCATTTGCGACACCAGCCAGCCCCCAAAAATATCGCCATTGGCATTGGTATCTTTGGGCATGGCCAGCGTTTGGATAGTGATTTCTCCCTGTGGCGTTGACATCCGTCAGTTACCCCGCTTCAGTCTGGCTAGCGCATCCGCCATGGCCGTGTTGAATACCGTCTTTTTCTTTTCCACAACGGGTTTTTGAGCCGCCTCTGGTTTTTTATTGGTACGTGGTGGCTTCGCTGAGACTGCCGGCGCGGATTTTGCGCGAGCACCCTCAGGCTTCTCCGTTTTGCGGACAACCGCGGCCCGGGGAGCCTCTTCTTCAAGTCGCATGCTGAGTCCGATACGTCGGCGCTCGCAATCCACTTCTACCACTTTGACCGTGACAATTTCGCCGGCTTTTACCACCGCGTGCGGATCATTCACATACCGGTTTTTAAGAGCAGAGATATGCACGAGGCCATCCTGATGCACCCCAATATCCACAAATGCCCCAAAGTTGGTCACATTGCTGACCACTCCTTCGAGTATCATGCCGACCTCAAGGTGCTTAATGTCCTCCACACCTTCGCGAAAGACGGCCGTCTTAAAGCCAGGTCGTGGGTCGCGTCCTGGTTTTTCGAGCTCGCGCAACACATCCATAACGGTGGGCAGGCCAAGCTCTCCATCCACGAATGCTTCCGCATTCACAGACTTCAACAGCGACTGATTGCCCATCAGCTCCCGCAGTTCCACATTACAGGCCGCAAGAATTTTTTCGACCACGGGATAGGCCTCAGGGTGTACCGCAGAGGCATCCAGCGGGTTATCGCCCTCTCGAATCCTGAGAAAACCCGCGCATTGCTGAAAGGTTTTCTCACCCATGCGTGGTACGGCGCGTAACTGCTCGCGGCTTTTAAACGCTCCGTTCGCGTCCCGATACTCCACAAGATTGCGGGCAAGGCCTTCATTCAGGCCGGAAATACGTGCGAGCAGGGGAATCGAGGCGGTATTTACATCCACGCCAACCGCGTTTACGCAATCCTCCACAACGCCTTCAAGGCTTCGGGCAAGACGGCTTTGATTCACATCATGCTGGTATTGCCCGACACCAATCGCCTTCGGCTCAATTTTAACGAGCTCCGCCAGCGGGTCCTGCAGACGGCGGGCGATGGAAACAGCACCTCTCAGGGTAACATCCAAATCAGGGAATTCCTGAGCGGCCAGTTCGGAGGCCGAATACACCGATGCACCGGCTTCACTCACAACCATTTTGGCGAGTTTAAGATCCGCATACCGTTTGGCCAGTTCCGCAACCAGTCGCTCGGTTTCCCGCGAACCCGTCCCGTTTCCGATACTGATAAGCTGCACATTATGACGCACACACAAACGCGCGAGCTCGGCAATCGACTCCTGCAGCGCATTTTGTGGTGGAAACGGAAACACGGTCGTGTAATCGAGCAGCTTGCCGGTTTTGTCAATGACGACCGCTTTAACGCCAGTGCGAATACCAGGGTCAAGTCCCAGTGTCGTCTGAGCGCCCGCGGGCGCTGCAAGCAATAAGTCGCGCAGATTGCGGGCAAATACGCGAATGGCTTCTTCATCCGCCGCTTCGCGAAGACGCGCCAGAAGTTCCAGTTCAAGTTTGGTGAACAGTTTAATTTTCCAGCACTGACGCACTGTTTCCTGCATCCAGGCATCTGCAGGGCGACCGGCATCTTTAATGTCAAAATGCGCATTAATCATGCGTACGCCAAAATCAGGGTCCTGAGGCAGTGAGAGCGTAAAACGCAGAACATTTTCCCGACGCCCGCGAAAAAGCGCCAGCGCGCGGTGAGAGGGGATTTTGCGAAGCGGTTCAGAATAATTGAGATAATCCGCAAACTTGCCGGCAGCGCCCTTTTTGGCACTGCTCTTCGTCTCTTCTTCGCCACGGGCTTCCAGTATGCCATTCTGCCAGAGATGTTCACGCAGCGTATGCACCAGTGCCGCATCTTCAGCAAAGGTTTCCATAAGGATTTGACGCGCGCCATCAAGGGCTGCGCGGGCATCAGCCACTTCCGCCTCTGGATTAAGATATCCCTCTGCCAGTATCAGCGGATCGGCATCCACGCCCTCACGCAGAAGCTGAGCCAGCGGCTCAAGACCTGCCTCGCGGGCAATCTGGGCTTTCGTGCGGCGTTTGGGACGAAACGGCAGGTAAAGGTCTTCAAGCTGGGTTTTGGTTTCGGCAGCACGAATGGCCGTTTCCAGCTGTGGTGTCAGCTTTTCCTGAGAACGGATAGACTCAAGCACCGCCTCACGGCGCGCCTCAAGCTCTCGCAGATAATGAAGCCGCTCCTGCAAAAAACGCAATTGCGTATCATCCAGACTTCCGGTCACTTCCTTACGGTAGCGCGCTATGAAGGGGACTGTCGCACCTTCATCCAGCAGGCGGACAGCCGCCTCCACCTGTGATACTTTCACCTTTAGCGCGTTGGCAATCAACGCCGCTTCCGTCAACATCTCCTGGGTCATGCAATGCCTCTAACAGGGGTTATACATCGGGGATTATATACTCAAGACACCTTGAAAAAAACGAAATATGGATGATTATTTGGGGAAGTGCGCCAAAATAACACGCGCTTCCCGAAAAATCATTCTACCGTCACTGACTTGGCGAGGTTTCGCGGCTGGTCCACATCAGTACCCTTGGCCACCGCAACATGATAAGCGAGCAACTGCAGGGGTATGGTGTAGAGAATGGGCGCAATCCACTGGCCACAGGAGGGAACCTTAATCAACTCTGCCGCATGGCCATCCCATGCATGTGAATCATCCATAAATACATAGAGCTCCGCTCCCCTTGCACTGACCTCGTGCAGATTGGACCTCAGCTTGTCAAGCAGCGCGTCATTGGGCGCGACAGCGACAACCGGCATGTCCTTGTCCACCAGTGCGAGCGGACCGTGCTTCAACTCTCCTGCAGGATAGGCTTCTGCATGGATGTAGGAAATTTCCTTGAGTTTAAGCGCACCCTCAAGTGCCACCGGATACTGTACCCCGCGGCCAAGAAAAAGAGCATGCGCCTTATTCACAAAACAGGCAGAGAGTTCGGCAACGCGGTCGTTGGTTGCCAGAAACTGTTCACTCAACAGGGGCAGCTCTCGAAGTTCTTTCAACACGGTATGCGCACGCTCGTCACGGCACATCGCGGCCGCCAGCATCAAAAATGCACAGAGCTGGGTTGTAAACGCCTTGGTGGACGCAACGCCAATTTCAATGCCTGCACGGGTGAGGAACACGGCATCGGCTTCTCGCACAAGCGTGCTGGTCGGTACGTTACAGATAGCGAAGGTGCCAAGGTAGGACTGCGTTTTTGCGCGGGTGAGTGCGGCGAGAGTGTCAGCTGTTTCACCGGACTGAGACACGGCGATAAAGAGCGTATTCTCAGGCACTACAACATCGCGATAGCGGTATTCGCTCGCAATTTCCACCGAAGTGGGCACGCCTGCCAGAGATTCCAGCCAGTATTTGGCGACAAGCCCCGCATGGTAACTGGTGCCACAGGCGACAATGTGAATGTTACGCACGGAATCCATCATGCGGGCGGCGACTTCACCAAAGCCCGCACGCAAGACCTCAAGGCTCGCAACACGCCCTTCAAGGGTGTCGGAAAGCACGCGGGTCTGCTCGAAAATTTCCTTCAGCATGAAATGGCGGTAATTTCCCTTGCTGACCAGTTCGCAGTCACCGTGCAGCACATGCCATTCACGCTCAACCGTGCGACCATCAGCATCCTGGATACGCACCTGGCCGTCATGGAGAATGGCACTGTCGCCTTCCTCAAGATAAGCAACCTTTTCCGCAAAGGCACGCAGCGCCATGGCATCGGAGGCAATAAACAGTTCATCAATCCCTGAACCCAGCACCAGTGGGCTGCCCTTTCGAATCACAACGATTTCACCCGGACGCTGCTGGTGAATCACGGCGAGTGCAAAGGCGCCATGCAGTTGCGCGGCAGCTTTTTGCACCGCCGTCAAAAGATGCTCATGTTCCTGGTAATAATGATGAATCAAATGGGCGGCAACTTCGGTGTCCGTTTCGGAGGTGAACTGATATCCCTGTTCACGCAGGCGCGCGCGCAGCTGTTCGTGGTTCTCGATGATGCCATTGTGCACCACGGCGATTTCACCGCGCGACATGTGTGGATGGGCATTGCTTTCAGACGGCTTGCCATGGGTTGCCCAGCGGGTATGCGCGATACCGGTACATCCTGAAATTGAGGTTTCCTGCATCGCATCCGCGAGTGCCTGTACCTTGCCCAGCACCCGCACGCGCCGTAAGCGCGCATTCGCATCGATAACGGCAATACCGGCCGAGTCGTACCCGCGGTACTCAAGACGCCGCAAGCCCTCAAGCAGCATTCTGCTGACATCCCGTTTAGATACCGCACCCACTATTCCACACATAAATCGCTCCTCTTTGCCGACACTCCCGACACGGTTAACGCATACCGGCATGCTTCAAAATGGTCATTATGCCACAGACCCTCAATTTCCCTATATTTCTCCGGCAACCGCACACTCTATAGTATAGCCGTGCGCTTTCATGGCCTCACAGATTTCAACGGCCATCATCTGATGCGCCCGGGTTGACGGATGAATATCATCCCAGAACAAATAGGTTTCAGGTCGGTCACACACGTTGTAGTTTTTGCCATGAAGGCCAGGCCCCACCGTCTGCATCGCCTCGGCATGCAACAGGACATAGTTTCTTGCAAAGGGCGAATGCCTGAGCGCGCGCACCTGCGGCAGCTTAACGTCCGTACAGGGTTCGGTCACATTCAGAAAACCTGATTTTTCCGGGTTGTTCATGGCCGTTTGAAGAAACGGCTGGATATCAACCATGAGAAAATCAACCTCAGGCCACTCACCACGCCACTGTTGCGTACGGTCTGCCAGTCTATCGTTGTGCATGCGGGTCGCGTTTGACAGCAGCGGCCCCTCAGGCGTATTCAAAAACTTTGGCGACAGTCCAATATCCGGCAGGCCAATCACGACTACCTTCCTGGCGCCTGACTGCACGAGCCGGCGCACGGACGCTTCCAGACCATTAACCACGTTATCGATATAATCACTCATGACCGCGGAGTCACGCGTGTCATCAAAGACAAAGGCGTTCAGATAATCATTACCGCCGCCAAGAATAAAGTACACGGGCTCTGAGTCCACGCTGCCTTCACTCATCAGGAATCCCTGCGTTGAAAGCCCAAGGCTTGGCGGAATCAGCTTGCCCACAATCACACCCTTTATGGTGTCGATGGGGTGGCGAATGAGGTTCCAGGTGGTGAGGTGATAATCCCAGGTCACCGCCCAGCCGCCGGCAAAGGCCTGATTGCGCGAGAAAACCACGTCTTTAGGGTCGATACCGAGCATCAAAGCCAGATATTCGTTCCACACCGGGCCGTTAGAAAAACGCCAGTGCCAGTAGGGTGCGCCCGGAATAACCGGCACCTTGCGCACACTGCTGACAAGGGTTGCCATCATTGGCGCGAGCTCATCGTCAAAAAAATTCTGAACCATGTCGATTCCGGCATCGAGCACCGACTGCGGAACGTGGTAATCATCGGCAAACTCTTCCATTTTGCGAATGACAAACACCTTCAGAGGACGCACCAGAAAAGCGGGGTTTTCATCTCGGCGCAGGCTTTTTAAAAGATGGGTGGTGTTGCCGGTATCTGAAAGGCTGTCACCAAAAATCACCATGGACTTCACCGGCATGTCGGCAAACAGTACGGTGGGCAACAGCAAAAGGGCGGCCAACAGGCCCCGGCATGTGTGTGTGCGCATTGCATCCTCCCTGAAATAGATATCCTGCGGCTTTCGCTTCAGCCTATGGCACGATCATTTTTTTGTCAATGACGCATCAGGCGCGCCTTGCTGCGCTGCCAGTCGCGATCTTTAATGGTTTCGCGCTTATCATGCGTTTTTTTACCACGCGCAAGCGCGATACGGATTTTAACCAGATTATGCTTCCAATACAAAGACAAAGGCACAATGGTATAGCCCTGACGCTCAACACTCCCGATAAGGCTTGAAAGCTCGCGGCGCGACAGCAGCAGCTTGCGGGTACGCAGCGGGTCTGGATGTAAAAATGCGGCGGCCGTCGACAGCGGCTGAATCTGCGCCCCAAGAAGCCACGCCTCACCGGTACGCAAAATCACGTGCGCATCTGAAAGATGCACCTTGCCCGCGCGCAGGCTTTTGACTTCCCAGCCCTCAAGCACCATCCCTGCCTCAAACTCTTCCTCAATAAAGTAGTCAAAACGCGCTTTTTTGTTTTGCGCAATCGTTGAACTTTCTTTCCCTTTACCCGCCATAGGGCACCATCGTCTCAATGAAAATGTCACACAGTATACCCTGGTATCGGTAAAAAAACCGCGCCATTGTCAGGCCATGTCCCGCATGTCACAATCGGGATATTTAACGCATGAGAGATACGCATGAAACCTGGTGATTCCCTTCCCGCCCTGTCCCTTGCAACCACATCCGGTGAGATACGTCTGCCCGACACATACCGCGGTCAGTGGCTCGTGCTGTATTTCTACCCCAAAGACGCCACTCCGGGCTGCACGCAGGAAGGTCGCGACTTTCGAGATAAAGCACACGCGTTTAGAGAGGCGGGTGCGGTTATACTCGGTGTTTCACGGGACTCCCTTAAAAGCCACGAGAAATTTCGCAGCTGCGAGAGCTTTCCTTTTGAACTGATAAGCGATACTAATGAAACGCTCTGCCAGACGTTTGATGTTATCCATGATAAATCAATGTATGGAAAAACTGTACGCGGCATTGAACGCAGCACGTTTATCATTGACCCTGAGGGCATTGTGCGCCACGCATGGCGCAAGGTGCGGGTACCGGGGCATGTAGAAGATGTTTTACAGACATTGCGGCAGTTACAGACGGCATGAATCCCGCTGTCGGCTTGACGCGGACGAGCGCCTTGAACACAATAGGTTTTTGACTATCGGATAACGCCATGGAATCTACAGGCAAAAGCGCCAGACTGTTCGTGCTGGATACCAACATCCTCATGCACGATCCCACCGCGATTTACCGGTTTGAAGAGCATGACTTATACCTGCCGATGGTCGTCCTTGAAGAACTTGACAGCCACAAAACTGGGCTTTCTGAAGTCGCGCGCAACGTTCGCCAGACAAACCGCATGCTCGTTGAACTGATGAGCAATGCCACACATGCGGAAATTGTTGCGGGTCTTAGTATTCCCGGGCATGCAAACGCCGGCAAGGCGCGCGCCAGCGGCCGGCTTTTTTTCCAGACTGATGAATTCGCGCCACTCCAGAGCAGCGCCCTTCCGGGGCACAAAGCCGATAACACCCTTCTGGCAACTGCACTCGGGCTGCAAAAGAAACATCCCGAAAAGCTCGTGGTCATTGTTTCCAAAGACATTAATCTGCGCATCAAAGCCGGCATTCTCGGCATTCCCGCAGAAGACTATTACAACGACAAGGTACTTGATGACGTCAATCTGCTGCACAGCGGACTGCATATCCTCGCAGAAGACTTCTGGGAAACCCATTCAAAAGACATGGAATCCTGGAAGGATTCCGGCCGGACATTTTATCGCGTCCACGGCCCGCTTGTGGAACACTGGAACCACAACGACTGCCTGAGTACCGCTGACAATCAGTTTCAGGGTATCGTTAAAGCCATCGAGCCAAACGGCGCCATAGTCGAGGTGGCACGCGACTATACGCAGACCCGCAATGCGGTCTGGGGCATTTGTGCGCGCAACCGTGAGCAGAATTTCGCCCTGAATCTCCTGCTCGACCCGGAAATCGATTTCGTCAGCCTTCAGGGTTCTGCCGGTACCGGAAAAACGCTCCTGACCATCGCCGCAGGACTTGCACAGGTGATGGATGAAAAGCGCTACACAGAAATCATCATGACCCGTGTCACCGTGCCGGTAGGTGAGGATATCGGTTTTCTGCCAGGCACTGAAGAAGAAAAAATGACGCCCTGGATGGGGGCGTTGATGGACAACCTCGAGGTGCTGCACAACACTCAGGAAGGCGGAAGCTTTGGACGTGCGGCGACCCAGGACCTGCTTCAGTCGCGCATTAAAATCCGCTCACTGAACTTCATGCGCGGACGCACGTTCCTGAACCGCTTCATCATCATCGATGAATCGCAAAACCTGACCTCGAAACAAATCAAGACGCTGGTCACACGTGCAGGCCCTGGCAGTAAAATCATCTGCCTTGGTGATATCAAACAGATTGACACACCCTATCTGACCGAAACCACCTCCGGCCTGACCTTCGCCGTTGACCGTTTCAAGAATTGGGAACACAGTGCACACATGACCCTGACGCGCGGGGAACGCTCGCGGCTCGCGTTCTATGCCGCTGAACACTTGTAGGAATGCTCTGAACCATGCAAACACATGCGATTACGTTTGACGATGTTTTACTCATCCCGGCCTATAACCACCACGAGTCACGGCGCGTGGTGGACATCAGTGTCACGGATAAAGTCGAAAAGCTCCACCTGAAGCTGCCCGTCATCAGCTCTAACATGGACACCATCACCGAAAGCAAGATGGCAAATTTCATGTCGCGCGTTGGCGGTATGGGCGCGCTGCACCGTTTTTTGAGCATCGAAGATAACGTGGCTGAGTTCAAAAAATGCACGGGCCAGGTGTTTGTTTCGGTGGGCACTACCGACACAGAAATTGAACGCGCGGAAGCGCTCAGGGATGCAGGTGCCGATTTTTTCTGCATTGATGTGGCGCACGGACACGCGAAGTATGTCGGCAAAACCCTGAAACGTCTGCGTGCATTGCTGGGCGATCGCTGCATCATGGCCGGTAACGTGGCAACTTATGCAGGCGCTGATTACCTCGCATCCTGCGGCGCCGACCTCATCAAAGCCGGTATTGGCGGCGGGTCGGTTTGCAGCACGCGGATTAAAACCGGCTTTGGCGTCCCCATGCTCACCTGCATTCAGGATTGTGCGCGCGCCGATCGGTCCATTGTTGCCGATGGCGGCATCCGTACCTCCGGCGACATCGTCAAGGCGCTCGCTTTTGGCGCTGATTTCGTCATGATTGGCGGCATGCTCGCGGGCAGCGACTCGACCCCGGGCACGGTTATCACCGGGGAGAATGGCTGCAAGGTCAAACAATACCGCGGCATGGCTTCACGTGAAGCCCAGGAAGCCTTTCTCGGCCAGATGCAGGAATGGAAAACCGCCGAAGGGGTAGCAACCGAAGTGCCCTGGCATAACCGCGAAGACGAAATCATTGCGGATATCGTCGGCGGCCTGCGCTCAGGCCTTACCTATGCCGGCGCCGATACCGTTCGCGAGTTACAGCGAAAGCTTAATTACATGGTTGTCAGCCAGGCAAGCCGGATTGAAAGCCT
The DNA here is from genome assembly GCF_004571195.1 of Legionella geestiana. Classification (GTDB taxonomy): domain Bacteria; phylum Pseudomonadota; class Gammaproteobacteria; order Legionellales; family Legionellaceae; genus Legionella_B; species Legionella_B geestiana. The sequence goes on from NZ_CP038271.1 coordinate 1,233,138, forward strand.
GCCCCATAAACTTCTGGAACGCGCCGGCGGATAACCACATGAAAATTAATGATTTCCGCTGGATGCGACAGGGGCTGTCTCTAGAGTATCCAACGCGCAGTGACCTCAACTTCCTTCGCCCGATTAACGAAAAGAAGAGCGGCACCTCAAAGGCGCTGTTGATGCTGCACGGCTTTTCTTCATCACCCGCGGTCTTTCGCTGCCTTATCCCTGAACTGCCTGAATTTGACGCACTCATGGCACCACTGCTTCCAGGGCATGGTGAGAGCATTAGCGCCTTCGCTGACAGCGATGCCGCCGCCTGGATTGCCGCTTCAGAAGCGTCCGTTGAGAGCCTGCTTGAAACGTATGACGAGGTGCATGTGCTGGGGCTTTCACTCGGTGGCCTGCTCGCGGTGCACCTTGGGCAACGCTATCCGCTCCATCACCTCTGGCTGCTGGCTCCAGCACTGGCTATCAATTTACCAACAAACCTTCTGCTGCCAACCGCAAAATTTTTGCAAAAACTGGGTTTCGTGCGTCTTCGGGCCCGCTCTGGCAATATCTGCAGACAGGGCGTGTGCGAGCTGACCTATCGCCAGCTACCCATTGGTACAATTTGTGAAATCATGGAGCTTATACGTGACTTTCCTGACGCGCTCCCCACGTGCCCGACTGACATCTTTTTGGGGCGACACGACATGGTTGTTAACTCAGAAGCGGTTGCCGCACGGTTTATGGATGCACCCAATACCACCCTGCACTGGCTTAAGAACTCAGCACATGTGCTGCCGCTTGATAATGATTTTCGAGAGATAGCCGCCTGCATACGCGCGCATGTTGGAGCGCATGAGACGGCGTGAGCGAGGCGCGTGTTTACTCGCGGATTTTCGCCACGACATTCACATCCAGATGTTTAACAATCTGCTGAACCAGCTTCACAGTGTTTTCATAATCGCGGGTATCAAAAATGCCGCCTTCCTGGTGCGCATAACGCACGGGCACACCAATGTTGATAACCGGCACGCCTTCGCCGCTGGTCTGAAGTTTTGCGCCGTCCTCACCATATCCGCTTTCCACTTCAATTTGCACGGGAATGCCCTGTTTTCTGGCTTCGGCGTATATCCACTCAAGAAGTGCAGTATTTGGGATTAAGCTGCGGTCATACGCGAACAGTCCGGGTCCCTTGCCAAGGGCGATGCGCCCTTTGCGGGCTGCCAGCAGTTTGGGATAATCATCGGCAATACCGACTTCAATGTTAATCACCACATCCGGGCGGGTACCGGCATGGATGGTGCCGGCACCCCTGAGCCCAATTTCTTCCTGAACCGTTGCCGCCGCAATCACGTGATTCGGGTGCTTGCCCAGCGTTTCCAGTACATCGGTAATAACGGCAAGCCCAATCCGGTCATCAAGCGCCTTGGCAAGAATGCGGTTTGCCGTCAGGGGCGACCAGAGCGCGAGCGGTGTTACCGGTAAGCCAACCCGAACCCCCATTGCCTGAACTTCCTCAGCACTGCGCGCGCCAATATCCAGAAACAATGCAGTTTCTCGCGGGGTACGTGGACGCTCGGCGTCTGTCAGCAGGTGAGGCGAGTCCATGCCGGAATACGCCGTAACCCGACCACCCGGCACCTCTATCTGCCAGCGATGTGCAAAAACAGAGGCCTCATAAATGCCCCCTAGCGGCACCACCCGCAAAAAACCGTCTGGCGTAATGGACTCCACCATCAGCCCGACCTCGTCCATGTGTGCCATCAGCAGCACTCGCGGACCAGTCTCTGATGCCGCTTCACCAATGACATTGCCCATGCCATCCACATGCACTTTAGGCAGCGTTTTCTGCCAGCGCGCCCGCACGGCTTCACGTACGGGCTTTTCAAAACCGCTGGCACCGGGCAGTAAGGTTAACTGTTGCAGAAAATCAAGATTTGAAGCTGCAAACGCGGAACACGTACAGCAAAAAAGCACAAAAAGACGCATCAAACGCATGAACGACTCCATAATTGTCCAGGGCATGTCCTTACCGATTGTAAATATCCCAGTTTTTATCGGCATACTCACTCCACTCCCGCATGTCGAGCACTGAGCCCTCATGCGCCATAAAATCGGCCCGGGTTGCAGGAATGTTGTAGTAATAAATGTTGCTTTTATCCAGTGCCAGCGTATGTTGATGGTTTGTGCTGCTGATGCGCGCTGTGGCCATATCATGGGTACGGACATAGGTGCGCATCGCACGCAGGTAGCGACCGGCAAATTCAGCGCGGTCAAAAAGCTCGATTTCCACACGGTCGGCGATACCCGCGAGCTGCACAAAAGCCTTATCTCGCTCTTCTATGACAAGATGGCGGCTTCTCACCCAGTAAAGACCAAACATGCCCTCACCATCAACCTTCAGGCGCGCAAGACCAACCACGCCGTTCATCTGGACCCGGGACTTACCGTGCAGAATGGCGTGCAGATAGATGCTGGTAGCGCCATCAATCGATACATACCCGCCACCACCCACTTCCAGTACGCGCAGGTTCATCCGTCCTTTCAACGTGGTACGCCCGGGGTTGGCGATATGCAGCTCAAGGCCGTTGGAATGCACAGCGTCTCCCGTAATACTGCCAACACCGGTATAGTCAAAAACATTAAGCGTATTAGCACGAATTTCAACAGAAACCGGTCCAAGACGAGGATACCCTCCCTGCAGACTCACGCTGAGAACCCCGTTTTGCACCTGGGTTACTACGGCAGAAATATCTCTGACATCTCCATGCAGGATGACCGAGGGTTTAGAAAAACCGGTACGCAGACGCACATTCAGACGGCCATTCACCTGGACGCGCGTAAACTGTGGCATGGGACGGGTTTGCGTAGCCTGTACGGCAGTCTGCGGCAAGGCCTGTGCCTCAGAGGCATGACGCTTTGGCGTACACCCCGCGGCAAGCAGCAGCATTCCGCCAAGACAAAGCATCAGTATAGTTTGCGCAAAAGCATTTGCGAAACGCACGGCTTTCTCCACAAAAGGCCCCACCATCATTCTTTTTTCCTTACCTTAGAGGATGTTACGTGTCTGTGCAAGAGGTGCCGGGGCGAAAGCCGAAATTCGAAATCGGGAGGGGCAGGTTGAGGGACGCTTGAAAGGCGGCGCTTCCTGCACCATTTCCGACAGGGATTTTGAGGAGGAGGTATCCATCGGCAGGCTCAGCCAGACATCAACAAGCACACCACTGGTACAGCCGATAAACACCCGGGAGCGGTAGGCCTTGCCAAAACTTGCATCAACTGCATCCGCAAAATCGGCAGCCTTCACGGTACGCCCACGATTTTGCCGCAAAAATACCCCTATTGGCGTGGCATCAACCGCCTCGGCAAAGTGAGCGGCACGGGTGAAGTAATCGTTGACATTACTGTCCTGACAGCTGCCGTGCTTGTACCACTCGTGTCGCTCAAGACAGGTTCCGGCGCTAAAGGACGGCATGTTGACTGACAGGAGTTGTGCCGTAGCATCATTCAGTGGAAGACGCGCGTAATCGCAGTGATGCGTCTGCATGTCAGCGCCGCAAAAGGTATAATCGATGCCGCAGGCTTCCTGATTGGGCCAGAGTCCATGCAGCACAAGATGGTTTGCCGCATGCCCACGCGCACTTAACTCGAGGCATTCCTTTTTACCGGCGCCATGTCCATAGGTTTCGCAAAACCCTGGCTGCCAGCTCAATGCAAGCACGTAGGCATCTGCCATGCCGGGGCGTAAATCACATCGGTCTGAAGGAGGAGTCAAATCCTGCGCGCAAGCGCGCAGCGACACGGCTAACAGAAAAACCACGGGTACACGCCACATGGAACCCCCGGCGGGCAGGTTTACAGCCATGGTTCATGATACCTAAAGGGATAAGGCCCTGTCCATCTCATGATGCAGCAGCACAATACACTGGGAAGCAAAGAGCATGCGTCGGCCAAGAGACAGACGGGTAGCACCTTGCCGAAGCACTCCCTTAATGCTGTTTTTCGGCATTTCGAGGTGATCGCTTAAGACAAATACCGGATTTTGAGGCCACGCCTGCAGGCGTGCATCTTCGCCTTTTGGTGAGAGCACAAACACGGGACGCTCAGCAAGCTCCATGCGAAAAAGGCGCTCAAAGCCAAATCCCATAACCTTCACCCCGGGCGCTGCCTCGCGCACGCTTTCATGCGGCATGTTTATGCCCATGCGCAGGGCCTGCTCGAGGAGTGCATATACGGCCTCTTCATGAAAACCAGCCAGCGAAAGACCATTTTGTGCGCTGAAATGCACCGTTCGCGGGAAGTCCGGCGCAGAATCGAGCACCACGTACACCTCAACGTCGTCACGAAAGCCGCAGGAATAGAAAAACGCGTTCAACACACAGTGCGCAACCACTTCAAGATGTCCACGCGCACCCACCTGCAGACGAATACGTTCAGGATGGGTCGTTCCCTGGCGGGAACGGATAACAAAGGTTCGCAAACCAAACTCCACTCACCCGTAAAATGCGAATCCTCGCATAAAGGGCTTTTGTCAGCAATCATCTCAGGCTATCCTGACAGAAAAAATCGGAGCTTTTATGACCATTCGCTGTGTTCAATTCGTGCTTTTTTGCGCGGGCCTGCTGCTGTCAGCCACAACCCCTGCCGCGAACGCGGCCTCGGTCGAATCCCTTGTTGCCAAAACCGGTGCCGATGGCACGGTAAGCGTTAACTTTACGCTCAAAGATGACAGTGGCAAGGGGATTGGGCCTGATGCGCTCGACACGGTGCACGAGAAAAAAATGCACCTGATGACGATTGACTCCTCGCTCACCGACTATCAGCACCTGCACCCGACTTCTACTGATGGAAAAGGGCGGTATCAGTTTTCATGGAGGCCGCGTCTTCCGAGTCACACCTATCGCTACTGGCTGGAAGTAACTCCCTCTTCCACCCATCAGACCATAAACCGTACCGGGATTTTACAGCGTGGCACCGTTAAGGCGCCACCCGCGTTCAGTCAGTCTGAAATGCACAGTGTGGTTGATGGCTTGCGCTATCGTCTGAGTTTTGACAGCGCCGAATTGCAGCCGGGTAAAATGGTGGTCGGTAAAATCCGTATTACGACACTCGAAGGTAAGCCCGTGCGCAAACTGGAGCCAATTATGGGCGCCTACGCGCATCTTGCCGGATTTAATGATAATTTCCGCGATATGGTACACCTGCACCCAATGGGCGAAGAACCTCAAACCCGCAATTCACGCGGCGGACCGGAGCTGGTTTTCCATTTTCAGCCAGAAAAACCAGGCATTGTTCGTCTGTTTGCACAGGTTAAAATTGATGGTGCGGAACTTATTGTACCGTTCACGCTGATAGTAGAGCAGAAAAAGGCTTTAGCCTGAGTGAATATGGCCTCACTGTAGATCTCGGCCCAGCATGATAAAGACTTATTAAATACAAAGATTTATTTGAAAATGGCGCCGTAGCCTGCGCTGATAAGCGCGGGACAGGACGCTCGTAATAAACGTCCGGCCAACGGCGATACCCGATGCCGGGCTTCGCTGTGCTCAACCCAGCCTACCGCACAATTGTAAATAATAAGCACAATGCGGTAGCCTGCGCTGATAAGCGCGGGACAGGATGCTCGTAATAAACATCCGGCCAACGGCGATACCCGATGCCGGGCTTCGCGGCACTCAACCAAGCCTACCGCACAATTGTAAATAATAAGCACAATGCGGTAGCCTGCGCTGATAAGCGCGGGACAGGATGCTCGTAATAAACATCCGGCCAACGGCGATACCCGATGCCGGGCTTCGCGGCACTCAACCAAGCCTACCGCACAATTGTAAATAATAAGCACAATGCGGTAGCCTGCGCTGATAAGCGCGGGACAGGATGCTCGTAATAAACATCCGGCCAACGGCGATACCCGATGCCGGACTTCGCCGCACTCAGCCTAGACTACGAAATATTTATTAAATACAATGAGTTACTTGAAACATGCACCATAGCCTGGGCTGATAAGCCCAGGGATGGATGCAGGAGAAAAGAACAGGTCTTAGAGCCAATACACAAAAATAAACAGGAAGAGCCATACCACGTCTACAAAGTGCCAGTACCAGGCAACGGCTTCGAACGCAAAATGGCGCTCGGGCGTAAAATGCCCCTTGAGGCAGCGCAAAAGAATAACGATTAGCATGATGGTACCAATCGTAACGTGCAGGCCGTGGAAACCGGTCAACATGAAGAACGTTGTGCCATAAATACCTGCGTTAAGGGTTAAATCCATCTCAGTGTATGCTTCATGGTATTCATACGCCTGCAGAGTAAGGAAGAGCACGCCGAGTGCTATGGTCAGCAACATGCCAACAGCAAGTTGATGGCGCTTTTTCATCTTTAATGCCCAGTGAGCCCAGGTAATGGTAACGCCTGATGTCAGAAGGATAAGGGTGTTAATGGCAGCAAGACCCCAGGCCCCCATCGCCTCTTCGGCACCAACAAAAAGCTGGTTGTTCGGGTTATTCAGCAACGGCCAGGTGGCTTTGAAATCTGACCAGAGTGTGTAATGGGTCATTGGGTGCATTTCGCCGCCGAGCAACGGAATGGTCCAGAAACGTGTGTAAAAAAGCGCGCCGAAAAATGCTCCGAAAAAGCACACTTCTGAAAAAATAAACCAGCACATGGCCCAACGGAATGAGCGATCGACCTGGAGGTCATACATGCCCTTTTCATTTTCATAAATCACCTGGCCAAACCAGCCGAACATCATGAAAATTAGAACGCCTAGTCCCAATGCAAACACATACGGGCCATACCAGTCATGGTGCAGCCACGAAGCCGCCCCAACCAGCGTGGTCAGGAGCCCAATGGACCCGACCAGCGGCCAGTGGCTGGGGTTGGGAACATAATAGGTGCCGTGTTCAGCCATGGTTCTATCTTCTCCGTTTTTGGCAACATGCTGCCTTTGGTATTACTTGCGGTGAGTGACATCAAACAATGTGTAAGATAACGTCACCGTACGAATATTTTCTGGTAATTCAGGGTCAAGGTGAAACAGCAGCGGCATGTGCATGGCTTCGTGGCCGTTTAATGTCTGCTGCGTAAAACAAAAACACTCCGTTTTCTTCAAATACTTTGCCGCGAGAGCCGGCGTCACATTTGGCACGGCCTGCACCACCATGCTGTGGTCGGTGCGATTTTCCGCGTAAAATGACAGCCTCGCTACTTCACCGGGATGAACGCTAATTTTCCGGGTTTCCGGATAAAAGGTCCACTGCACGCCCTCGTTATTGGTTGCTACAAATTCAACAGTAACCTGACGTTTGGCATCCATTTTAACGGAGTGAGCAGCCTCCAGCGCCACCTGTTGCCCGGTTTTTCCGTTGATGCCAAGCGTCTTGCAAAGCGTATTGTAGATAGGCACCAGTGCGAAGCCAAACCCGAACATGCCAATCACAAGAACTGCGAGCTTCAACAGCAGGCGGCCATGGCGCGCACCGGGCTGCATGCTCAATGCACCTCCGGCGGAGTAGTGAAGCTGTGGTATGGCGGTGGTGAAGACAGCGTCCACTCAAGACCGTGCGCACCTTCCCACACCTGGGCATCCACCTTTTTACCGCCACGAACTGTACGAATGACGTTGTAGAGGAAAATCAGCTGCGAGAATCCAAAGATGAAGGCACCAACAGTCGCAATCATGTTGAAATTGGTAAATTGCAGCGCATAATCTGGAATACGTCGCGGCATGCCGGCAAGCCCCAGAAAATGCATTGGGAAAAAAGTAATGTTAACGGAAATCACCGAAAGCCAAAAATGCCACTTCCCAAGCGTCTCACTGTACATGTGCCCTGTCCATTTTGGCAGCCAGAAGTAGGTTGCAGACATCAGTGAGAAAATTACGCCAGGCACCAGTACATAGTGGAAATGCCCCACGACAAAATACGTATCCTGGTATTGATAATCTGCAGGCACGAGAGAAAGCATCAGCCCGGTGAAACCACCAATCGTGAACAAAAACACAAAGGCGATGGCAAAAAGCATCGGCGTTTCGAACGTCATGGCGCCTCGGAACATGGTGCTGACCCAGTTAAAGACTTTCACGCCCGTAGGCACAGAAATCAGCATGGTGGCGTACATGAAAAATAGCTCTGCCCCCAGCGGCACGCCGGTAGTAAACATGTGGTGCACCCACACAATAAACGACAGTATGGCAATCGCCGCCGTCGCATACACCATAAAGTGGTACCCAAAGAGGCGCTTGCGGCTAAACGCCGGAATCACTTCGGAAATCACCCCGAATGCCGGCAGCACGAGCACATACACTTCCGGGTGCCCAAAGAACCAGAACACGTGCTGGAAGAGAATCGGGTCCCCGCCTCCGGCCGCACTGAAAAAGCTGGTACCAAAATGACGGTCGGCAAGCATCATGGTGACAGCACCCGCAAGTACCGGCATGATGGCAATCAGGAGAAATGCGGTAATGAGCCACGTCCAGACAAACATCGGCATTTTCATAAGGGTCATGCCAGGGGCCCGCATGTTTAGAATGGTCGCGATGATGTTAATGGAACCCATGATGGATGAAATTCCCATCATGTGTACGGCGAAAATCATGAAATCCGTACTTGGAGGCGCATATTTCGTGGACAGGGGCGCGTACATCGTCCAGCCGAAGTTTGGACCGCCGCCGCTGTGAAACATGGTAGAGCCAAGCAGCGCAAAGGCGAAGGGAAGCAGCCAGAAACTCCAGTTGTTAAGACGCGGCAGCGCCATGTCTGGCGCGCCAATCATCATGGGTATCTGCCAGTTGGCCATACCGGTAAAGGCCGGCATCACTACACCAAACAGCATGATGAGGCCATGCATGGTGGTCATCTGGTTGAAAAAATTCGGATCGACAAAGCGGTGTCCCGGCTGAAAGAGTTCGGCACGAATCACAAGCGCCATCGCACCTGCTATAAAGAAACTCGCCATCGCAAGCCACAGATACAGCGTACCAATGTCTTTATGGTTCGTGGTAAAAAGCCAGCGCTTTGCAAAACCGAAAAAGCCCTTACCCTGTTCGGGGCCATGGTGCGCATCCGTGTGATGCGCGTCTGTGTGGTGTATTGCCTCGCTCATCGCAAACCTCCGGCTTTTGCCTTATTAACCACGGTTGGCGCAACCGTATTTTCCTGACGTACTCTGGCAACGTCAGCCGCCTGTATGGTGTCGTCTGTGTTGTTGCCCCACGCATTACGCTCATATGTCGCAATGGCCGCAACTTCCTCATCGGTCAGCAGGTCGCGGTAGGGCTGCATGGCAGAGCCAGCTATGCCGTTTAAGATCATTTCAATGTGCCGTGATATCGGCTTTCCGACCGCAACTGAGCTGCCCTTAAGCGGGGGATACAGTGGCGGAAGGCCGGTTCCATCTGCCTTATGGCAGGCAGCACAAAGCTGGTTATACTTATCGCGGCCAAGATTAATGAGCTCTGCTCGCGAAAGTGTCTTTTGCGCTTCAGGCTCTTTTTCAACAGCCGCATAACGGTCTTCGACCTGCGTCTGGGCACTGACCCATGTTTCAAAGTCTTTTTCGCTGACAGCCTGCACAACAATTGGCATAAAACCGTGATTAATTCCGCAAAGCTCCGCGCACTGACCGCGATAAACGCCGGGTTTATCAATAACGGCCCATGCTTCATACATAAAGCCCGGGATTGCATCGCGCTTAACCCCAAGTTCCGGCACCCACCAGGAGTGAATAACATCGGTAGACGTTACCAGAAAACGAATTTTACGATGTACCGGCAGTACGAGTGGCTTGTCCACTTCAAGCAGGTACCACTCCCCCTTATCCTGTCGGTTTTGAATCTGATCATAGGGTGTTGAAAGGTTGCTAAAAAACTGAATGCCTTGATCAAGGTACTGGTATTGCCATTTCCACTGGGAGCCGACTACCTTGATGGTGACATCAGAATCAGCATTGTCTTCCATGCGGATAAGAATTTTGGTCGCGGGCACTGCAAGCGCCACCAGAATCAGAAAAGGAATCACCGCCCAGAAGATTTCAAGACGCGGATTATCATGAAACTTTGCGGGCGTATAGCCACGGGATTTACGGTGATGTATCAGGGAATAAATCATCACACCAAAAACGATGATACCAATCACTGCACACACGGCCATGGCTATCATGTGCAAATCGTACATGTCCCGGCTGATGGGAGTGACCCCTTTATACATGTTGAGCTGCCAGGTGTCTGCCTGCGCATACACCGCGTGGGTACCGAAAAGACCCATAAACCACGCGCTTAAACGTGCACCGTTAAACCAGTTTTGCATCCCCATTCCTCACCCCGGCTGCCGGTTAAACACCAACAGCTGTTAATGTATGTTTTCCAGTGTGTGTAAAGCCGCCTGTAACGCTTCAGCATGGTTCGCTGAACAACGATACCGGGTGCTTGCTGAGAGGTTCTCAGCCCGCACCCAATTCGGTTCCTTTACCAGAGACTGAAATTACCCTCGGTCTTGGACTGACTCACCATGTATTTGATGGCTTCAATTACTTCTCCGGTGGTGCAATGCACACAGCCTCCATTTTTAGGATGCTTCTCACCGTTAATGGTTTTCTCGATAAGCACATCCATATTCTGCTGAATCAAGGGTTTCCACGCTTCTCTGTCTCCGACTTTCGGCGCGCCGAGTTTGCCGTCCTTGTGACAGGCGCTGCAGTCCTCTTCATAAATGGCCTTACCACTGACAGGAAACTTCTCGCTGCCGCCAGCTTTAAGGTCGCGCCACTCTGAACGCGTCAGCGACTTGTTCAACAGATAGTCTACTGCTGAGATAATGTCATTATCGGAGCAGGTCACACACGCTCCCTTCACCGGCATACTGTTATAGCCCGCGATGGTATGACGGTAGAGTCCATTCAAGCCATTGTTTTTAAGGCGCATAAACCAGTTGGCCGTATCGCCGATACGTGGCGCTGCCATAACGCCTTCCTGGTGGCACACTACGCAGGCATTCAAATACACCTGTTTGCCACGCTTGAGCGATGGCGGCTGTTCTGAGGGCGTAACACCAAGTGTTTCAGTGCTGACCACTGTTTTGAGGTACGTGGCGATGGCTAAACGGTCTTCATCGGTGAGGTAGGCAAGGCTGTTGTGATTCACTTCAGCCATGGGTCCTGCAACGGTTCCGGCACGGTTAATCAGCTGGTTGTTCTTAAACACATCCGCCACTTCGATATGATTCGCTGATTCGAGTCCGTATTTAGTGATGTTTGGCGCCCAGTAACCATCGATGAACGCTCCAGTCAGATAATAGCGCTGCTTCGGTGCACCAAGCGGGTTGAGTGGTGTATGACACATGCTGCAGTGGCCCAGACCATCGACAATGTATCGACCACGGTTCCACTCCGGTGACTGTTCGGAGTCATAGGCAAAGGGTACGTCGTTTGGATAGAAAAAGAGCAGATTCCAGCCCCAGAGAGAAAAGCGCGCACCAGGCATGTTGAATGGGAAAGGCAGAGGACGGTTCTGCTGTTTAACCGCTGGTATGCTCATGAAGTATGCATACAAGGCACGTGCGTCATCATCGGTGATTTTTGAGAAATAGATGTACGGGAACACAGGGAAATAGTTTCGACCCTCAGGATCACGTCCCTTTTTCATGGCGCGGATGAAGTCTTCCTCTGTCCAGTTTCCAATACCGGTTTCTTTGTCGGGCGTAATATTGGGGCTGTAGAACGTGCCAAACGGTGTATTAAGCGGCAACCCTCCGGCAAAAGCGGGAGTTCCTGCTTCGATATTGGTATGACAGGCGATGCAGTCCCCCATTTTGGCAAGGTACTCGCCACGCTCTATCAGCGCCTTTTTATCCCCTTCTGCCGCCGGGGTTGGGGGATAAGCCGGATAGTATCCGTCAATCAACGGCTCGGATTTGACGGGTGATACGTCTTCTGCAGCAAATACCATGGCGCTGGCAGCCATGAGAATGACTGTCGCATATCCCAAAAATACGTTTTTTTTCAACAAAGAGCCCACGCTCCCTCCATTCCAATAGCCTCCAGGGCACCCATGGGCCTGAAAATATCCCGGCATTTTATACGCGAGAACGCACAACTGCAATCCACCGAGGCCTGCTTATCGCAAAAAGCGGGATAGAACTTGGAATGCATCCGGCAAAGCAGTATGATGCGCGCTCTGTCTGTCAACCAAGCAGGACTCAATCATGGCATGGATTAAAGCGACAACGCTCGCGCATCTTGAAAACGAACCCCGTTACACAACGGTACTCGATGGGCAAAAGGTGCTTATTGCCCTGCACGAGGGAAAAATTTATGCAATGCAATCCCAATGTCCGCACTTTAAACTGCCGCTGACCAATGGTGTCATTGAAAATAATACCATTACCTGTCCGTTTCATAAAAGTGAGTTTTGTCTGGACAGTGGTGAAGTCAAGTGTTGGTCGCCGTGGCCTAAAATTGCAAGCGGGCTGCTTGGGAAGCTTTCTAAACCCAAAAATCTAAAACTCTACCCGACTCGGATTGAAGCGGGAGAAGTGCTGGTGGAAATGGCATAACGTAATGGCCGGGCATACAGCCCGGCATAATTCTCTTGCTTAACTGCTGACGCCGCTGCCAGGAACGGCCGTCAGCAGCTTCGGGGTAATATCTGCGGCTGCCGCTTCCGCGCGCTTCCAAAGATACGACTGCAGCGCTTCAAAAAAGTGCATCGCCCCGCCCTGAGCGTACAGAACATAATCGAGCGTAAACTTGCGCGGCGTTGCAGCAAAGCCTTTCATCTCTTTTTGAAACGACCTGTCAATCGGGCGGTTGAGCCGGCCGACGGCAAGATCGTTCTCTGTCAGCGGTTGAACCGAAGCCATTGGCACCCAGGGCGCCCACGTTCGCATGAGTTTCTGAGCCGTTGTGTCGCGAAGCGCATACCAGCGTGCATCGGTGTCGCCATTAAAAACCCATCGGCAGGCTTCATCCAGTTCCTTAAAGGCCGTCTGGTACTCCTTGTAATGTAAATCGCGGTTAACCGCGTTCCCCGCTGCATAGCTAAACGCCAGAATGCTGACAGGCACAAACATGTATAAAATACTTCCCGCCGCGTAGCAGGCCATACCAACGACGCAAGCTCGAAAAATATGGGTATCGAGCGAATAGAGCGTTTGATGCGCCGTTTCAAAACGTTTTATTCGCGATTTAAGAAGCTGCACCATAGCCTGATCGTCAGGACTGTATGCGACAGAAGGTAATGCGGACACAGGAGCGGCCGCCTCGGGTCTTTGAAAAAAAATCGGCATGTCTATCCCTGCAATGCGTGAAAGCTGCATTTTAATCCTTTGACAGGAATTGGCAAGGATTTGGGGAAAGTCAGATTTGATTGCAGGTTGTGCGAAGTGCAAACCGGGCTCATTCAGGCTGAGTGAACCCTGTTTACGCTCGAGGGCACGCCCTAATTTGCGAACACTTCAAATCCGTCATGCAGCCTGCACACCGCGCGTATTGCCGGCATTTTTTCCGCATAGGTGATGGGGTCTAAAAAGCGGTTGACGACCTGAAGCTCGCCTTCTTTAGTGAAGGTGTAGACAAAACTCTGATGGACAGGCCCAAGTTCAGGTGCCTTCGAGATTTCATGGGTGTATTTCGTGCCACGCGATCCCATAAAACCTTGCTTATCCATAATGACATGATCGGGTGAATAACTCGAAATGATATCAGGGGTAATATTCGGCAGATTTAATGTGCACTTATTCCAATCAACGACATAGGTGATTTTCTTTCCGCTTTTAACCGCAGCAACCGCTTGCTGATAGTCAAAAAGTTGTTCCGCGTGACTTGCGCCTGCCAGAAACAGCATGAGCAAAAGAGGCTTTTTCATGATAAGTCCTTTTAAGTGACATCGGTGTCGCATACCACCACTTGATATGCAAACTCATCTGTAACCATTCACCACGTTCACCGAAAAGCCATATTTGGCGCACAACCTGCACTCAAATCTGACTTTTCCCCTAAAGCATTCAAAATGTGGTGAATAGATACACTCATCTTATCTCTTAAAAAGGGCGCATACCAGCGTGTAAGCTGCGTATTGAATACAGGGAAGAAGTATTGTAGAAATACAGCGGCTATCGTGAGATAGAAAGGGCCAATCAGTGTGTCGCCAATTGACCCAGTGGATTGACACATAGCAAGTCCAACCTCGCGCGGCAACTATCGCACACGCGAGGGGAATGTGTCAATCGCTTTATTCCTGGCGCTTCATGGCATCAAAGAACTCAGCGTTAGTCTTGTGGTTTTTCATGCGCTCAAGCAGAAACTCGATGGCATCGCACTCATCCATGGACTGCAGAATTTTTCGCAGAATCCATGTACGCTGCAAGTCTTCCGGCGAGAGCAGCAGGTCTTCGCGGCGCGTACCGGAGCGGTTAATATTAATGGCCGGGAATACACGGCGCTCGGCAATGCTGCGCGCCAGATGGATTTCCATGTTACCGGTACCCTTGAACTCTTCGTAAATGACCTCGTCCATTTTAGAACCGGTGTCCACCAGAGCCGTGGCAATGATGGTCAGGCTGCCGCCCTCCTCGATATTGCGCGCGGCACCATACAGTCTCTTGGGACGCTGCAGAGCGTTAGCATCCACACCACCAGTCAGTACCTTACCGGACGAAGGCACAACCGTGTTGTAGGCTCTCGCCAGACGGGTGATGGAGTCAAGGAGCACGACCACATCACGCTTGTGTTCAACGAGGCGCTTCGCCTTCTCAATCACCATCTCGGCGACCTGCACGTGACGGTTGGCCGGCTCATCAAAAGTACTTGCAACGACTTCACCCTTCACAGAGCGGCGCATCTCTGTGACTTCCTCGGGACGCTCGTCAATCAAGAGCACAATCAGGTAGCAGTCAGGGTAGTTTTTAGCGATGGAATGCGCAATATTCTGCAGCATGAGTGTTTTACCGGCCTTAGGCGGAGAGACAATCAGGCCACGCTGACCACGGCCGAAAGGCGCACAGAGGTCAACCACACGTGCCGTGAGGTCTTCCGTACTGCCATTGCCCTGCTCCATGACGAGTCGGTCATTGGCAAAAAGGGGTGTAAGGTCTTCAAAGAGAATTTTGTGTTTGGCGTTTTCAGGACGGTCGTAGTTGATTTCGTCCACCTTGAGCAGTGCAAAATAGCGCTCATTATCTTTGGGCTGACGAATTTTTCCTGAAATGGTATCGCCGGTACGCAGACCAAAGCGGCGAATCTGGCTGGGAGAGACGTATATATCATCCGGACCGGCAAGGTAGGAGCCATCTTCTGAGCGCAGAAAGCCAAAACCGTCCGTCAGCACTTCCAGCACGCCATCCCCGTAAATATCTTCACCCTTTGCGGCATGCGCCTTCAGGATGGAAAAAAGGATGTCTTGCTTGCGGATGCGGGAGGTATTTTCAACGCCAAGCTCTTCGGCAATTTTGACGAGCTCGGGCATGGGCAATTTCTTGAGTTCACTAAGATTCATACTTCTCACTTTGGTGGGTTGGTTAGTTGATACGGAGGTCCCGGATTCGGGTGAATCAGCCAGAAACACGTCAGCTCCCTGGTAATATTGGTTGATGGGTCACGATTTGTACCTTTGCGAACACCCTGATGCGCAATTGCAATCAGCGAAAGCCGAACGCTGGTGCACGCAAATAATCAGAAAGATTCACTGGAATTGGCAACGTGACAGATTTGTCACTGGTTGAGAGCTGATGCTAACACAGCTTTCAATAAAAAGCCAGCATCGATTACTGAGCTCCTGCATGTCGCCCGCTCTCCGTGGCCCGTAACCGACCACGGAGAGCGCACGAATAAAACTGCTCTTAAGAATGGCTTTCTACAAATGCCACCAGTTGCGAGCGATTCAAAAGTCCCATTTTCACCGCGGCCACTTCGCCGTTAACAAACAACATGAGCGTCGGGATGCTCATCACACCGTAGCGTGAAGGGACCTGGGGGTTTTCATCGATGTTCAATTTCGCGAACACGACAGATTCGTGGTGTGACTCGGCGACTTCATCAAAAATGGGTCCCAGTGCGCGGCAGGGTCCGCACCATTCAGCCCAGAAATCCACAAGGACCGGCTTGCCGGACTTTAAGACTTCTTCGTCAAAGTTGCTGTCTGTCACGGCTTTAATATGCGCATTCATTGTTACACCCCTTTATCAGAAACCTTAAAAATTCAATTATAGATCACCTGCCAGCGCTTGCAACACACTCAGTGCGACAATCGCTGCGGTTTCCGTGCGTAAAATGCGCGGACCAAGCTGCAGCGCACGAAATCCGTGTGTCCGTGCAAGCTCCACCTCGGCCTCCCCGAATCCGCCTTCAGGCCCTACAAGCAGGCAGGCATCGGTGGAACTTGTGGCAAAGTCTCGCGCACGCGCGCCACTTTCGGGGTGCAGAATAAAACGCGAAGCAGAAGTTTCAATGGCCACAAAATCCTCAAATCGCTGCACAGGCTCCACAACCGGCACGCGGTTACGCCCCGACTGCTCACAGGCAGCAACGGCAATTGCCTGCCATTGCTCACACTTTTTTGTAAGACGCTGAGCGTCAAGTCGCACGACCGTATGCTGTGTGATAAGGGGCGTTATGCGTGACACGCCAAGCTCAACAGCTTTTTGCACGACCCAGTCAAAGCGGTCGCCCTTTGAGAGCGCCTGGCCGAGATGAATACGGCACGGCGACTCTCGGCTCAACATTTTTGGTGCCCCCATGCGCACTACTGCATTCCTGCGTGCAACGGTCACGAGTGTCGCCTCCGCCTCCCGGTCTTCACCATCAAAAAGCACCAGCGTCTCGCCAACACGCATGCGCAGCACCACTACCGCATGCTGAAACGCAGCCGGCGAGAGCGCATGCTCCTCGCCGGCTCCCGGGAACCCCGGCTCATGGATACGTGGTTTAGCCATCTTTCATTACCGCTTACGAATTGCGCCTGAGCATAACATCCCTGTGAGAAAAGTACACTTTTAACAGTGTTTCACGGTATCATGCTCCCTTTTGCCTGAGATTCTCCTGATGCCTGTCGATTTTTTTCAAACACTGCCAGCTTCTCTGATACCTGCAAGATGCCTCTCTCGCTGGATGGGCGCGCTGGCTGATATTCGTACGCCAGCAATAAAAAATTTTTTCATTCGCACGTTTATTCGCCGCTATGGGGTCAATATGGCGGAAGCACTGCACGCACGTCCTGAAGACTATGATACGTTCAATGATTTTTTTACGCGCCAGCTAAAGCCGCAGTGCCGCCCGCAGGCAAATGCCGGCATAGTGTCGCCGGTAGATGGCTGCGTCAGCCAGATTGGGCGTATCGATGAAAATCGCCTGATTCAGGCCAAAGGCCACTCTTATACACTTGAGGCTCTCCTTGCAAACGACCCGCTGACACCCGCGTTTACTGACGGCTTTTTCACGACCCTTTATCTGTCTCCGCGCGACTATCACCGTATCCATATGCCATTAGCAGGACGGCTCACGCACATGACCTACATCCCTGGCAGCCTCTTTTCCGTCAAACCGAAAACCGTCAACGCCATTCCTGGAATTTTTGCACGCAACGAACGCCTCGCTCTGTATTTTGATACCGCTCACGGCCCGCTTGCGCTGGTGATGGTGGGAGCTGTGATTGTCGGCTCAATCGCGACCAGCTGGGAGGGCGATATTACGCGCGGCAATCACGTATGGACGCGTCGGTACGACAGCGCAAGCGACTTAAGCCTCGACAAGGGCGCATCCGTTGGGTATTTCAAACTGGGTTCAACTGTCATTGTGCTGCTCGGGAAAACTTCTCAGGCAACCTGGAACCACAGCTTGACAGAAGGAAGCGCTGTACGCGTTGGTGAAGTACTCGGAGAGTTTGCTTGAAATTCGCAGGGAGATATAGAGCTTAACGGGCTTTGATGTGTACTGCTTGATTAAGTACTGTCTGTATTATTGGTACCGAGAAGAGGACTCGAACCTCCACGGGGTTTCCCCCACTAGCACCTGAAGCTAGCGTGTCTACCAATTCCACCACCTCGGCATAGGTGCGTAAGTTACCGCCATTCGACCTCCTTGTCAACGGCTCTTTAAAATATTCCGCTGCTTTTCGCCCATGCAAGCACCGGTGGCAGGCAGGCAATGGCCGTTGCCGTATAAAATATGGCTTTTTTGATGAAAAACTGTTTTCTAAAGCATATGCTTAAAATCGTTAGAGCGATAAGCCCCGGGTAGCTGTATTCAAGCATTGGCGCAAGAAAGGCTGCAATGCCGCGAAAATCACGCAGAGAGATGAGAAAAGCCACTACTGTAGTGGCAAGAAGCACCCAGCGATAGCCTCGTGCTTCAATGCCAAGCAGCCTTGAGAGGTAGCGCGCATAGAGATTATTGAGCGCCACGGCCGTAGTCAGGCAGGAAAGAAACATAACAATTGCCAGCAACACCACAGCCCAGGTGCCGTTTAGCTGGAGCGCAATGGCGGGCAGCATGGCGGCGGGCTCTACGTTGGTCAGCAGGCTTGAGAAGTGTGCACCAAGTGCGACAAACCCAAGGTATACAAGCGCCAGAAGCAGTGCACCCAAAAGAGCAGGCTTCAGTGCGAATCGAACGGTATCGCGATGCGATACGGATTCCGGCATTTCAGCCTGAATCTGCGCGAAAATAAGCGATGAGAAGAAAAATGCCGCAAATAAATCCATGGTCTGGTAACCGGTCAGAAAGCCGGTTTTGAGCGCATCTACAGGCGCAAGAGTCACGGGTGCCTCTGGCGCTTTGAGTGCAGCCCCCACCGTCAGAATAACAAGCGAAAGCAAAAGCAGCGGACTCATCCATTTACCAAGTAGCGTCACCATGAGGCGATCGTTCAGACAAAGAAAGAAGGTCAGCACACAAAATATCAGGCTGAAAGGCATTAACCCAAGCTCCGGGCTAACGTACTGCATGCTGCCAAAGGCGACCGTAATGCAGCGTGGCACCACGCCGAAAGCACCCAGCAGTGAGAGCGTGAAAAGCGGCAGTACAAATCCCGCCACTTTACCGGCTTCTGCAAAGAACGCCTGATAAGAGCCACGGTGCAGTTTAATAACAAAAAGCCCTGAAAGCGGGAGTAGAATGCCTGTCATTACGAGTCCCGCGAATCCTGCAAGCCACTCGCTGCCGGCAGTTTGCCCGATTTGAATGGGGAAAACGAGGTTGCCTGAACCAAAGAACATTGCAAAAATAGCAAAACCGTACAAAAGCGTGGCACGTAAAGCGGGCATAAGGGTTCCTTGCAAATCCATACACAACAGGCTGCAGCCCTTGTGCTTTATATTCTTTCAGCGAACCTTATTTTTGCACAAAATGCCCGCGTCAGCAACCTTAATGGGGGATGCCAACAGGGCGAGATCATCAAACCATCCCCAAAGAGTCGACTGTAATTCGAAGCTTGCCCGGCCTGCGAGTGTGTGCCAGAAAGTAAGGAAGCCACGGGAGAGTGGTCAAACACGCGTAAACCCATCCATGGGGCTCTATGTCGCCTTCCATGGCGACAAAGGTTTGCCCACTCTCCCGTGGCCTCCTCACTTTCCAATGAGGGCGCAAAAATCTGCAGCTTTATGCTTTTAATAGACAGTCTGTTGTGATCAAATACTGTCATGTTTTACTGTACGGGGCTGCAGGGCGAGAGCGTCAAATCACGCCCAAAGCGTTTACTGCACACACAGATTTTCCGCCTCAGAGTAATGTACCGGAAAGCGAGGGAGCGGGCAGCGTCGCGGTATACGCTTAGGCTTTTAAAGATTCCATTGAAGAAATACGTCGTTAACCCTTCTCACAAGAAAGTGAGAAGGGCTGCGGATGTTATCAACATGCTGCCGTAAATTTTAGGGCATGTCATCAATTAACGCCTCATACCAGGGTCGCACACATCGAGAGGCTCGGATATGGTTTGTACTGATGGCACCGCGAAGTTACCTGCCTTTTTCTGAACCATTTCCAATAAGCGGTCAGCCAGCTCCTCTTGCGTCTGACCGGCTCCATCAACACTCTGTTGAATTTCAGGGCGAAAAATCAAACGCAGGGTTGCACGATGGCTTCGCACAGTGTCTTGCATTCTGGAGTCCAGTTCAGAAAACGGGAAAACCGGTTTGTCTTTTGCTTCTGGTTGCAGATTGTAGACATGAAAAATGCAAAGGCGTTGGCGAATCTCTTTTGATGAACGACACAAAAAATCCAACGCATTTTGAGTGCAGCAGTATAGAATAACTGGGTTTCCCTGGGTAATGAGTTCCTGCTGAATTCGTGTGTGCCGTGCGTCCGACATCTCCTTGAGACGCAACACCGGACTGAACAGCTCATATTGTGTCATGGGCTTGATTGCCAAACGGGATGAAAGACTGGTATGAAGTCCATGAAATTCACGCGTTTCAAACGCCCTATAGCAAAATTCACTGTCCTGCAATGCTTCTATCAGACTCAAAGAGGTGGACAGTGCACGGTAAATATGTACGCTGGTATTATTCTGTAATTCGTCGATTTGAGTGAGGAGATTATCCAGAGAAAACGATGAGGTGTTATTGATTGCCCGTATTGTAATGACTCTCAGGGCTAAAATTGTGGCTTTGACAGCCGGTACCGTACAAGCCGTAAACAAGCTTTCGAGCCATAATGGAAACTGGCTGTGGAGAGCACCTGCCGCATGTAATTCCAGACATTTTTCTTTGGCCTGATAAATGAGCACTTCAATCTTTGGCGCAATGTTCGTCTTTACATCTTCAAGCTTGTCCTTGATTCGCTGCCGCTCTTCCTCAAGAGTCCCCTCGACCCGCTCAAAATCCCAAAAGCTTTTATAACCATGCTGATGCAATTTGTGTATGATCTGCGTCAAAAAGGTATATTGACTGCCATCTGCGGGATTTTCGCCAACGATGAGAATATGAGGCCATTCAAATACACTTTCCTTGGATGCGGCCATTTTGACTCCTTCTGATAAAACAAAGCGCGCAGGATTATCTCTGCCGCGGAGGATTGGCGTACATTACTCGCATTAGGGGTCAATATCAATCTGCCGTTTTGACAATTTTTCAACGCCGCTTTATGAAGGTTGTGCATATTTTTACAATGAGCTCGGGAAGGCATGGGTATTTCCAGGTAATTGCGCCACACTCTCCGGTGGTGAACGGACAAGACTTTAATTGCTGTTTATGGCGCTGAAAATGCCCTCGTTGCTGATTCTTGATGAAATCACCAATAACCTTGATGGAGACATGCGTGAACATGTATTGCAGGTGCTCAGGGATTATCCCGGGAGTATGGTTGTGGTGTCTCATGACTTGTTTCTTGAAGCGCTACAGGTGGATACTGAGTATTGTGCCGCGGACGGCAGGTTGGTTGCGCGCGCACAATGATGTTTCTAAACGCGGTAGATTGATTTGCCGGGCTTAACAGCCCAGCCTGCGTTAACCCATTTATATGTTATGTGTTTTTGCAAGGCTGGGCTGTTAAGTCCGGCAACTGTCTTATGCAGCACCCAGCCACTTAACGCCAAAGTAGGGGCCCATGTAGCCAACATCGCTGTTGGTATGGAAGTAGGTCATCAGCGGATTGAAGTAATTCATCGCCATGTAACCACCCTCAAGATTGAGCGTACCGTATGCCATTGCATGCGCATAGTTCAAGCCGAGTTTAGCTTCAAGCTCAGGAACGATGGCCTTCTTCTGTGCATAGAACGACTGCGTAATAAGCGCTTCGTTTAATACAACAGATGCGCTGGATCGGGAATTTCCGTACAGCACGGTTGCAGCCGTGTTGGCTGTCAGGCTGAGGCCACCCATAACATCGTAGGCATAATCAACACCAACGACGGGGCCAACGCCCTGGAAGTAGGAAGTGTGTAATCCATTGAACGCTACAGGACCTGCGATGGGGAATACGCCGTAAAATGTGTTGGTATCGAGTACCAGTTTGGCATATTGCATACCGGCATAGAAGCGCGCGTCTTTGCGGGCACCCATGTCAACGTGTTGCCCCATGACCAGATTCACCTGCTCAATACGGTTGTTGACTTTGGAATCTATTGGTGCGAAAGGCAAAGCAAAATCAAGCCCCTGACCTGTCAGAGTGCTGTCTTGATCGTAGTGAATCCATGTCATCGTAATGTCGTTACCAGTATTAAAATGGTAAGAGCCTTCGAGACGAAATCCCCAGTCCATACCCAGTGACGGATCGCTATCCACAACGGTAATTGGATTTTCTGCGATAGTGTGCATGGGCTTCAGGTAAAGCGCCTGAATGCCTACATCCCAGCCAGAGGCCGCACATGGAACGGTTACGCTACCGGGGGTGCAAACAGGACCCATGGTTCCGGCGGCTGCAACAGCACTTGCAAGAATACCTGACACAGCAAGGACAGTTTTCTTTAACATACTTACTCCGTTTATCTTATAAAAAAAAGCCCATCAACACGGATGGGCTTCTGTAAGGATTTTTCGCTATGCAGATTAGGCAATGTTGCCAACCCACTTTCCACCGAAGTACAGACCGGTTACGCCAAAATCAGACTCTTGAACGCCGATTGTACGGACGTAGTTAGCGTTGAAGTAGTTAACCCACATCCAACCTACATCCAGCATCAGGTCGCCTTGAGCCATTGCGTAGTTGTACGTAGCACCCAGTTTTGCTTCCATTTCTGGAACCAGAGCATCTTTGGAGCCTGTACGAGCAGCAGCCAGGAACACATCACCATCAAGTGCAGCAGCAGCAGCGATGTCGTACTTGCTGGAACCAGCCAGGATAGCGGTTGCGCCGTTAGCGTAGATACCGAAACCATTGCCCCAGTCGTAGGACATGTCAGCACCAACGCGTGGTCCGAAACCGTTGTACTTCGTGTTGGAAGCGATACCAACAGTCAGCGGGGTGATGATGTTGTTGTTGATCAGAGCACGACCTTCATGCTCGATGCGAGCGTACTGAACACCACCGTGGAAACGGATGTTCTTGAACTCGCCGAAATCAACGTGTTGACCGAACTCAAGGTTTACAGCATCCCACTTAGGCTCGATGCTGACACGTGTCGGCAGTTCGAGGTCGCCAGCTGGTGTGAAGACGCCAGACAGGTAACGGTTTGTGGTATCTTTGCTGTAGTGGTACCAGTTCAGGTTCAGGTCGTTACCAGTGTTGAAGTGGTAGGAACCTTCGATCATGAAGCCCCATCCCCAATCAGCATCGAAGTCATGGTCACGGACAGCAACAGTGTCAAAGCCCGTACCAATGAACGCAGATGAACCGACATAGCTCATGTCAGCGTCCATCATCGGCTTCAGAACCAGTGCACGAGCACCGAAGTCCCAGGCGCTTCTTTCGCAAGGTACAGTTACGCTACCTGGTGTGCATACTGGGCCCATGGTGCCAGCAAATACTGCGCTGCTACCTAAAGCAAGGACAGCTACCGCTGTTTTTTTCAAATTAGACATACTTCATCTCCACTTTTTATTATTAATTTCCGTTTTGTCGTCAACTCACAGCCAAGGCATTGACTACAGTACGCAATCATCGCTCTAACCGAGAGCGTACATAAAGTGATTATCCAGCCGGATTTTAGCAATGTCAACACCTGTACTTCAAAATTTATTCAAAATCTGATTTTTTTTAATCCATCAAATAGTGTATAAATTCAGGGCATTGCAGTGCGTTGTCCAACCTCCCAAAACAGTATCCCACTCCTGTTCCGCTGGCGCAAGTGGCGATTTGCGGTTTTTTTTGTTTGGCGATGCGACCATGCTACACTTCTGAAACTTTTGTGTATCGGGCCTACAACATGCAATCCCTTATTATCACTCAACCCGATGACTGGCATGTCCATCTGCGTGATGGCGATATGCTCAAGGACACTGTCGCAGCCTCGGCAAGGCATTTCGGGCGCATTCTTGCGATGCCTAACCTTAAGCCCGCCCTCACTACGGTGGCATCACTTCAACAGTATCGTGAGCGCATTTATGCCACACTGCCGGCGCAACACGCGCTCGATGTTCGCCTGACACTCTTTTTAAACCATGAAGTCACTCCAGATACGCTGATGGCGGCCAAAGCGCACCCATGGATAGCTGGTGCGAAGTTTTATCCTCTGGGTGCTACGACCCATTCTGATGAAGGCGCCAGCGGTCTTCGCCCGCTTTATCCGCTGCTTGAGTGCATGCAGTCGCTCGATCTCGTTTTGCAGCTGCACGGCGAAGTCACACACGGTGATATCTTTACGCGCGAGCGTCACTTCGTAGAATCTGTTTTAACCCCGCTGGTCAGTGATTTTCCAAAACTGCGCATTGTTCTTGAACATGTTTCCACCAAAGCCGCGGTGGAATTTGTGGAAAGCGCGCCGGATACGGTGGCCGCGACCATTACCCCGCATCACCTGCTCTATAACAGAAATCACCTCCTTGCCGGCGGTATCCGCCCACATTATTATTGCCTGCCCATTCTAAAATCTGCTGGCAATCAGCAGACACTCATGCGCGCCGCCACGAGCGGCAACCCGAAATTTTTTGCCGGCACCGACAGCGCACCTCATGCGGTTGAAACCAAAGAAAGCGCCTGCGGATGTGCCGGGATTTATTCTGCACCCTACGCGCTTTCCCTCTATGCAGAAGCATTTGCAGACAGCGATAAACTGGAACGCCTTGAGGGCTTTATGAGCCAATTTGGTGCTGATTTTTATAAGGTTCCCCCCAATTCACGCGCTTTAGAATTACGCCGTGAACCGAGCGTTGTGCCTGCGACCCTGTCGCTTGGCACACATCAGGTGGTTCCCATGCGAGCGGGTGAAACGCTGGCCTGGAGCGTGTATGAAAGTGCATGAATGGCTGACAAAACCCACACTAAAAAATCGGTTTCGCGGCTTTTTACCCGTTGTCGTTGATGTGGAAACGAGTGGTGTTGACTTTAAGACCAATGCGCTTTTGGAAATGTGTGTCACCCTGCTCGATATTAATGAGGCAGGTGAATTTTACCGCGCAGAAAGTTATTTTGAGCATATTCTGCCTTTTGATGGCGCGGTTCTTTGTCAGGAATCACTGGATTTTAACCAGATTGACCCGTGGCAGCCGCTACGCTATGCCGTAGAAGAAAAAGAAGCACTCACCCGTCTTTTTGAGCCGATTCATGCCGCACTAAAAAAACATCGGTGTCAGCGGGCCGTGCTGGTTGGGCATAATGCCTGGTTTGATTTGTTGTTTGTCAGAGAAGCGGCAGCACGCAGCAAGGTCAAATTTCCTTTTCATGCGTTTACCTGCTTTGATACGGCAACGCTTGCGGGTCTTTTTTATGGGCAAACCGTATTGGTAAAAGCAGTCGAAGAGGCGGGGCTCGGGTTTAATATCAAAGAAGCACATTCAGCCATTTATGACGCAGAAAAAACAGCCGATTTATTTTGTACGATGTTAAATACGTGGCGGGAAAAAATGGCAGGGGCTTTTTAGGGCGTGTCATCAGTAGATGGCAGAGGATGCAGGCACCCTCTGCCGGACGTCTATTTAAAGATCGCTTGAATGTGAAGACAGGTAGTCGGCAACGCCTTTGGTTGAGGCTTTCATACCGGCCTTGCCTTTTTGCCAGCCAGCCGGGCACACTTCACCGTGCTCTTCAAAGAACTGTACAGCGTCAATGATGCGCAGCAGCTCGTCAATGTTACGGCCGATGGGAAGGTCATTCACGACTTGTGAGCGGACAACGCCGTTTTTATCAATAACGAACGCACCACGGAACGCAACGCCGGCCACCGGATGTTCAACGCCGTAAGACTGGCAGATGGTGTGTGTGACGTCTGCCGCAAGCGTATAACGCACGGGGCCAATACCTCCGGCATTGACCGGGGTGTTGCGATAGGCATTGTGCGTGAACTGGGAGTCAATCGACACGCCAATCACTTCCACGCCACGTTCTTTAAACGCATCCATACGTTTGTCGAGCGCAATCAGCTCGGAGGGGCACACAAACGTGAAATCGAGCGGGTAGAAAAACACCAGCGCGTATTTGCCACGAATGGTTTCGTGCAGATTGAATTTATCAAGAATCTCGCCCGTTCCGGATACGGCGGCAACGGTAAAATCGGGGGCCTTGCGTCCAACCAGTACGCTCATGAATACTCTCCAGTGTTTAATAATGATGTTATGCGTGTGTAACCGCTTCGCGCAGCAGTGGCTCAAGCTCACCCTGCTGATACATCTCAAGGATAATGTCCGAACCGCCCACAAGCTCACCTTTCACATACAGCTGGGGAAACGTTGGCCAGTCGGCATACTGTGGCAGAACCTGACGAATGTCAGGATTAGCCAGCACATCAACATAGGCAAAATCCACGCCACATGCCTCGATGCACTGCACAGCACGTGCAGAAAAACCGCACTGCGGCATCTTCGGCGAACCCTTCATGTAAAGAAGAACCGTGTTTTCGCTAATTTGCTGT
This sequence comes from Legionella geestiana, assembly GCF_004571195.1. Classification (GTDB taxonomy): domain Bacteria; phylum Pseudomonadota; class Gammaproteobacteria; order Legionellales; family Legionellaceae; genus Legionella_B; species Legionella_B geestiana. The sequence goes on from NZ_CP038271.1 coordinate 1,259,536, forward strand.
TTGATTTTGTCGATTGTTTCCAAGGGAACACCTGCGTGATTGATTACTGAAATCCACATTAATTATGGCGAATTTACAAACAGGACGCAACCCGCGCGGTTGAAAGTCGGCGTGTTCCTGATACACTTGCTCAATATTTCCTTCAGGAGCTGAAAATGACCTTTACTCTTCCCCCACTGCCTTATGCGATGGATGCGCTTGCCCCGGCCATTTCTAAAGAAACGCTTGAATACCATTATGGCAAGCATCACAACGCCTATGTGGTGAATCTTAATAAACTCGTTGCCGGTACCGAATATGAAACCCTGTCACTCGAGGACATCATCTGCCGCGCCACAGGCCCTGTCTTTAATAATGCCGCTCAAGTATGGAATCACACGTTCTACTGGCACTGCCTCTCTCCAAACGGCGGTGGCGAACCTAAAGGCGCGCTGGCGGCAGCCATTACTTCCACCTTCGGCAGTTTTGAAGCATTTCGTGAACAGTTCACACAAAAAGCCATTGCAACCTTTGGATCAGGATGGGCCTGGCTCGTGCAAAATGCCGATGGTTCACTTGAAATCACCAGCACCAGCAATGCCGGCACACCGATGACAAGCGGTCAGACCGCACTCTTGACCTGCGATGTCTGGGAGCATGCTTATTATATAGACTACCGCAACGCGCGACCGGACTATATCAGCGCGTTCTGGTCCCGGGTGAACTGGGATTTTGTAGCCGCCAATTTTAAATAAACCCATTTTCAGGATGAATCCCATGGCTCTGATAACCACGTACAACCCACTCCCTGTTGCCTTTACCCACGGGAAAGGCGCCTGGCTGTATGATACTGCCGGCAACGCGTACCTTGACGGGCTTGCGGGAATTGCCGTATGCGGTCTGGGCCATGCGCATCCTGATGTCACGGAGACCATCAAGGCTCAGGCGGAAAAGCTGCTGCATGTCTCTAATGGGTTTATTATTTCTGAACAGGAAGCACTTGCTGAGCACCTGATTGGTCTGACCGGCATGGAGCAGGTGTTTTTCTGCAACTCAGGTGCCGAAGCCAATGAGGCCGCCATCAAGCTGACCCGTCTGTATGGTCATCAAAAAGGCGTCCTCAATCCCTCGATTATCGTGATGGAAGGCGCTTTTCATGGCCGCACCATGGCAACCCTCACGGCATCCGGCAGCCGCAAGGTGCAGGCAGGCTTTGAGCCGCTGGTGCCAGGCTTTATCCGCGCCCCCTTTAACGACATTGCCGCCATGCGCACAATTGCCGCGAACCGTACCGATGTGGTTGCCGTCATGCTCGAGCCCATTCAGGGAGAAGGCGGCATACGTCCGGCGGATGAACACTACCTGCAGGAAGTGGCGGCACTTTGTAAAAAAGAGGGCTGGCTGCTTATTTTCGATGAAATTCAGACCGGTAACGGGCGAACGGGTGCCTGGTTTGACTACATGCACCATGGCATTACGCCTGATATCCTCACGACCGCCAAAGGGCTTGGCAATGGCGTACCGATTGGCGCGTGCCTCATGCGCGCAGATGCCTGTAATCTTTTTAAACCCGGCAACCACGGCTCCACCTTTGGCGGCAACCCGCTTGCCTGTGCAGTCGCACAAACCGTGCTAAACGTCATGGCGCGCGATAACATTTGCGACAAAGTAGCCAACGACGGTATCTGGCTGCAAGAGCAGCTGCACGCGGCCATTGGCAGCCACCCCTCCGTGCGCGCCATTCGCGGACGCGGCTTCATGACCGGCATTGAGCTGGACATGCCCGCCGCCGGCATCCGCCCGATTGCGCTCGAAAATGGCCTGCTGCTGAATGTTACCGCAGAAAATGTTATCCGCCTGCTTCCGCCGCTTGTCATGACGCGGGAAGAAATCACGCTGCTCATTGAGCGCCTCGTAAAATCGCTCCACGCGTTTGTAGACAAGACATGTTCACAGTAATAACCCCGGAAACGCTGCATGGTGACACAGCCGCAGCGTTTTTTCAGTGTTTGAGCGGCATGTTACAACGACAGGAGCAGTGGCTTCAGAAAGGAAGGTTTGGTTATTTTGATAACGGCTATCCCTTTCAGCTGGGGAAAAACATGCTCATCCGCCGCAGCAAAAAACCAGACGGCAGTCTGCGCTGCGAATTCTGGGGAGACATCGCGTTTGATAAGGGAACTTTCGGTGGCGTATTCCCCATCGATGCCACCTTCAAGCGCACCAGAGAGGGCTTCATACTTAAGGCCGCGCGGACTAAAACGGGCTTCAAGCGCCTCGTCAAGATACAAAAGCATACCGAGAGACATTCATTCGAACACGCTCTCGAGGAGCAGCGGATGATAGAGCGGGCAGGTTATGGAGGCAGTAAACCTCCGGTGTTTCATGCTGTTGCGAATCTCAGCTTTATCGTTATGCGGCAGGCTCCAGGGCGAAATCTTTTTGATACGCTGCTGGATGTGTATCAAGGACAGTTATCAATCTCCAATACCAAACGCCTCGAGCTTTCGATTGCCATCCTTGAGGCCGTGGAAGCGCGCCTCGTAAAACCTTATATCCTTCACCGCGACCTGACCCCTGATAACCTGATGGTAGACCTCAGCACGCCAAAACCTACGGTCACCATAATTGATTTTGGATTAAGCACCACTGAAGTAACAGTCACCACCCGCGCATTCGGCAAGCTTGCTTTCTGCGCCCCGGAAATGATGACAGAAGGCGCGCTTCAGACCTTAAAAACTGATATCTATACCGTTGCCCGGGGACTTGCGATGGTGTGGGGCATATCGCTTGAAAGCTACGACCACGCTTTACGTTTTAGCGAATACAAGAAAAACGCTGAGAATCCGGCGCTTGACAGCCTGTTTACCCACTGTGACCCCCTGCTGGCAGATGCTAAAACCGCTATCCAGAGCGCTCTCATGGGAATGCTGAATCCGGACTGGGAAAAACGCTTTGACATTACCCAGAGTCTTTCAGCCTTCAGGCGTGTCAATTTAAACGTACCCAGCCTGAAAACCCTTTTGCACTATCACCTCTTTAGCCAAAAAGCGGATTCAACACCTAATACCGATGTTGCCGTGCAGCTAACGCAAGCCACCCTGTAAACGGCTGCATACCTTCTTATTTCTGGCGAGCCCGGGCATATCCGGGCACTGAAAAGCGTTTGTTATCCTGCAGGCGAAGCGCGGTCAGGCTGCCTCCCCAGACGCATCCGGTATCAACCGCATAAATGTCCGGCACCGGACATTCCCCCTCAAGTGCCGCCCAGTGACCAAAAACGAGGCGGGCATTCAGTGCTTTACGCGGCGAAATTGCAAACCACGGCTTGATATCGGACGGCGCGGCGGCAACGGTCCCTTTATAACGCATGCTAAGAGTGCCATCGGTATGGCAAAAGCGCATGCGGGTGAGGGCGTTTACAATCAGGCGATAACGCGCAATGCCTTCAAGGGACTCTGACCACCTGTCAGGTTTGTTGCCATACATGTGCGCCAGAAAATCGACAAACCTATCGCCTATGAGCACCTGCTCAACTTCGCGAGCGCAGCGGCTTGCCGTTTCCACATCCCACCATGGAGGAATGCCGGCATGCGTCATCACGACACCCAGTGCGCTGTCCTGCCACAAAAGCGGCTGCGCCCGCAGCCAGTGGCCAAGCGAGAGCGCATCAGGTGCCGCAAGCACCTCATCGAGGGTATCACCATGCGCACTTGCCGTTCCCGGTACAAATAATCGTGCCAGCAAATGTAAATCGTGATTGCCGAGAGTCACACGGGCGCGTTCGCCCAGACTTTTGACGAAACGCAAAACGGCCAGCGAATCCGGGCCACGATTGACTAAATCGCCGACAAACCACAGGCGGTCGTTTACGGGGGAAAAGGCAATTTCCGTCAACAGGTTCTGTAATGGACCAAAACACCCCTGGACATCGCCAACCGCATAATCAGCCACCGCGTACGCTCCCTGGTTTTTGTAAAAAGCCCGCGGGCATTTCCTGCGTTTTCCACTCCCCCTGAGGATTCAGCTGCTGTAGCAACTGACTTTTTTGCATGCTCTGTTGAACCAGTAATGCCTGTGCGCCGGATTCCGTGAGGTTTATCACCTCAAGTGCGCTCATGCGGGACTCACTGCCGGTATACAGGTTATGCACCAGCACGCTCTCAGGCAGTGCGAGGGCGTAGTCATCAAGAACGATTCCCGTATGAATCTGCTGCGTATTAGCCTGTTCATAACGTGACTCAAAACCGCCGTCTACCGCCACCCGGTGTATACCGAGCGACAACAGCCCCTTTTGCACCGCAAGCCAGTTTTTGTACTCAGGATGCTGGCGCACAAAGAGCTGAAATGCCTCGGGCAACAGCATCATGCCGGCCAGCACCATCATCAGCGGCGGCTTGTTCAGCTGCAGCTGGCCATTGGCCATGACCTCAGCGAGCCATTGCAGAAACACCACACCGGTTTCCTGCTCCCGGGAAAGTCGGCCGCCTTCAGGAACATCGACAAATGTCGACATTCGCGCAGCGCGTGTGCCACGCTCCCGGCCATCGGCGATAAGCCCCATGAGCGCGCGCCTCAGGGAAAGTGCATCAGCGCGCACAAGCAGTGCGCCGAGCGTGCCTGCAGAGCGGGTATCATCCGACAGCAGTGCAAGCCAGACTGCGAGCACCTGCGGGTGCGAAGCAATCCAGGCAAACCCGCTCGCCGGCATCAGCTGTCGCGCCATCAGGATATTCAAGCGGTGCGATAGCTCGGGCTCCGCCCCCTTTTCCCAGGCGTAACTGTACTGACTGCCGACCGCAGAAAGGCTTTCAAGCAGCGGATTCCAAAGCTTCAGGGGCTGACCCGCGGCATCAAAAAGATTTACTTTAAGATGCAGTTTCAGTTTGCTGATGCCTTTTAGGAGTGCTGCGGAAAAGAGCGCATACTGCCAGAGCATCTGATCCTCAGAAAGCAGTGTGTCTTCCCCAGAGATAATGACCGTGCGAAAAAGCTCAAGGGCTGCCTCCGTACGGTTTAGCGCTCGGTCAAGCATACCGCCCGGATAGGCATAATAACTGTTGTCGGTCTCGGGAAACTGCTGACAATACCCGGAAAAAGTGTGCAAAAGACTGAAACAAAGGCTGTCGTAGCGCGCGCTCGCAAGGCTGACCTGACGGCGTATATTCTGCAGCGTTACGCGCCGCCGCTCATCACCCAGCAACTGCTCTACGGGCACAATGCGGGTAAGCTCCTGTGGCGTTGACGCCAGTCCCTGGCCTGATTTTTTTCCATAGCGCTGAAACAAGGCATTCTCCTTTTACAGACTCTGTTTAGCCGTCATCGCACACAAAACCGCATTCATTCTACACCATAGCGCGACAAGACTGGTATCCATGAAAAAATCGTGCGAATATCAGGAGGATACCCTGGAGTCTACGCACCGTGTCAGCCCAAACCCTCCGAAATATTGTCGCAGGCGTGTTAATCGTTGCCGCATTCATTGCCACACTGCTGCATTTTGCAATACGCGAGGCTCATGAGCTGCGCCGGGACCCGGGCGTAATGATGAACCGCTATTACCTGCTCAAAAAAACCAATCCTGAAGCGGCGCGCCGAACACTCGATATTATTCTGCGGGATAACCCGCATTATGCGCCCGCGCGTGAGGCACTTGCCGCAGCAACATGTCCCCCAGAAACATCTGCCACGGAGCCGCTCATCCTCACCTCCCTCATTACGCCGATTACCAGCATCGACACTCTGCACCAGCCACTGGTGGAAAGGCCTTCGCTGCTGGTACAGGCTCTGAAAACGAAATACTGGTCGGAAAAGGCCGCCAAAGACTCCTCAAGCGCTGATACGCTCTCCCTCCTGCGCCATGTAGCGCCCCTTGACCCGCAGGTTCTGCTCGAAGCCGGTTATGACGCGCTTGCCGATAATAAAAAACAAGACGCACTGGTATTATTTGAGACGGCTTTTCAGCAGGAACCAGCACCAGGGCTTGCGCTGCAGATAGCCTATCTTTACATGGACACCGGCAAACCAGAAGCGGCACTGCCCTTTTTTCTTATCGCGGCCACTCAGGGCGAGGGTGAGGGGCGGGATGCCGCGTTGCGTGGAGTTGATTACGTAGCAGCACTTAATGCACAAAATGCTGCCGCGGCCTCGCAGCCCGGTGCAGAACAAGCCCCGCTCTCACCGGAACAGGTGAAAATGGATGAGTTTTACGCGCTGTTGAAACACGATAAAAAAGCCGCATGGGTGCTGATTCAAGAAATTGTGAAGGCTTTTCCCAAAAATGTGGCGGCACTTAAATCCGCAGGCTATCTCGCGGCAGAATTCAAACACACGCGCGCTGCCATTCGCTATTTTACCAGTGCCTATGACTTAACCTATGACCCCGCCATCGCCCTGCAGCTGGGTTATCTGTATGACGTCATCAACGTCAAACCAACGGCCTATCAGTATTTTCAGTGGGCAACGGCGTCCACCGATAACACGGTGGTATACCGCGCCCAGAATGCCATGACGAATCTTCGAGGCCTTCAGACCAAAGCGCTCCCCGACCCCTGGTTTGGCGAAATCTTCTTTACGCCTTTCAGTCAAAGCCAGTTTGGACTGACCGTGCGCCCCCTCGTGGCGCGTCTTGGTGTCGAGCATAATAACCAGTTCCAGACAAAAACCTATCTGGTGTTTCGCCAGACCGATGACAATAAAACCAATTCCTTTGGCCAGTTGCCACAGATTTTTGAGGATAACGTGCGCGTTATTGGTACCGGTGTGCAGGTTACGCCTATTGCCGGTATCCCGCTGATTGCCTTTGTTGAGGGTGGAGCGGCGTACGATCTTATCTTTCGCTTTCGCCCGCGCTGGCGGCCAGATTTGCGTGCGGGCATCATGTACTATAGAGAGTTTGGCGCGCAGCCCGCCTGGTATGAGCACTTTCGGGTTGGTGTCGACTATTACAGCACCGCCTACCTCGACATTACCTATTTTTCACGTTACCAGAATAATGTCATTGCCACGCTCAAAACCCATCAGGGCGTGCGACTGCTGCAATATAAGAGCAGCATGCTAAACCTCTACTGGGAAGGCCGGGTGATTGAAGATACCCAACGCCAGTTTTTCAACAACATTGGCGAAACCGGGCCTGGCATCGGCTATATTCCAAGCAACCGGTTTAATTTCGAAATTCGCGCGGAACATCTCAGGGGGGTTTATTTCCCGGTAGGAGCATCGTTTAACCCCTATCCACCGTACTATACCCGTAATGTGGTTCAAATGCTTTTCTACGCGAGGGTCTAGCCATCATGATGCTGCTGATTATCTATTTTGTGATGTGGTACCTGCTGGTCATCCTCGCGGTGCTCTTCGCGCTCTCCGCCATTGACGATTTGTTCATCGACTTCTGGTACTGGACACGCTATTTCAGACGCCTCTGGAAAACCCGCCACTACAAACCGCTGACCTATGAGATGCTCGTGGCAAAGCCCGAGCAGCGCATTGCCGTTCTGGTGCCCTGCTGGCACGAGGCCGATGTGATTGGCTCGATGCTGCGCCAAAACTGCTACTCCATTGACTATGACAATTACTGCCTGTTTGTGGGCGTGTATCCCAACGACCCCGACACCATTGAAGCCGTTCAGGCCGTCGCACGTGAGAATGCGCACGTGCACTGTGTGATTGGCAAAAAACCAGGGCCTACCAACAAGGCCATGAACCTCAACGGCGTCTATGAATATGTAAAGGAATACGAAAAAACTCTGGCCACACCCTTTGATATTTTTGTATTTCATGACTCCGAAGACGTTATTCATCCTTTATCGTTCCGGCTCTACAACTATCTGATGCCCAAAAACGACATGATTCAAATTCCTGTGTTTCCGCTTGCTGTTCCCTATCGTAAATTCACCCACTGGCTGTATGCGGATGAATTTGCCGAAAACCACACCAAAGATATTATCGTGCGCGAAACCATTCGCGGGCATGTGCCCTCGGCAGGCGTCGGAACCGCGTTCTCGAGCCGCGCCCTAAAGCTCATGGAAAACCCGGAAACTCACACTCCTTTTTCAACCGATTCGCTGACCGAAGATTATCGCACCTCACTCGAGATGCGCCTGCTTGGTTTAAAGCAGATTTTTGTACTGCGCCAGATTGAGCGCATGCAATGGAAGAAACGCTGGTTTGGGCGTGGGTATGTGCTGAAACCCACAAAAGAATATATCGCGACCCGCGCGCTTTTTCCTCTCGAATACTCAAAAGCCGTACGCCAGAAAGCGCGCTGGATTATCGGGATAGTTTTTCAGGAGTGGGCACACACGGGCTGGCCGAAATCCTGGAAACTGCGTTTCACGCTCGCGCATGACCGCAAAGGTTTTGTCACGCATTTTATCAACGGCTTTGGCTATTTTGTATTTGCATTCTGGGTCTTTTACTCGTTCTTTACCTGGGCCATGCCGGAATACCCGACCCTGCAGGAGCAGCTCAGCCTGCATCCCTGGGTATGGTGGCTCATTATCGGGGTGACGTGTGTCATGATTGAGCGCATGATTCAGCGCGCCATCGCCATTCATCGGGTGTATCAGAACTGGATACCGGCGCTTCTTTCCATCCCCCGCGCGTTTTTTGGCAATATTCTCAATCTGCATGCGCTCCTTCGCGCCTACCGCGTCTATTACAAAGCGCCAAAAACGAGCGCTCCGAGTAAACAGCCGGCATGGGACAAAACTGACCATCATTTTCCAGGAAGCCATCTCTTAACCCCCTATCGGCGCCGACTTGGTGATTTACTGGTGGAGAAGGGGCTTATCAGCAGCAAACAGTTACAAGATGCCATTCTGTTACAGCAGCAAAGCGGCAAACGCCTTGGTGATATCCTCTTAAGGCACGGTATGATTTCGGCTGAAAAGCTGCAGGAAACGCTTTCGCAGCAGTACCGCCTGTCACTGTTCCCAGAATCTGCCGTACCCAAAGCACTGCAGCGCTGTCAGGAAACGCTGCCCCAAAAGCTCATACAGTGGCTGCTCGCGCATGATGTCACCCCGGTGGAATACGACCCACAAAAACACACCCTGACACTGCTGATTGATGACCCGACGAATGAGCTTTTTCTCGCAAAAGTAATGCAGCACGTGGCGCCCTTGAAGGTCGTATTTGTGCTGGGACAGGCAATGCCCAACGAATCAGACTGATACCCTGCTTAATTCGCAAGGCGAGGCTCACTGTATTCTTTGAGAGAAAAAGGTTTGTACGGGCGGGGCATAAGGATGCCATTGCATTGATTCATTGTTGATCACAATGTAAATATTGACGGCAAATAGTCGCCGTGGTATCCTTGCCCCACCAACTCGCAAAGAGCAAAACATGAAAAAACTGGTCTTATTTTCGTTAATGTCTATCGCAGCATTTGCTGCCAATTCCTCTCCAATCATGCATGCCAACACGTTAATTTTTGAGGGTACCGGCGGTTCTATCGTCTATTTTGTTGTTGGTGCAACCAACTTTGTTTTGGCACCAGCATCTCCCGCACCCGACAGGGATACTCAATCTTATGAACCATACTCGGTTTATCCAATGAACAGCTGGGAGGGTACGGAGTGGGCATGGACTAAAGATTTTACATCAACCTTAACGGTTCATGCCCCAAGAAAAAAGAACGCCAAAGTGGCCAGATGGGCATCCCAACAGCAGCGCGCTGTTTTGAATGGCCGGAATTCTCATGTATATGCGACCGTATCTGGTGGTAGCCTTGCCTCGGCACCAGATGACTTAAATTTCGCATTCATTGGCGACCTTTATTTAGATACTTACGAAGGGAATTACCGATGCCCCAACGTGATTATCGGTCAGGGCAACACAGCAACCATCAATAACTGGTGGATTTACACTAATTTCTGGCCTTCAAACAAGGACGGCACGCCTGCGAAGAGCGGGCATAAAAATCGACTTGAATGCATACGGTACTATCGGGGCCTCGAAACCAGAAAACAATTTTCGATATCAAGGACGACCAAATCCAATAAATTTGTCATCTCACGGATAGACTAAGGCGTGCCCTCATTTCATGATGTAAAGCGAAAATGTGGCGTTTGCAGCCATATCATGGAATGAGGGAGCGCCCTGGAGCCTGGGACTTGCAGGTGTTGCCGTTCTGTTATAGTCTCCCTGCAATTTTGTAGCCTGCGAGGTGAGTTGTGGCAAGTCGTCCTGATTTTTTCAAAGTTCCCCCTGAGTCGTCTGAAGCCCCGCGTGATTTTAAAACTTATTTTGATACGGAGTTTAGAAAGACCTTCCCTGAGGCCGAAGCACTGCTGGAAATTTTTCAGCATTTACCGGCATCATGGATGGAGCCCGTCTTCTGGGCGCTCGGCCGGTTATATAAAGATATTCAGATGGAGCGCCTGGCTCCATTATTTGCGGAGGATATACATGCGCCTCTAAATCTCGGGCCCTCACTGCAAATGGCCTTAACGTCTTCTCTTGGAATAACAGAGATTCGATACCAGCGTTTATTAACAACCTGGATTACGACCCACATGCCGTCAAAGCCCGCGATTGATACGGCACTACCTGCTGAACGTGCGGCAAAAGAAGAGCCCCAGCCTCTTGAACGGCTTGAAGCCCTTAATCGGCCAATGGCAGATTTAATCGCCTGCTTGCTGCTGCGCGGTCGAATTCCTCAACTTGGCAGCAAAAATCTGGAAAAAGCAGAGGTCTTTTTGGAAAAAGCCGCTCTGGACCCAAAACTTGCAAAGATTTGCGATTATCTGCGCCGTAATCCGAAATGTGAAGTCCGGCCCTTAGACAGCTCCTCTACAGATGTAACCCTCTGGAATTTCAGTAATGAGGTTTATCAAGATGCGGTCACTGAGTATGAGTGTATGCTGGAGCAATGTAGCCACTCAGTATGAACGGCTACACATGCGACACTCCGGCTCAACAGTCCTTTAGTGCGCCTGCAAGCCGTATGTAATCAGAAATGGCCAGCTGCTCGGGGCGGGTGCCGGGGTCGAGGCCAAGGGTGCGCAGCGTATCAGCATCAAACAGCGGCTTTAACGCATTGGCAATGGTTTTGCGCCGCATGGAAAAGGCGCGGGTAACGACCTGCTGCAGGCGGCTCACATCGACCGCTTCATACGGGGAGCGCTCCCACGGCGTCAGGCGCACGACTGCGGAATCCACGCGCGGCGGCGGGTCGAAGGCTTCAGGCCCCACATCAAACAGATAGTCCACCGCGCAAAGGTACTGCACCATGATGCTGAGACGCCCGTAATCCTTGCTGCCAGGAGGTGCCGCGAGGCGCTCTACGACTTCTTTTTGCAGCATGAAATGCATGTCGCTAATAAAGGGCGCGTACTGAAGCAGATGAAAAATCAAGGGCGTTGAAATGTTATAGGGCAGGTTGCCGACCACCCGAAGCCCCTTTCCCCACTGGCTGTAATCAAGCGTAAGCGCATCAGCGGCATGAAGCGTCAGGCGCGAAGCCTCAGGGCTTGCCCGCCAGTGCGCCTGCAAATCGGTATCAATTTCAACGATATGCAGGGTATTAAGGCGTGTGAGAAGGGGGAGTGTCAGCGCACCAAGGCCCGGACCAATTTCGACCACCGTGGCGTCTTTCATCGGGTTAATGGCGGAGAGCATCGCGCGCACGACAGACTCATCACGCAGGAAATGCTGCCCGAAACGCTTGCGTGGAATATGCCGCCCCATACCGCCCCCTTTAAAACCCGTCATCTTCTCCGATTTCCGATTGCCTGTCCATCCCAACGTGTGCGAGGATTACAGCAACGTATCTGACACGGCCTGCCATGTTCGCACACCTGCTTGAACTGCGACAACGCCTGCTGCATCTTCTCTTTTTTTACATGGCAGGCTTTCTCGTGTGTTTTTATTTTGCCGACACCCTGTTACTGATGCTCTTCACGCCCTTACAAAAAGCGCTCACCTCACAGGATGCACTCATTGCAACCCGCATCACAGCACCCGTGTTTACACCCTTGCAGGTCGCGGCTCAAACGGCCTTGCTTCTGACGATGCCGATTGGTCTTGTAAGCCTCTGGCGGTTTATCTCGCCCGGTCTTTATCAGGGCGAGCGCCAGACGCTGCGAAAGACCCTGCTCGCAAGCGTTTTACTGTTTATAACAGGCGCACTGTTTTGCTTTTGGGTAGTACTGCCGTTTTTCTTTCAGCTTGCCGCTCATAGCCTCCCGGGCGGCATTCATCTGATGCCGGACATGGCCGACAGCCTCGCCTTCATCACCCGCATGCTGATTCTTTTTGGACTCTGCTTTCAGGTGCCGCTTATCTGCCTTGCACTTGTGCATCTTAAACTCGTGCATGTCGCACAGTTGCGCGCCTTCAGGCCTTACGCCATCGTTGGTGCATTTACCCTTGGCATGCTTTTGACGCCGCCGGATGTGCTGTCGCAGGTACTGCTGGCCATCCCGCTCTGGGTGCTGTTTGAGCTCGGGGTCTACCTTGCCGGACGCGCTTCCTGAAGTGGCTCAAGTTTGTGCGCCCGCTGCCGATGATTAGGTTAGACGCGCGAAACCTGCCGGAGAGGGAGCATGCAGAAAACCGCAAAGTTTAACATTGGCGATCGGGTGATTCACCAGAAGCTTGGGTACCGTGCGGTAGTGATTGACGCAGACCCGCTGTTTCAGGCCTCCGGGCGCTATAATCCAGGCGCTCTCAACCGTGAATTTGCAACGCAAAACCCATGGTATCGCGTGCTGGTTGATGAGAGCAGCCAAATCGCCTACGTTGAAGAAAACCTGCTCATCCCCGATACCAGCCATGAAGGGATTAATAACCCCAACATTCAGGAATACCTTGTAGAGCGGCACGGGAATTATTACAGCAGTACGCGCCGCCACTAAGGCGTACTGAATGCTGTCGTCATAAGCCATGCCGACAGCCTCTATCCCATGCGCAGCAAAAACACGAGAAATGCTACGAACGCAATGAGCAAAAGCGCCAGTACGCCGAGCGTGCCCGCGCTTTTGCTGAGATTCTCGCGACTGAACTGTTCAGGGCTTCCCTTAACCGTACGCCACAAAAACCAGACGATTACACCGGCGGCCAGTATGGCCAGAATTTGATACAGGGTGTCCATGCAGCATTCCTTTTGCGTTATCTTCTCTTTAGAGTATCACGCATTCACATCCGCGTGCAGGGGGCGGCGAGGTTAACGCCTGTGCGCCGGGAAGCGCGCGCACGTTTTCCAGAAAAACATCTAAAAGGTCATTAACGCGCCTGCTCACATCCGTTTCGGTCAACGCCGATTGTTCACGTGCAAGCTTATAAACCGCCTCGATGGCATCCCTGCTTGATAATAAGAAATAATATTCCTGGTCATACTGCAAAATCCCCCGACCTCTTGCCAGTGTGTCATTATCGAGGAATCGTTGTTCCTTCACATATTTATCAGAGGTATCACAGATAACGCTTCCACTGTAGACGCGTTTTTGCGCCTCAACATGTTCTTCTATAAAAAGCTGTGCTCCATAATCTCTATCGACATTAAAAAGGGCACTTTGAAAAGTGATTTTTACTATCGCCTGACCGACTTCCATCGGTTGCCCCGGTAGAAATATGCTGAAGACAGTATGTGAATTGGCAAAAAAAGCACCTGGACTGGCGGCCATAATGTTCCCCTGAAAAGCCAAACCCATGAGACCTCGGGTAATTGAGAGGGCATCCTATACACTGTTACCTGTTCCGTCAAACCTCACTCACTATCATTAACACGCACAGGTGTTCACTGTATCGGTAACGCAGACGGGCACGCATGAAAAAATCCAATGTGCCTTAAGTTTGCGCTAAGTATTAATCAGCTATACTGAACATACATAAAGTTATGAGGAATGATTAACATGACCAATCGAAATGAAGTGGAAATCCGTATTGTTCAAAACAATAACGAGATGACCGCAATAGAAGCGTGCACTCAGATACAAGAGGAATTGCAGACCTACATCAATAACAATGGGTTTTTTTCACGCCTTGGTCGCGCCATAAGAAGCTTTAGTTTCGAGCCGTTAAGAAATCATCACCTTGATGTGGTTGAATCCGCGCTTCGAGAATTGCAGCGTTATACAAATGTGAACGACTACACTGCCCCTGTAATACAGCAAACGCTGATTGCGCTGTTACGCGAGCCTGTTGAGCCTGACCTGCACCGTGGTGCGACTGCATTCAGTGATAAACCGATTAATTTATATGATGATGAATTCAGGAGCAGCATTCATAAGGTTCGCCGCGCATATAACAACGAGGGAACGAATCTTATCACTGCCATATGGAATATCATCGAGAGAATAGCAATGCCTCCGTCGGATAATGATGAGTTTTGTTACCCGAACAACGAGGGGCAGGTTGTAATTCATCCATACTATTATGAAACACCTAAAACTTATGATAAAAATCAATTTCCTACTTCATGGGACAGACCCCGTCCGACCTACTACCACGATCATTCATCACCGCCACTTCACCTCGCTATTGCATTCAACGAATCAGACGGGCGAATCACGCATCTTGTCAATAAGCACCTTCAGAGAGGTTCTCCTGAAGACCTTCAAATTGTAAAAGATGCGCTTACGTATCAGGCTCTTGGAACTGAATACTGGTACGATGTCTATTCAGGGCTCTCCTCTAGAAGCTCCCGCTGTTTTAGTTATGAAAATCTTGGCGCTGTTTCGACGATTATAGAAGCCATTCAGAGGTCTGGATTAACCTCTGAACAGAAACTGAATATACTTGGCGCCGCTTTTGAACAAAGCGCAAAATTAAAATCATCGCGCAATAAGGGCTCTAAGGATGACATCTGGGAGGAGCAAAGACGGATACCCCTGGACGACATAGCCAATACGATGGTCGGTATTGCAAAGACTAACGGCCTTTTAAATATAAATGCTTTTTCAGAAACACTTAATAACGATGCTGTATTCGCTGGTGTACTGAACAGGTCTTACGAATTGCAAACGCATCTCCATGCGCTATCGCCCGATAAATTCACATTTTTAAGACACTGTTCCGAACGCGAAATCAAGTCCTTACTTGGAGAGCGTTCGCTAGACAAGATTCATGATGTCGTTCATGCCCTGGCAAATGAAAGTACTTCAGTGGCTGCATCAAGCTCGTCAACAGCCGCTTCCAGCACTCCAGTGGCTGACACAGAATCTCTCTTTAAAAACCTTGTAGCACTCAAGAATAAGGGGGTTGACCTCCATAATAATGAAATACTCATTGATAATTATAATCAATCAGAAGAGAGCATTAGCCGTTCATTAGAGAGAAACAGGCATAAATTACCTTTCACTTCTCAGCAAAATATCCGCTTAATTACAGCCGTCATGGACATGGAGGCGATAGCTGAATCTATAGATATGAACATAGTTCTCAATAACGATGAGTATCTTGCCTTCTGGCTGGATGACATTGAACGTAAACGCTCCGACAGGAATAACGCAAACAAGGGCAAAGTATCAGAAGCATGCATGCGGTCAATTTGTGAGCATCTTGCGGAAACTGATAAGCAGCACAGCCCCGAGACCCTTAAAAAGTTATTCTCACTGCAACATGACATCACAGTAACATACCCTGATAAATACTCTGCTTCTCGTGAAAGACAAGAGAGTGAACCTGTAAATCTCATGCAATTTGCGGTGAGAAGCTCTGAAATTACGGATGATGCGGCTTGCAGGATTCTTAATAAATTTGAGACGCTTGATAACAATACGCAAAAGTCGCTGTTAAGCAGCAAATTTCGCTATGCTTACAGTAATTGGAGCCATAGAGAATTTTGGAGTTTCTTACAAGGCACAAATAATATAAAAGATAAGGTTATGGGAGCAATTAACCGCCTTATAACTCAAGTTTTTTCTGAAAGGCACCAAAAAACATCAGGACATAAGGATCAAAGACTTTTTCAACGGGAAGTGCAACAGTCCGCGCGGGCAGCATCATCCGCTCCTGTAGAGCCTGTTAAGAATACCAGCCCGGGAACTAACCAGCCATAAAGCTTGTCTGTGGAACCGTCTTGAAGCGTAGTTCTCACCGTTTATCTTCAGGTGAAAACACGCATCAAGCGGTACCCCCACACACACGCGCCTCTGCTCAAAACCTTAAATACTGTCGTCATACGATATGCCGGCTGTAAATTGAATATGATTTAATTTTAATCACACCCGCCCTGTGATACACTCCGAGCAGGAAATTTAGTCAGGCTATCACGATGAGTCATGCGGTTTTTGCGGGTGCGCAATTGTTATCGGAACAGCAGGCGATTGCGGCCATTCGTGCCGAATTGCAGGCTTATATTCACAATAATGGCTTTTTCTCACGCCTCGGGCGCGCCATTCGAACGTTTAGCTTCAAGCCCTTATTCAATCACCACCTTGGTGCCGTAGAAAAGGCCTTGGACGCACTCACACCTGGTACACCCCCTTCATCGCCACTCAATTTGCGGAAAATGCTCATTGAATTGTTACGCGAACCCGCCCCGGAGAGCGAAGGGCCTAAGGCGAGCAGGCACCAAATTTTCCGTCCTGAGAATAATAAGGACTTAAGTTATGCCGAATTTTGTGACAGTATTTGTAAAATCCGCCGCATGTATAACCCGGATGGCGCGTCTTTTATTGAGCGCATTTGGGGCTTCATCGAGCGAATCACTTTCTCAGCGTCTGACGCAGCTTCAAGCCCGTTTTATTATCTTAACCGCGAAAACCCACCAATCTACTGGCACAATGAAACCTCCCCGCTGCTTCACATTGCGGTTGCATTGAACGAACCTCATGAAAGAATAGCGCGTCTTGTTGATAGCCATTTGGAGAGAGCCACGGAGGAAGACCTCGATACAGTCGCACACGCATTGGGGCATCACGCAATGGGAAGAAGTTATCGTTACAAAAGCTCAGGGAAGTATTTTGGCAGCGTCCATTATGATAATTCCAATGCAGCAGAATGCATTTTAGAGCGCATCAGCGCATCCACGCTGTCTGCAAACCAAAAGCTACATATACTGAAACAGGCGCTCGCGAAAAGGCTTTCGTATCCAGATCACTGTCGTTCCTTCAACTTCAGAACCCAAAGATTAATCGCAATATTTCAACGGATTGACGCGTTAATTATTGAAATCCTCAATGAAATAAAAGGTTCTGAAGCATTAGACATCAACGCGCTTTCAGAAACCATTAACCATCCACGCTTCTTTGGTTACATCGCCGAGGGGCCGCTCCATGATATGGGGGAGACTCTTGAGTCCTTATCCACTGAAGCGTTCTGTTCGTTATTGAACAACTGGAGCATACTTGAAAGAAGTATTTTAGGCAGGCTTTCACTGCCTAAATTAGTCGAGGTGTTACATTCATACCACGGATGCAACCATTATGCATCAAGCTCCAGTGAGACTGTTGATCCACATGCACTCCTTCTCCGCCACATGCAGGGAAACGATGAGGCCGTTCGTTTTGCATCGGCCATTATGGGATACAAGACATTTACCGACTCGTTAGACATGACGGTGGTGCAGAATTCTGATAGATTAAGAGCACAACGAACCGTACCTCTGGCAGGCAGCGCGCAAAATCCTTCACGGCTTATTGGCGCTCCTCAAAAGCAAAGGCATCAGAATGCAGATGTGTGCGAGACATCCCTGCCTGCACCAGCGCATCACGAAGTGCAAACACCATATCAAAGGGGCCCGCAATAACCGCCTGCCACTCTGAAAGGTCATGCGCGTGGCGCGTCAGGAGCGCCTTAATCAGGGCGTGGCGGCTGGCGTCTGCAAGGCAGGAGGCATGCTTAAAGTGGGTTGCATGACGCTGCCAGTTTGTCACTTTTTCTGAAAAATACAAATCACTCTCAGAACGTGCACCCCAGTAAAGCTCAAAGGGGCGCGTGTCCGCTCGGGCAAGAAGCTCTTCAAGCATCGCGTGCACCGGCGCAAAACCCGTGCCGCCGGCAATCAAAAGAAGCGGACGGTGCGCGTCAAGGCGCTCAAGGTGACAGTCTCCAAACGGCAGGCGCAAGACCACCTCCCCCCGCTCACGAATATGGGCAAGGAGGGCGCAATTTCCCGGATTATTCGGACTGTGGCGCAAATGCAGCTCATATTTACGAGAACCAAGCGGCGCATTCGCAATCGAATACAATAAAGGCTCTTCACCAAACAGTATTTGCAGATACTGACCGGCATAATAGGGCACAAAATCGGCTGGCACGAGTACCAGTCGCAAGATGCTGTCCGTCAGCGGGCTGATGCTCTCGACTCGCGCAAGAACCGTCTGCTCACTCATTCGGGCAGTCCAAGCTCAGGCCACATTAATTCCACGCGCTTTAGAATATCTGCATCCATGGTGATGGGAATGCCCCATTCGCGTGTGGTTTCTCCTGGCCATTTGCTTGTGGCGTCCATGCCCATTTTGGAGCCAAGGCCTGAAACGGGGGAGGCAAAATCCAGATAATCTATCGGCGTGTTGTCCACCATAACGGTGTCGCGCAGCGGGTCCATGCGTGTGGTCATCGCCCAGACCACATCTTCCCAGTTGCGCGCATCAATATCATCGTCACAGACAATCACAAATTTTGTGTACATGAACTGGCGCAAAAACGACCAGACGGCCATCATGACGCGTTTGGCATGCCCCGGATATTCCTTGCGGATGGTAACAACGGCAAGACGGTAGGAGCAGCCTTCGGGCGGCAGATAAAAGTCCACAATTTCAGGAAACTGCTTTTGCAGCAGCGGAATAAACACTTCATTAAGCGCCACCCCAAGAATTGCCGGCTCATCGGGCGGGCGTCCGGTGTGGGTGGTGTGATAAATGGGGTTATCGCGATGGGTCAGGCGTTCAACGGTAAAGACCGGAAACGACTGCACCTCGTTATAATAACCGGTGTGGTCGCCAAACGGGCCTTCAGGCGCCTCATCGCCTGGCGTCAGATAGCCTTCGAGAATAATTTCCGCACTCGCCGGTACGTGCAGGTCTGAACCAATGGCCCGCACAAGACGGGTGCGCTGGCCACGCAAGAGCCCCGCGAACGCATATTCAGACAGCGTGTCAGGAACCGGAGTAACGGCGGCAAGCATGGTGGCGGGGTCGGCGCCCAGTGTAACCACCACCGGGAAGCGCTCTCCAGGGTGCGCTTTTTGCCAGGCCTGATAATCAAGCGCGCCGCCACGGTGGGACAACCAGCGCATGATAAGGCGGTTTTTGCTTAAGAGCTGCTGACGATAAATACCCATGTTTTCGCGCGCCTTATCCGGGCCGCGGGTCGTTACAAGCCCCCAGGTAATAAGCGGTGCCGCGTCTTTAGGCCAGCAGGTCTGAATGGGAAGGCGGGTTAAATCAACATCCTGCCCTTCAAACACATGCGCCTGACAGGGCGCGCGGCTGACATGTTTCGGCGCCATATTAAGCGCCTGTCGCAAAAGTGGCAGTCGGCTGAAAGCGTCCTTAAAGCCCTCCGGCGGCTCCGGCTCCTTAAGGGCTGCGAGCAGTTTGCCAATGTCACGAAGTGCCCGAATAGAATCCGCCCCCATGGCAAGTGCTACGCGCTCGACCGTTCCAAAAAGATTGGCAAGCACCGGCATATTAAAGCCCGTGGGATTATTAAAGAGCAACGCCGGGCCTTTATTGCGCAATACCCTATCACCAATGGCGGTCATTTCCAGCACCGGTGAAACCGGGTGGTCAATGCGCTTAAGCAGGCCTTTTTCATCCAGTTTATTGAGAAAATCGCGAAGATCGTCGTATTGCATGGGTTGGGATTCTTGAAAACAATTCGGTATTATTCCTCAATTTTCGCGTGGGTACCAGTGTGCTGCCAGATAAACCTCGCAGCCTTTAAACGCGATGACTAAAACGTGCATGGCGCATATAATACCCCCCTCGAGAATACCCCTAAAAATCAGGTTTAAACGATGTTGTATCTTTCCACACAATTGCTGAATCGGTTGCTCGCCTCTCTTTTGCCGATGGTCTGCGCTTTTTTGCTGTGTCAGTCAGTGCATGCCCGACAGGCTGAAGCACCTTCTTTTACGGCAGAGGCGATTCAACGAACGTATTTTGCACTGGATAGCGAGGGAGGACTGAAGCTCAATGACAAGGGATTACCCTATCCGGCAACCAAAGACATCATAACCATTAACACCACTTTCTCGACCGACAATACCGCTTTTTTTGTGATAGATCCATGGATAGACATGCCTTCGGAGTTTATGAATCACTACTTTGGCAACATTACCCGTCACTACCTCCTGCCCCTCATTACGAGCGCCGCTGAAAAGGGGTTTCCCGTGTATGTGTTTACCAATGACTGCAAACAATCCCTCCCCGTTCCAGTGAGTTGTGACATTCCAAACGAGTTGCATGCCTTGATAAAAAAATTCCCCAACGCACACCTTGTTTACTGGCAGAATTTAGACCTGACGCCGTTTGTAAAATCATTACATGACAACGGTATTTCGAAAATCATCTATACCGGCTTTGCATCGAATGTCTGCGTTATTGGAAGACCGGCGGGGATGATACGCATGGCAGGAGAGGGCTTTTCGAACTATTTCATTCCTGAGGCTTCAGCGGCATTAGAGACTAAAGGCACCTGGAAGTCGCAAAAAATCCACAAGGCGACAACAACGATTATTTCTCAATCGATGGCAAAATTGATTCACTATGAGGATATCTATAAAAAATTACAGTCGATGAAAAAAGAGCTGTCATGAACCATCGAGCGGATATTGACGGTTTACGTGCAATGGCTGTTTTGGCTGTTGTATTTTTTCATGCTTTTCCGGGATACGCTCCCGGAGGATTTATCGGAGTAGACATTTTTTTTGTGCTCTCCGGCTTTCTTATTTCAAGGATTCTCTTTGAGCAGATGGAAACAGGCTCTGTTCAGTGGAGGGCTTTTTATATTAAACGGATTAAGCGCATTTTTCCGGCACTGCTGCTGGTGCTTGGGAGTGCGGCCATCGCCGGGTATTTTTTACTGTTTCCGGCTGAATATGCGAATTTAGGCAAGCACATCGCAGGAAGTGCATCGTTCATTAATAATTTCATACTTTGGAGCGAAGTCGGGTATTTTGACCGACTGGGCGAGCTGAAGCCCCTTCTCCATTTATGGTCACTGGGCATAGAAGAGCAGTTTTATCTGATTTGGCCACTGGCACTTTTTTTAATCTGGAAGCTGCGGGTGAATGCCTTTTGGATGCTTGTGTTTTTTACTGTAGTTTCTTTTGCGTTAAACATTGCCTGGGTTCATCAGCACAATGTCAGGGCTTTTTATTTTCCCCTTTCACGGTTTTGGGAACTGTCCCTTGGTGGCATGCTGGCTTTCGTGGCGGTCAAACACAAAGCATCACTTGCGATGTTTCATAAACATCATGGCCTGGTGCTTAATCTCGCCAGCAGCGCTGCTCTCTTATTTTTGGCGGGGGGCATCTTCTTTTACAGTGACAGGCTCGCCTATCCCGGATGGGCAGCACTGCTGCCAACAATCTGTACGCTGATATTACTGTTTACTCACGTGTCATGGGTAAACCGTCAACTGCTGTCTTTAAATGTCATGACGTATATCGGCCTTATCAGTTATCCGCTTTATCTGTGGCATTGAGAACTGCTTTCCTTCGCGAGAATCATCTATTCAGGCACCGTGCCGTTTAAGCTGACCGCGATAATGGTATTGCTGAGTTTCATTCTCGCCGCTTTAACCTATCGCTATATCGAAAAGCCGGTGCGATTTTCGAAAGTGTCTGAAAAATATCCGCGAACCATGGCGTCTGCATTATGCAGTGGACTGGTGCTTGCAGGCATGACGGGGTTTCTCATTCGAAGCCATCAAGGCTTTGAGGCGCGAACCATGGCATACCTGCATGATGTACTGCTGAAAGATATAAACGGGTTTGATGCCTTCAGAAAGCAGGCGCTGCCCTGCAGGACAGCCTTGAACGAGAGCGATTTGAAAAAAATGACCTGGTGTTTGCAGAGCCGGGAAGGAAAGCCTCAGAAAGTGATGTGGGGGGACAGTCATGCGGAACATCTGTTTCCAGGGATTTTAGCGTTTGACAAAGACCACAACTGGCTTTTGCTCGAGCAATCCGGCTGCCCTCCCTTATTGCATGTTGCCAGTTACTGGAAAGGCTCAAAAGATAAGTGCGAAGCGGCTAATAACGTGATTTTAAAAACTATTATGGAAACACCCTCCATCGATACGGTGGTGCTGGCCTCTCTGGGTGCGTTTTATATCAGCGATGACGATTACGCCCCTGCCAGTCAGGGTGATTTTGCCGCGAACCGGCATTACCTTGAAAAGGATACTGCAAAAACATCTAAACAGGCCGTTTTTCGGGAGGGTTTAAGCGAAACCATCGATGCATTGAAAAAAGCCGGGAAAAAAGTGGTGTTATTCCAGGACACTCCTGAAATTCCCTTTATGCCAGAACGCTGTATACATCGGCCACTGGCCCCCCAAAAAACCTGCAGTATCAGCAGAGAAGAAGTTACGGCCCGACAAAAAACATATGCCTCCATTTTAGAAACATTGAAAACGCAAAAAGACGTTCTCCTTTTCAGCCCGCTTGATGTTGTCTGCAATGACCGCCATTGTCCTTTGATGATGGAGCAGCATCTGCTTTACAGGGACAGCCATCATCTGAGTCTTAAGGGAAGCGCATTAATTGCTGAACGGTTTGTACCCTGGCTCAAGCGAGCCTGAAGGTTGTATACCCCACTGTATCCGCGTAGACAATCTGCCGCCGCTAAACTTCACCTCAAGGCAGGTATTGGGAACGCGCACACCGAATTCAGGCGACCAGTGCGCGCTCACGAGCGAGGCTTCAGCCTCGCCCTCAAGGGTAATATTAACCGTCCTTCCCGATGCCTCCCGGCATTCAAACTGCAGCGCACCGGTCTGTGAAACCGTTACCTGCGGGTGGAAATGCATCCGTGCAATAGCACTTTCGTACACCCCCTCCACCGTATCTTCGATAAAAAGCGCGCCAGACAGCGCACGCCAGAAGCGCCGATGGATGTTTCGGCCCTTAAGACGCAGATAGCCGTTGTGAGCAGCTGTTACTTTGAGGATGTCACCGTTTTGCTGCACTCGGCAATCAACAGGATATGCCCGGCGCGCCACGCGAAACCCGGCCCAGACTTCAGAAGAGTTTTCACCGTTAACAGAAACCGTGTTGTGCGCGGCAGTCGCGCGCTCGGCCTGTCGAATCGCGCCACTACCGTATTCAGAGGTGCCACTGTTAACAATGAAACGCGCTCCAAAGAGGCTCAGCTCAAAACTGAGCGTATCAGCATGGGCATGCCCCGGCTGGTAATCAGGCCCAATTGGCGCGATATCAAGAATCGCTTTACTGCCCGCCTCCGGAGTCAGCACACAATAGCCGCTGTCTTTAAGCCAGCAGAGGGGCGACTCTGGCTCAGGAACGGCAATTTCCAGTTGCCTGAGATACGCGCAGATATTCTCCCACGAGGGCGCGATACCAAAACTTGCATCGTTAAAAAAAGAAATTTCACCGTCAGGGTGCAGCATGGCCTTAAGCCAGCCCGCACTGCTGCTCACCTGCGCGCGCCAGGCGGGAAGAACGGCCTTGAGGGCCTCGGAATTACTCCTCTCAGCAAGGTTGACGAGGTCGCATAAATCCCACAGCAGGCTTGCGTGATACATCGGCGAGCGCTCAAAATGGCCGCCATCGGCCAGAAACTGTTCGGGTATTTCACGCGCAAGCAGGGAAAGCCCCTTTTGCAGCCAGCGCTCTGCCTCTGCCCCTTTTAGATATGCCCCGGCAAACACCAGCGCTTTCGCATTGGCAAAGAGATGGTTGGCAAGCAGATGGTATTCCAGACGCTGAGATAAAACCCGTACCTGCAGCGCGAGGTTTTGCAGGAGCATATCGGTTACATTATCGGGAAAACGTGCAAACCATTTGACAAGATTCACCATGCGAAGCGACAGCGGATAAGGGTCCCAGGCGTACGTGCGGGTATCAGGGTTAGAGCGCACCCACTCAAGTATCCATTCTTGGAGAAACGCTCGGCGCGCACGGCTTTGCGCGCTTTGCAGCACGTCCAGATAGTGGAGGTTATATCCCCAGAGCAGTTCATGCGCGGGGTCACACCAGTCGGTTGAAGGAGTTATGGTACGCGTGAGGTTGAGAAAGGTGGCATTGCGGCTATCATCAATGCTCTCGGGCGCGATAAGGGGGGCGTGCCAGAGGCTCATTACATTCGATGAAAATTTCTCCTCTGGTGGTCGCACCGGACGGCGTGGCAGGCTGTAGCGGCCACGGTATAACACTTGAACCGGGCGCACATACCGCAGGGTATTGACCAGTCGGCAGAGTTTTTTTGAAAACGACACGAAGCCCCCTGAAGTCGGAATGCGAGAATCGCAGATGGCGATTCTCGCGAATCCGGGGATATTTTACAACTGGCCGCGCACCTGTGTTGCCGCCTCTATGGTGACACGTGCTACTTCAACCAGTTCGTTGAAGGGGATGGGGGAGGGAGTGCCTGACATAATGGCCGAAAGGAACGCGCGGGCGCAGGCTTCGTGCCCCTTGTCCTGCTTCCATAAGGCCATTTTCTTGAAATCCGGCCACCCAAATCCCTTAAGTACCCGAAAATTATCAAGCTGCAGAATGCGCCCCGCGGTAAAGACTTCAATCCGCTCTTTGGGAAAAGAACTCGCACCATTTGCCAGATAATGAATGGTTCCTGTTGAGCCGTCCGCAAAGCCGAGTGTTATCGCAACATTATCCTCGGTCACCGCCATGCTGTCGTTTTTTCCAATACTGCGGGCAGATACGCTGGTGATATCCTGACCGGCAAGAAAACGCATTAAATCAATAAAATGGCATGCCTCTCCAATGATACGACCACCACCGATGTCTGGATTCTGCGTCCAGTGTTCTGCAGGAATTTTACCGGCGTTCACGGTCATGATAAATGCTTTTGGTTCCACAACCCCCTCGAGCATCGCCTTCATTTTGATGATGTGAGGCGAGAATCTGCGATTAAAACCGACCATCAGAAGGCGGCTGCTGCCAGCAAGCTCATTAGTTAACCGGGCTGCCTGCACCTGTGATAATTCCTCAAGGTTGAGTGCCAGTGGCTTTTCAACAAACACGTGTTTATGACGATTAAGCGCTTTGGTCACAAACCCTGCGTGCGTATCATGGCGCGTGACAATGACTACCGTGTTTATCTCAGGTGTATCCAGCATGCTGTCAACATCGGTGGAGGCTATCGCAAATCCGGCTTTTTTACCGTGAATAACCGCGTTCACCCCGCCTGAGGTGACCAGGGTATGAAACTGTGCTCCGCTTCGTTGAAGGGCCGGCAACAGCATGCGCGAGGCGTAATTTCCTGCGCCAATGACACCGAGTACCGGTTTTGCAGGTGAAAAATGCACGCGATTATCTGAAAGCACAACCCGTCTGACCGCTCGCGCCTCTGCGGTCGCACTGTATTGAAGCAGCACACCCAGCGCGCTTCTGTCTTCAGTCAGCATCTGATACGCCGCAGGCGCTCCCTCAAAATTGTAACGGTGCGTTATCAGTGGCCTTACATCCAGCGCACCGGTGGCCATCATATCAAGAACTGCTTCAAAATTGCGCTGCGCGGTCCAGCGCACATGGCCGATGGGGAAATCAAGGCCCTTTTCCTCATAGGCTGGCTCATAGCGTCCGGGTCCATAGGAGCAGGACACCTGAAAAGAGAGTTCCTTGTCGTAAAAATCAGCCCGGTTAAGTTCAAGACCCGCCACGCCAACAAGCACGATACGCCCACGTTTTCGGCACATTCTCGCCGCCTGAGTCACGGGCTCACTGGAACGGGAAGAAGCCGTGATAAGTACGCCATCCACCCCAACACCACGGCTGAACGCAAGGCCGGCCTGAACCACATCCGCACCCTCATGCGAAGGATTGCAAATGGTCGCGCCAAATTTTTCAGCAAGCTCCAGCCTTGCATCATCAAAATCAACCGCCAGAACGCGACAACCATGGGCTCTCAAAAGCTGTACCGTCAAAAGTCCAATGAGTCCGACGCCCATGACTACAAACGATTCACCGAGCGTCGGCTGCACAAGGCGAATTCCCTGCAGGCCGATGCTTGCGACCACCGTAAACACGGCACTTTCATCATCCACTTCATCAGGAACCAGCGCGCAAAGCTTTGGGGAAACCCGAACCACTTCCGAATGCGGACCATTGCAGATTACCCGATCTCCGGGCTTGAAGCCGGTTACATTTTTACCCACCTCCGCCACGACTCCCATGCTGCAGTATCCCAGCGAAACCGGTTGATCAAGCTTGGATTTAACGGCCTCAAGGGTATTCAGCAAACCATCGGTTTTTATTTTATCGAGCACCATCCGCACTTTTTCAGGCTGCTGACGCGCTTTCTGCAGGTAAGATGCCTTGCCAAAATCAACGAGCATCCGCTCCGTTCCGATTGAAATCAAGGAGCGGCTTGCGTGAATAACCAGAGTGTCAGCGGTTGCAGACATACAGGGCGCTTCTACAATGCTCGTCTCACCATTGCCCATGTTTTGCGTTATCTGTTTCATATAATTCCTTTGGTTCAATCTGTTCGCGCTTACACCACTCCACTGTCGACGGATTCAACCATCCCCGAAAACGCACTGTTCCGCATTTTTTCTGATGTTTGCGAAGCCTGCTGCATAACCCCTTGAATGATGCGCGCGGCTTTGTGCATATCCGCTTCACTCAGGGTCGGATGAACGAGAAACATCAAACTGGTTTCGCCAAGACGCTTCGCGACCGGGAACTCTCTTGAGGGGCGTACGCCCGCTTTTTCAAACGCTTTTTCACGGTGAATTTCAGGGCAGCTGCCGCTGAAACAAGGTACATTCTGCGCCGCGATTTCCTGCATGATGCGATCACGATTCCAGTCAGGCTTCAGGTGTTCCGGTCGCACAAAAGTATAGTATTTGTAATGCGCATGACCGATGTGCTCCGGCGGAAAACTTAAGCGAAGCGCTGGAATGTAGGCAAGCGCGTGGCTGAGAATGGAGGCGTTACGGCTTCGCGTACGCAGCCATTCCGGCAGCTTTCTGAGCTGAGCACGCCCAATTGCCGCCTGCACTTCCGTCATGCGCCAGTTGGTTCCAAAGGAGTCATGCAGCCAGCGGAATCCCGGAGGATGCTCTTGATGATAAACCGTTGCATAGCCTTTGCCGTGGTCTTTAAGCGTCCATATTTTTTCCCAGATTACCGGGTCATTGGTGGTGACCATGCCTCCTTCGCCACCAGTCGTGATAATTTTATCCTGGCAGAAAGAAAATGCGGCCACATCTCCCCATGCGCCCACCTGGCGCCCTTTATAAGTAGCACCATGCGCCTGTGCACAGTCTTCTATTACCTTGAGATTGTGGCGACGCGCCAGGTCCATGATGGCGTCCATGTTGCATGGCCATCCGGCAAGGTGTACGGCAATAATTGCTTTGGTTTTTGGGGTTATCAACGGCTCTATGGTTTCTGCCGTAATGTTTTGCGATTCCTGGTTAACATCAGCAAGGACTGGTGTGGCGCCAAGCATCATGATGCAGCTGGCAGATGCAATAAAGGTTCTACAGGTAGTAATGACTTCATCGCCCGGACCAATGTCAAGGGCATGTAAGGCGGCCTCGAGCGCTACCGTACCATTCATGACGGCAACGGCATATTGTGTACCTACCGCTTCTGCATATTCCTGTTCGAACGCTTTACACTCGTTCCCTGTCCAATAATTGGTTTTTCCAGAAGACAACACGCGCTCTACTGCATCAAGTTCTTCTTGTGAGTGGTATGGCCAATGAGTGTTTTGCATATACTTCATCCTGAATATTCAATCCGATTCCATGCGCCAGACATGCGCGCCATCCGAGGCTGCTGTGCAGCCGATAGATTTACGATGTTACCCTTCCTTTAAAGCCAGACATCCAGTCTGACAGCGTTTTAACCTCCTTTATCTCCTGAACTTACCGCAGGGTGAGTGCCCGTGTTAAATGCATCAAAACGTGACACTGTCGCCTGCCCTGTTTCGTTAATTCCCTGGCGCAGAATCACGGCAAAAACGGTCTTTATAAGAATTTTGATATCCAGCATAAAGGAGATATTCTGCGTGTACCATACATCGTGTTCAAACTTGCTCTCCCAGCTGAGCGTATTTCGTCCATTAACCTGCGCCCAACCAGTGAGTCCGGGGCGCGCATCATGCCGATGCTGCTGCTGCGGGCTGTAATGCGGCAGGTATTCAACCAGCAGCGGACGAGGCCCCACAAGGCTCATGTCACCTTTCAGCACGTTATAAAGCTCTGGGAGTTCATCAAGACTTAAACTCCTGAGCACACGGCCAACAGGGTGAGCGCGCTCTGCATCACTTTTCATGACATTCTGCGCATCACGAACTTCTTTCATGGTTCTAAATTTATAAAGCTTAAAAATCTGGCCTTTAAGCCCCGGTCGCTCCTGCATAAACAAAACGGGCGCACCAAGCGTAAGGCGCACCAGCAGAGCAATCAGTATCATGAGTGGTGAGAGTAATAAAAGCATCGATGCTGCAATCACTACATCAAAAATACGCTTACCCCATTTCTGGTACATGAGCTCCCCCTCGGCTTGCAGCCATTACCCGCTCCAGCACGTTCACAAACTCTGCCGCAAGCGTGTCTCTGTCAAATTTTTTTGCAAGTACTGCGGCATTGCGTCCGTAAAGCCTGCACTTTTCACGGTTTTCGGCTAATTCTAAAAGACGCGCAGCAAACAGTTGTGCATCTCCCGGCGCCACAGAAAAGCCGCAGTCGGCTTCCTGTATCAGTTCTGACAACCAGCCCGGGTAATTGCAGATAACCGCAAGACCGCTCGCAATATAGTCAAAAAACTTATTTGGTGAGGTTCCATAATAAAAAGCCGGTACATTCTGCAACACCATCAAACCAACATCCGCTCGACGATAAAGACCCGCTATCGCCTGCTTTGGCAGGGTGGGCAAAAAGACGCAGTTATCAAGGCTCTCCCGCTGAGCACGCTCAATAAGCGCGGGCTTTATTTTTCCATCACCGACAAAGAGCAGTTTGATGTGTGATGCATTCTGCCGTTTTAATTCTTTCGCCACATCGAGCAGCGCATCAAGACCATTGGCTAATCCGTGAGAGCCTGCAAAAATTCCCACAAAATCTTCAGGATTAATTCCTGCTGGAGACTGACTCGGTAAATCTTCTGTGAAAAGTGCATTATCACAACCATTGGGAATCATGCTGATGCGTGATGAGTCGATATTAAGTGCCTTTATGCCTTCGACAATCCCCGGAGCGAGACCGATACAGTGATCAGCCGCATGGCAGCTTGTCCACTCCAGCATTGACATCGCCTTAAGTACCAGAGGATTGGTAATTACGCCCATGGCGCGGGGCAGCTCCGGCCATAAATCACGCACCTCAAACACAAAGGGTTTTCGACGAAAGATTTTTGCAAAAATGCCAGGAATACCCGCGGTCAATGGCGTAGAGGTGGCAAATACAAGGTCATATTTATGCACGAGCGCTATCCAGACTGCGCGCATGGAATACTGTAAAAACATAAGGGTGCGGGTAAAAAAACCCTGACTATTGGAATAAGGCAGGTTCAACTCGATAATATCGATACCATCAACAGTGCCGCAGCGCCTGCCTCGATGAAATTCACCCTGAAGACCGGTAACACCGGAGCTGTAACGGCCACAGACCATGGTCACTTCATGGCCAAGAGCAACAAGACGTCTGGCAAACTCATAGGAACGGGTACCGCCGCCACCGCCGGTATTGGTGTAATGCTGATGAAAATATAATATGCGCACGACGTCTCCCTGTTTTGCACACAATAATCGTTACGGGTAAGTCCCTATACCGCCTGTTTTGAGGAGATCTCCAGACTTGTACTGATATTTCCAAACATCTCGACTCGCCTGATTATTGGCCCATCACCATTGCCAAGATGAATATCGGCCTGCCAATCCGATGATGCTGCTTTTAAATGCTGCCCCTCAAGCACAACATCGATTGCCTGGGGGCTGAATACGGTCCAAAACACCACTTTTTTCGCCCGCACTTCTGACACTTTACTGAGTGCAGGCGCCTTCTTGTGATAATAAAGGGATTGCCAGCCATATGCCTGGTCACTGGATGCCCGCGTCAGCCTGTGCACGGCCGACACGGAGGCGCCAGTCATGATGGTATACGCGAGGCCTTCAGGATGCAGGTTTAAACAACCGGTTTCAGGATTCCACTGATGGGGGAAATCACCGGTCAACCAGTGGAGCGTGTAGTCATGCATACCGTCACTCTGGAGTGCATCGATAACAACCCAGTGCTCTTCACCCAGACAAATAACTGCCCGACGGTGAGAGACCGGATGACGCATGCGGGCATAGCCATTGTGCTGTCCCTGCCAGCAGACAACATGGGCTGATTCTTCAACATTAAGAAGTTCAGCACGGCTCCACGGCAACCACAAAAACCGGCTCACTTTATCCATCTGATCCATTCCATCCACCATTATGGTGTTATGAAAACGGGTAGATGAAAAGTTCGCATCTTCACGGTCGGAAGGGTTGTAACTGAAGGTTCCAGGATCCATGGCCATGTTAAAACCTTTCCACCATATATCCACATGAAGCTGGTCTGCATGTGCCGGCCGATGCCTGAAGCTGGCGCACCGAATCAGTGCCCAGCCACTTGCTTTACGGATAGTGTAATATCCCCCCTCGGCTGCGGCGAATGATGCAGGCGATGTGGCCTCAACCGGTGCGCTCAGTGCAGACTCTCCAAACAGCCACAATAAATCTTCATCCCAGGGGCCTTCGTTAAAGCAGCGCTTTCCACGAAAATAATAGGACATCGCCTGCAAAACAGGCCGATAGTCCTGATAATCACAGTTACAAAGGGGCAAAATCAGGGCGCCATCATTTGAGCCGGAGTTCGGCACTTTACCCGTCAGAGGGTCATGCAGCTGGTATAAAAACTGCCAGGCCTTTTCTATTTTTTGCAAAAGTGCGGTATCAAGCGGGAACGATAGCCTGCGACTTACTGCAAACACCCAAAGATAGTCCTGCAGCATTACCCGATGATAATTCAGTGAATGCTGACTAAAGCCACCATCTGCATAGACCAGACGGTCAGCTTCGCGACAAAGATGCTGCATGCCTGTTTTAACCCATTGGCCTGCCTGCCTGAATTCGGGGAAAAGCACACCGACTGCCCACAATCCCATGGCTTCGCTGATGCCGTGGTTATTTTGCTGATTGAGGGCATAGTCAATGTTTGCAAAAATCCGGTGTGCAGACTCTCCAAGCATTACCGCAAGATTTTTGATGCGTTCAGGTGTAGTGGCTTTTGCAGAAAGAAAAGCAAAAAAAGCAAAGCAGCAGGCCATCACTCGAAAGCTTATTTCCTGTCCACATTTCCAGTGCACGCCTTCATTAGGCGGATTATGTCGCCACCAGTCTTCAAACAACTGCCAGAAGCTTTCAGCATATTGCTCATCGCCCGTTCGCCCCCACGCACGAACCAGGGTATAGGCAAAGCCAAAGCGCCCGAGCTCCCAGACAAGCTTGATATCGCCCTGCGCAAAATCCGGTATCTCGGACCAGTGTCCCTTGGGATAGATAGACGCTTTATCAATCGGGTTTTGCCACCAGTTCGGCGGGTATCCGAGGGGCAGCGTCATATGGGAAAAAAGGGTAAAGGTACCGTTTTGTATCGCCCGCGCCTCGGCAATGGCGTCTTTTTCAGCTGTGGTAAAACGGTCCCAGTCAACCGCCGAAACAACTACAGGCAAATGAGGTGCCTCAAACCTGCGATATTGCGCGTAGGCCACGTCATCGGCAAACACCGGATTATCGCTAAGAGCTGTAAGTGAGCATTGCTGATGCGTCTTAACCGGCGTTTTTTGGCGCATCAACCCGGCTTGAGCCTTGAGGGCATACAAAAGCCTTGAGGCGGTCCAGCCAACCCCCATATACCTGACCAGCTGCAGCGCGTGACGAATCTTTTTCATGACTGGATGACTCTGGCGTATCTACAGGACATCGCCCCCCACCCTCTGACGATGTCCACCTGATTTATAAACTGTCAACACCCGGATGGTAACGTGTAAAAAGCGTTTTGGCATCAAGCGCCAAGGCCACCGCGACGGAAATCATAAACCCTATAAAGAGCCCCGCCAGCATAAAGAGCGTGCGGTTTGGAGAGGTTGGTCGAGTATCAATATCGGGTGCACCGGCAATCTGGTAGGCTTTAACGTCTTTTGTATTGAAAGTCAGTCCTTTAAGGTGTTCGATGGCAGCTTTTTTCTCAATAATGCCTTTGGTATATGGCTCATCGTTGATACGCTTCTCAAGTGCCAGAATGTTTCTGTCATTGTTAATTTTGTAAAGTTTTTCCTGAAGCGCCGAAACTTTTTGCGAGTATGCAAGGGACTGCTTGCGCGATTCTATCAGTTCGATTTCCTTCTCGAGGTAACGTGTACCACGAAGATAAAGGTCATTACGGTTGTTAATATCAATAACAACGGCTTTATCTCCAACGCGCTGGGGACGGTCATAACCATTCACAATACCAAGGCGGCGTGCAATAACCAGTGCGTGCTTCAAATTTTCGAGGCGGTATTGCTTGTCGCGCGTATCACGCATGGTCATGGCAACGAGGCTGTCATTAAGAGAAGCCAGCTGTATGGCACGTTTGTCTTTTAAAAGCTCAACCGTATTTTGACGTTTTTTCTTGATAACAGCGATATCCTTAACCATTTCTTTCTGGAGTTTTTCAATGCTCAGTTGAACCATTACCTTTTTATCACGTACAAGATCGTCCAAAATGCGATTATTGGTATACTCGAGATATTCGATGTTTTTATCTGCATTAAAACTCAGTACCGGTGAAACTGTTATCAAATCGGCCTCAAGACTGTTGTCTTTCATGACTTCTTTGTTTTTGACTTTATTTTCTGAATTATTTTTGCGGATAACCGATACTCTGTAGGCGTCTGCAAGTTTATTAAGGGTGCGAATTTTCGCTTTTTCAGTGCTGATTCCTTTCTCGGCAAATACTTTCTGAGCGATGCCGCTTGCAGAGAGGTAATCGATGATATTACCGCGCTGTTCAAGTTTTTTCACAAAAAGTTTAAACAACCCTGTACCTTTTAGTTGCATGTCAGAGTTATGGAGCAGGTTTTCATACATGTACAACCGCGGTGCCACGATGCTGGTTCTGACCTGGTAGGTGGGCGTTATAAAAAAGGAAAACAGCCATCCGATAACAGCAGCGGCGGCGGTAGCGGCAAGGATGGTCCATCGGTGTTTATAGAAACAAAGGACAATACTGATAAAATCAATGCGACTGCCAAAATACTGCCCGTTTGTTGTTGTATGCTCAGGCTGCAGCATGTTTGGTTTTGGTAAATCCATTTGACCGTTCATTGCACAATATCCTTGTTAATGCAAACCGCTTCCATACTCTGCGACAGATATTTCCAAAAAAGACTTTCACATCGCACGTTGACTTCATTCTATTGCGATTTGTCTGCTTGTCAAGGTCGCATCAGCACGCTTGTGAGATTAAGCGCCAGAGGCTTGCAGAGGCTCGATTGATGGTATTTTTTGGATATGCTAACCTCGTCACTAACGGCTGCCTCGTCAGTCATGCAGAATGATATGGACATGATTTTCAATGAAAACGGCATTTGGAACACTCGCGCGGCTGCATTATCTTTCTCGAAGAGCATGGGCGCGCCTGCTTATGACTCTCTATAAAAATCGCCTCAAAAAATGCGGTCGAAACGTTGTTTTCGACCCCGTAAATTCTGTTATCACTTACGAGAGCGTAGAAATAGGTGACCATGTATTTATCGGCGGGGGCGCGTGGTTTTCATCGAGCGAGGCCGCTCCCGTTCGCATTGGTTCATGCGTCATGTTTGGCCCGGGCGTAACACTGCTTTGCGGAGACCATGCCTTTCGGGAGCGGGGCGTGCCGATGTATTTTGTCAAAAAGGACGCCCCCTCTAAACACTCGGCAGCGATTGATATCAAGGACGATGTCTGGATAGGTGCGAATGTTACTGTTCTAAAAGGCGTCACGATTGGTCGCGGTTCCGTGATTGCGGCGGGCAGTGTGGTCAATAAACCTGTGCCTGAATATGCGATTGTCGCGGGCGTTCCCGCAAAAGTCATTGGCCAGCGATTTGACGATCAGGCCCTAAGTGAACATAAAGCGCTGCTTGAGAAAAACGGGTTTTTACCATGAGTCGCCATGCTGCGGTCTATGTGGGAGGCATCGGCTTCTCCAAATTTGCGCTGCTTTTAACAGGTGCGCTGACAGCACAAATTGCGGGCCCTCTTGCCTATGCGCAGTTTGTGTTGTTTCTCACGTTTGGAAATGTCCTTATCAACCTGTGTTCAATGGGGATTATTCCGCGCATTCTGGCACTTCCTGAAAGCGAAGGTCAGGAAATGCAACTGCTAATGAGAGGCGCGCTTGCCAGTCTGTTGATGGCTCTGCTAATTGCGGCTTTCGTTACTTTTGCGACACAGCCGCATAATCCTCAGGGATTGCTGTTTTTTTTGAGTACTTCTTTTTATTTTGCTGGAAATTATCTGCTGCTCCTTGTGAGCGCACAACATAACCGCCGACATCAGCATCACATTGCCGGATGGCTTTGGGTTGCCGCTGGCACAGTAACAATGGCTGGATGTGGAGTTGTCCTGCTTTTAGCCGGATACCCTGCCGGCATGCTTACGTTTGCGCTGCTTTGGGCTCTTTTCGGCCTGTGCTGTTTTTTCATGCTGCGGGAGCGGGGCACGCCTCTGGAGTCCACTGCCCGCATTCTGTCAATGTCCACTGCATTTGCGATGTTTCGCAGCATGTACAGCGGACTTTTTGGCCTGCCTTTTCTTTTTATATTCTATGCGATAGCACAGGAAATTATTGCATCAGAATCCCTGGCTTTGAAGGCCGCCTATATGCTGGGGTTGCAATTGTTCACCATCACGACGTTTCTTCCTGGCGTTCTTGGCGCGGTTTTTCTGCCCGCGCTGTCACAAACGGCGCCGGAACATCAGCATACACTCGTTAAAAAGCTGACACTGGCTTACTGCGGTATTGGCCTCTTACTGCTGGGAGGAACATGGCTCGGCATGCAATACCTCTTTTCCCTCTACCACATTCCCTTTACCAGTGAAACAGAGACAGTCATTGTTCTCTGGCAGCTGTCCAGTGTGGTCGCCGCCGTTGGAGCCGTTCAGAATCAGATTCTTGTTGTGCGCAAAGCCTATGGCTTTTTACTCGCAGGAAGCCTCATCTGGGGAGGTGTTGCCTTATCTGCCGCCTCGCTCACGGGATTTAGCGCACAGGGCGCGTCATTGGCCATACTGCTCGCCTATGTGTCCCTGCAGGGCCTTTACTGGTGGCACTATAACCGGTCACAAAAGCGCGTGAGCAGCTCGGCTGAAACACATGCGCCCCGCGTTTTCATGCTGGCAAACCCCTATAGTCCGCATGTACGCCACTGGAGAGCGCTGCTTGATAAGCTTGGAGCCGAGGTCAGGGTGTTTACGGCTCATGAGAGCACAGAGGGACCTGCCTCAAGCCGCGAGAGTGACAGCGTATTTCCACTGGGGCGACTCCGAAAACTGCCAATTTATGCCCGCTATGTCGCCCTCGGCCTTTGGGCGCGCTTCACACCTCGCATTCCCCGCGGAACACTGCTTCATGCCCACAATACCTCTGGATATGGTTTATCCGCCTTTCTAAGTGGCAGACCCTATATTATTACCACCTATGGAAGTGAAATTTTTGACGCCCAAAACCGTGGAAAGCTCTACCGCCTGCTGCTGCGCCGTATTTTAAGAGGTGCGCGCGCCGTCACCTCGGCATCCCCCGCCATGACAGAGGCTCTGACACGCAATTTTGCACTGCCAAAATCAATTGTTCATGAGTTCAGCCTGGGTGTCAGTGAAAACTTTGTCTACAGCGAGGCCGCGCGTCTTGGTACAAGAGCCACTCTTGGCATCAAGGACTCTCCGGTTTGGATGGTAAACCGTCGTATCCATCCGCATTATCATACGCTTGAGGTAGTGAAGGCCTTTCTTGCGTTCAGAAAAGCGCATGGATGCGGTCACCTTGTACTCGCTGCCGGTGATGCTGACCGCCAATACCTGCAGAAAGTAGAGCAACTGTGCGCAGAACTTCCCGAAGTACAGCTCATAAAGGGCTTTCTGTCACAAACTGAACTTGCAAAACTGCTGTGTGCGGCGGATTTCTGCATTTCCGTTCCGGGTACTGACCAGCTGTCTTCTTCCATTCTCGAAGGTGCCGCCTGCGGTGCTTACCCGGTTCTTGCAAAACTTGCCTCGTATGCACCCGTCAGCGACTTCAGCTATCAGTTTACGATTAGCGACTTTCGCGACAGTCGCGCATTTGAGCCGCTTTTTTTTGTGTCGTATGAAAAAATGACGACTAAAGACTATGAGCGCGATCGCCTGAGTCTTTTTGATGCGGTTAAAAAATTCCGCTTTGAATCAGTATTGCCAAAAATTTGCGCGCTGTATGAAGGGCTTTTCAAGGATTATCCTGTCGCGGCAGCGCAAATGCACTTGAACAATGACAGGCCATTTTCTACGGATTAAACGAGGTTTAAGGATGAACACGGGGTTTACTGCTGCAAGACCAACGCTGACACAACATTATCTGCGGATGGCTTTTCTCGGCCTTTTTGTCATAAGCCTGCTGGTAGCCTTTTTTTGCCAGTGGTCAGGCACTTCCGATGCCATCATTAAATCTGGAACATTCGCTTTTATCTGCGGGATTATTCTAAGCACCTGCCTTTCAGGCAGCGGCGCGCTGTCTGCCTCCGTTTTATGTCTGGTCGCCTTCGCTTTTTACGCGCTTGCCGTCCCACTGCACCATCTTTTCAATCAGGATTACGATGACAGTGGAGTACAGTTTGTTACAAGCATGTGCGTAGTCGGGCTTGCCGGTCAAATTTTTGGTTACCTGTTGATGGGAAAACCGCGATTTACCCGTATGCCTACACCAACAAACACATCATCCTTCGGGTTGTCAGTCATTATCCTCGGAACACTTGCGCTCATCATCGCCATTGGCGCCACTTCTGGATTCTCAGCCTATTTTCAGGCGGGTTACGCCGGTCGCGCACTTCTGAAACGTGAGGTGGGGCCGGTCGAGCTTGGCCTGTATTATATTGTTGTAGGATATCTTTTTGTGGCCTTTAACTGGCTGTTTCGTACCAGTGGCAGGCGTTCTGTCGGTATGGGATTTTTTCTACTGGGTTTCCTTGGTGTATTTGTTGTGTATGTCAGCTTCCTTGGCATCAGAAGACCTAGCTTTTTTATGGTATTTTCACTCGTAACGCTCTACTTTTTGAGCATCCGTGGCAAGGCATCGAAATCCATATTGTTTCTAACGCTCTTCATGGCATTCTTATTCGGGATTTTCGCGCAGTTTCGTCAGGTATTATCCGACCATGGCGCCATGGAAGCACTGACATATGTCTTTACGCATTTTGATTTTTCATGGTTCGACCTGTCTTCAAGCGAACTTGGAGCACCCTTTCGCACCATGCTGGATGTGAAAGACACCTGGTTTGCAGATGGATGGCAATGGGGCAGGAGTTATGTAGACGCTCTGGTAAACGTGTTTCCATCGTCTCTCGTTAAATACAGAGACAGTCTGAGTGTCGAATACACCAATGCCTTCTTTACACAGGACTACATCGCCATTGGCGGCAATATGGGGTTTTTTCCTGTGACCGAGGCGTATCTCAACTTTGGCGCACCGGGAGTCTTTTTCGAGTTTTTCATTCTGGGACTTTTCATCAAATACGTTGAAAATCGCGCAATAGAGCAGGCGGATGTTCTGCATACCGTCATCTGCGCCATCATGGTGCCCTGGTTCTTTTTCTTCCTTCGCACCGATTTTTCCTCATTTCTTAAATCATTCACCTACTCGATAATTCCCGTTTTTTTTGCCTACACACTTTATGCCATAGCACAAATGTTTCGCCAGAATCCTCCTTTAAAGACCGTCTGATATCACCGGGATAAACCATGAACCATACCGAACAAACCACCTGCGCCAAAGAAGATAAACCCGCCTGTATTCTTATCGGTGCCGGAGGGCATGCCAAGGTGCTGCTCGCGCTGCTGCGCCTTCAGGGCTGGAATATCCTTGGCGCGTGCTGTCCCCTGCTTGCAAAACGTGGTGAAACCCACTGGCGGGGGCATTCCCTACTGGGAGCGGAAGACGCCATCCTTGAGTTTAACCCCGAAACCACACACCTTATAAACGGGGTCGGCATGCGTGTTGACAGCGATGCCCGTCAGCGAGTCTATGAGCGCTTCAAACATCTGGGCTATCATTTCCCGGCGATTGTGCATCCACGCGCATTTGTCGATGAAGATGTTATTCTCAAGGAGGGTGTACAGGTAATGGCCGGTGCCATTATTCAGCCAGATGCCATCATCGGCGAAAATACGATTATCAACAGTCGGGCAAGTGTTGATCATGACTGTCTGATTGGCGCCAATGTCCATATCGCACCAGGTGCCGTACTTTGTGGACAGGTGCGTGTAGGACATGGCACTTTTATCGGGTGTGGCTCTGCCATTGCGCAGGGGCTTAGCCTTGGTGAAAATGTTATTGTGGGAGCCGGGGTTTCGGTGGTGCGTGACATTCAGGCTGGCACAAGGGTTATCCCAGCGGCTGTTCGTACACAGGTCTTTTCCAGCATCTGACAAGTAGTGATATACTTTACAGAGAACTTGTTTTACCCGGACTGCCATATGCCCTCCCCCCTCGAACTCCTCATCCGCGAAGCCGATGTCGCACTTCGTACGCTTTTCCCAGAAGGCGCGCGCCCGGGTTCTCGCCCCATGCCGGGGGCTGAATTGTCGGAGGCAGGAATGAAGGACGAGGCGCGTCGTCATGCGGGCGGGCTGATGCGCGTGAATCATTCGGGTGAAGTGTGCGCTCAGGCGCTCTATCAGGGGCAGGCATTGACCGCGAAACTCCCCGAGGTGCGTGAAGAAATGCAGCATGCGGCGGCTGAAGAAACCGAACACCTTGCATGGTGTGAGGCGCGCCTTAAGGAGCTTGACTCTAAACCCAGTCTCTTAAATCCCCTCTGGTATGCCGCTTCATTTGGCATCGGTGCGCTGGCAGGGCTTGCCGGTGACGACTGGAGCCTCGGTTTTGTTGCGGAAACTGAGCACCAGGTGAGCGCGCATCTGCAGGGTCATCTGGAAAGCCTGCCCTCTGAAGACGCAAAAACAAGGGCCATCATTCAACAAATGGACATTGATGAGCGAGAGCATGCAAAAATGGCTGAGCGCGCCGGTGCACGCGACCTGCCCGCTCCCGTCAAAACACTGATGGGGCTCGTTTCTAAAGTCATGACGCGTACCAGTTATTACTTCTAGAGCGCCAATCGGCTCAAGTTCGAACAAATCGACATCCGATTTTTACAGATGATATTAGGGCGTGTGGGCATAAAATATTGATTAGAATGCAGGCCTGCCGGAAGTTCCCGAATATTTTCCTCCTGCTTAGGGCGCCAAAAAACACATGGGATTCTCAAAAAGAGAAACAGTCTGGTATTTTACTCATTTCCCATATAATATGTCATTAAGCCGCAAGAATGAGGATACTAAATGGGCGAGTTGGTTCTTGAGGTTGCTGAAAGACTAAAAATCGCAAGGCTGGCAAATCTTTTTAAAACGGCAAAAGAATTCGCCATACATCATTCCATTCCTGTAACAACCTACGCACAGCATGAAAGCGGAAAAAGAGCTCTCGGTATTGAAAGCCTCTTCAGTTATGCCGAAATGCTGGGGGTTGATCCTGCATGGCTTTTAACTGGACGAAGCCCAGCCGTCACCGACTTGGATAAGGATTTGCTGGAAGGGCGGATTTTTGAACGGCAGGAAAGGGCGCTCTATTCCGGAAACACACATGTCGGCAACATGTTTTTTATCGATGAAAATAAGAAATTTTCGACAATAAATATCACTTTGCTTCGAAATATTTTAGCGCAGATCTGTTTGCTGTATACACAGGTTCCTGGGCACAATGTAATGAATTTAATAGATTTTTCTTTTGATTTATATAATAAAATAATCGGCATTAATGGGAATGAGTCAGAAAAAAACATGTTAATATCATTATCCGTGTCCTCATTCTTAAAAGGCGTAGGCATCACTGCCAGTGATGATATCGTCAAGCGCATTTCCAGTGCGTTATAGACAGCTATGTTGTAGATATCAACCATGGGAAATGTTGTAGACTTTACAGGGCATTCAATTCCGAGACTTCATGAAAGAGCAGTAATGATATCTTTCGAATATTGCTATTATATTGCGAAAGTTTATAAAGATATTATTGGGCTACGTAACATCAGCCACTTCTCATTAAATGTTGTCGATAAAGACGGCAAAATGTCTATTTTGTCGCTCAATCCACAAATCGCTTATAACATCTTCAAAGATGGAACGTACCGATATAATGGCTCCATCTCACCTTCATTTTATAATCAGTATGAAATATATACATGGGATGAAACATACTCAAAAAAATACCATAACCTCCTTATAAACAACATGGAGAGGAAAAACGGAATTAAAAAAGGAGTGGTTTTAACTCAAAAACTCAACAACATAAAACTTCTATTCTCTTTCGCGACCAAAGGCGATGGAGAAGCGTTTCATAAAGACATTGTAGAGTCAAAATCCTTCTTTCTCGCAGCAGGGTATCATTGTTTCGACAAGGTTAAGAACATACTTGAAGAAAGTTCCATATTGGATGACACCACTGAAAAAAGAAAACCCCAAAAAATCTTCCTGTTTCCTGAAAAATGAAAAAAACTCAACGAATTATTGGTGCATTGGTAGGCAACTTGATGCAGTTTTATGATTTTACAATTTACGCATTTCTTACTGAAAAGATAAGTAAAAACTTTTTCCCGGCAATTAGCACGCCGATGGTCTATCTATCAGCAATCTGTGTATTTGCAACCGGATACTTGACCCGTCCGATTGGTGCGCTCCTGTTTGGCCATATTGGGGATAAATATGGCCGAAGTAAGGCGCTGTCATACACGATTGTGCTCTCTACCGCTGCAACGTTCTTAATCGGTATCCTGCCAACGTTTAATATGATTGGTTATTTTTCGACAGTTTTTCTGATACTGCTCAGGCTGTTACAGGGCCTTGCAGTAAGCGGAGAGGAAGGGGGGGCCGTTGTACTTCTCTTTGAACACAATCGTTTTAAAAATACTGGGTTAATCGGATCACTTGTGCTGTCAAGCGTTCTGCTCGGCGTGGTTCTTGGCTCTCTCATCTGCTTTTTTTCATCAAATATCCACGCGAATATTGGAGTTAACGCATGGGCATGGAGGCTTCCATTTTTGTTTTCTCTACCTCTTGGCATTATGGCAATCAGGCTTAGATATTCTGTAAATGATTTTGATGCGTTTTCTCACGCGAAAAAAAATATGATTTTACATAGAACCCCAACAAAAATACTCATCCAAAATTATTTCCCGGAAATCTTATCAGGTATTTCTATCGCCTCACTCTACTCCATCACTACCAGTACAGTGATTGTTAATATTCCATACGTTTTAGGGCAGATAGGCCTTCAAAAAAACAGTGTTTTTTTTATCATCACGCTAACGTTATCGTTGATAACAATAATCTCACCTATTATTGGAGAGTTCTTAGATAGGTTTTGCAAAAACACTCCAAAAATTGATTTTATATTTTTATCCAGCATTGCCGCACCTCCAATTGCATTTTATTTGCTTTCTACCGGCATGATTGCTCAGATAATCATAGCTTTGATTTTGCTTGCAATCATCATATCTCTGATTTCATCTACAGTATTTGATCTGATTGTTAGCACATTCCCCTATGGTGTCAGATACTCAGGGGTCTCCTTGTCATTTAACATAAGTATTACCATTTTTAGCAGTACCACGCCCATCATGTTGACATTACTTGAAAACAAGCAAACTAACCTCGCATTATGCGGCGCATATCTGAGTCTTATTGCTGCAGTAATGCTGCTCTTATACAAACTGTCACAACGTTATACCAATCAGCTTGAGGTGGCCTATGAAAAATTATAATTCAGCATTTTTTAATCTTTTTGAAAATGTTTTTTTGCTCCTTAAAAGTAAGTATGGCGAGGAAATAGCACTGGAACATTTTGCCGAACTTATGCAAACAGGATTATCGCGTTCTTACGGCGAGAATTTTAAAACAGGGTGCTTTGAGGTCTTTTCAAAGCTGGTATCAGAGCGTGATGAACTGGTTGGGCTAAAAGTAACGTTTAGGAAAATCAATGATAATGAGTTTTTTTACATGTTTTGGGATGACCCTTTTCCAAACTTGAAAGACCATGTTGATGCTGAAAAACTCGACCGCTGTTATATGGACTTTAAAGTCTCGTATCTACTTGGACCAATGTGGTCTTATAAAACCACCAAACACCTTTGGTGGGGTGATGAATATACAGAGCATCGAATATTCAAAAAACCTTGTGTGCTGCTGTCTCCAGACGGTAAATAAATGCGAGCCTTGCGGAATCTTATTGACAGCAATACTCTATTTGAGTAACAATTTACCTCTCGACTCGATTCGCATTTTAAATTGGAGCAACTTTATCCGATCTCGATGTGGCCATAATTAAATCATGGAGCAGTAATGTCAAGCAAAGAATCTACAATAAAGTCATTTACACAGAGAGTGTATATCCATGCATTAGTACGTGAATTACATATAAGCTCGGACGTAATTGCGAAAATATTGGATGTTCCCTGCCAGATGATTGATGAAGCCTATGCGGGAAAAATAGTTCTTGATAATGATCTTTCTTTCAAGCTGTTTAAATTAATAGCCATATACGCCAATCAATCGCGGATTGTTTGAACGATGTCACCTCACGACTGTATTCAATCCCTCTCCTCCATGCTGCAAGCGGTGGGGGGGAGAGTGAACGGTGGACTCCATTCAGACAGTCGAGGGTTAAGTCCATAAAATGCTGTAAATTCGGAGAGACGCAGAGGTAGTGGCGTCAACGCCAGGATTCGGTACTATTGAGTTGTCAAAAAACAATAAAAACCGAGGAGGCTGGCGATGACGGATTACCATATTAGCGTTGGACAGGATTTGATACCAGAACTTTTGACAAGCCAAGGCGGTCTGGCGAAGCTGGTTGAGAGCGTTTTGAACCAGGTCCTGGAAGCTCAGGCCACCGAAAGCCTTGGAGCCGGGCGGTATGAGCGAAACGAGGAGCGAGCAGGTTATCGCAATGGTTATCGGGCACGCCAACTGTATACACGTGTTGGCCCGGTTACTTTGCAAGTACCGCAGACGCGGGATGGCTCGTTTTCGACTGACATTTTCAAGCGTTACCAGCGGAGTGAACAGGCCTTTGTGCTGGCGTTGATGGAAATGGTCGTCAACGGGGTATCTACCCGGAAAGTGACGCATATCACCGAGGAGCTTTGTGGCGTAAGCTTTTCAAAATCGACCGTGAGCCAGTTGTGCACGGGGCTTGATGCGCGAATAGGCGCTTTCAACGAACGTCGTCTGG
Organism: Legionella geestiana; assembly: GCF_004571195.1. GTDB lineage: Bacteria > Pseudomonadota > Gammaproteobacteria > Legionellales > Legionellaceae > Legionella_B > Legionella_B geestiana. The sequence goes on from NZ_CP038271.1 coordinate 1,303,156, forward strand.
ACGGGGTCAACTACCGGTTTGTGATCGTGGACGCGATGTTCATCAAAAGCCGTGATGGCGACCGGGTCGTTTCCCGGGCAGCCCTGTCGATATCGGGGATCCGCGAGGACGGTTACCGAGAGATTTTGGGGCTGAAAATCGGAGACACCGAAAGTTTTGCGACGTGGGATGAAACACTGCGCTGGCTGAAAGAGCGCGGACTGAAAGGCGTGGTCTACGTCATTTCTGACCAGCATGCCGGGCTTGTCGAAGCCATACGAAAGCACTTTCAGGGCGCAACATGGCAACGCTGTCAGGTGCATTTGATGCGCAATATACTGGGGCATTGTTCGCTGCGTTATCGAAAGGAAGTCGCTGAACAGGTCAAGCTCATCCTCTAGGCACCTGATATGCAGGAGGCTCGGCGCAGACTGGATGAATTCGTTGAGGTCTTTGAGACAAAAGTGCCGAAAGCCCTAGCCTGCCTTGAGGTGGCTTTTGAGGATGCTATGGCCATCATGGCTATCCCCGCCAGATACCGTAAACGCTTCCGCACCACCAATATGCAGGAGCGCTTGAACGAGGAGCTCAGGCGACGTGAACGAGTCATCAGAATCTTCCCCAACGATGACTCCGCCCACCGCCTGCTTGGCGCCCTGCTCGCTGAAATCAATGAGCAATGGCAGGCAAGAAGATACCTCGATATGGATGAATTTAACGAATGGTGGGAGGGGCAACAGCAGAATACATCCAATGTATTGAAGCTAAATAAAAAGGTTAATTAATAACAAGACTCAATGGAACGAATCAATGGCAATTTACGTGAGTTTCCGGTGAGCATGTGTGACTTTCTAACCTGCCAATAATTACCCTGTAGCCTTTAAATTTCCATTTTTTGGAGGCTGCAGATAATACTCCCTGAACCAACCACAGTAACCCTTGAAGAAGTCAAAGAACATTTTGAGCACTGGCGTAAAACCAGAATCCGACAAGGCAAAATCCCGTCATCGTTGTGGGCTGAAGTCAAAATATTGATGGATCGCCACCCTGTGAACAAGATTGCCCAAACACTGAAGATAACCAGCGCACAAATTGCCGCGAATGTTGGTAGCGATAACAACAAATTTACCTTTGTGCCGCTTCTGCCCGAGTCCCCGGTCGCATGCGACGAGGAACCTGGCGTATTCCAAACCTGCTCCATCGAAATCCAGCGCCCGGGTGGGGCATTGTTGCGGGTGACCAATCTGCCTGTGGGATGCCTTGCGCAAATTCTCACGCAATTTGCAGGATAACCTCTATGCTGCAGGTCACCTCACACCATCGAATCTTATTGGCCGTTGAGCCGGTTGATTTTCGGGCAGGAATAGACCGCTTAAAGGCGGTTTGCAACCAGCATTTGCAGTGCGACCCTTATGGCGGAACTGTCTTTGCCTTTACCAACCGGGCTCGTACCTCGGTCAAGCTGCTGGTGTATGATGCCAATGGGTTCTGGTTATGCCAGAAACGATTTTCCCAGGGGAAACTCGCCTGGTGGCCAAAAGATGATACAAGTACGGTGGTGCTTCGAGCCAGTGAGCTGCTTGTTCTTCTGGCGCAGGGCAACCCGCAAAAGGCGGCCATGCCCAAAGACTGGCGACCCGTATAGCAAAACTACGCGGCCTTGGCATAAAGGCTTGCCAGTTTGTCCTGATAGTTCCAGGGCAGCCAGCGTTTTGGCTCTTTAACAACATGGGTTTTATATTCCAGCAAGACTTTCAGGTACGTTAGTGGGTTGACGCGCGCCAGCGCACAGGTGTAAATCACGCTCGTTATAACACCGCCAATGAAGGCCCCATATTCTGTTTTGTAAAACAACCAGGTGCGCCTGCCCCGGATGGGGATTTTCAGGGCGCGCTCAAGGACATTGTTATCAAGGGGTGCGCCCGCTACCCGCAAGAATTGGGTCAGCTCATGCCAGTGCTTTAGCATATAGCGCATGGCTCTGCCGAGAGAGTCATTGGGTTCGACCTGTCGTGAATCCAACTGATGATGGATGTATTGGTAAAGCTCATCCATCACGGGTTTACTGTGTTGCTGATGCCAGCGCAGTCTTTCCTCATGAGTCAAGGCTTTGGTTTTTTCATCATGCTCATAGACTTTTCCAATCTCTTTGATGATATGAAGACAGGGTGCAGGGTAAAATGATTTCAGGTCATCGAATTTGCGAAGCCCATGGCTTAAGCAGTTGCAGAGTATGGTTTTGAATGTGGCAGGGATGTTTCGGCTCAAGGCATCACACATGTGAATCACGGGAGTTTTGTCAGGGTCTCGTTTGGCAAGAAGCCTTTCCAGGTTTTCATCAGCGTGCCGGGTACCGTTATAAAAGAGTGCGATGTCGCAATTTCCTGAGCGGGCAAGAATGCCGGTTGTAAACATGCCGGTTCGGTCACTGGATGGGTTGATTCTCTTTTGGTGAATCAGATGGGTTATTTTGACATGGCTGTCATCAGCATGGACCAGCTCCATGTTGGCGGCCAGCGTTTCCAGGGCATTGAATACCGGAATAACCGCGCTACCCACTTCTTCAATCAGTTGCCACTGCGTGGAAACCGGGAGCGGCATATTCAATAGGGACTGGAAGAGAAACTGGCGGTGAACGGGAACTGCAACATAATACTTTTGCAGAGCGAGTATGGCCTTGAAGGCCGCATCATATTTTTCCTTGCCAACGCCTTCAGGAATGTCCGCCCTGATGAGATAGCCGCAGGTCGTGCAGCGCAATTTTTCAACGTGGTATTTGTGAACGGCTGCCAGGTTTTGGCCTTTAATGCGCACGAGGATGCCCGGTTCAAAGCGGTATAATTTGCCACTGCAGCCTTCAGGGCAGAGGTCGCCAGGTTTTAAGCCGGATATAGCGAGGGTATGCTCAATGGCATTGCTGTACTTCGTGTGTGCCAAACGACCATGGCCTTGAGGTTTGGTGCTATTGGCCAGCGCACCCGGCCCGCCATCAAGCGGCGTGTCTTCTGACTCACCCGATTCGACCACTGGCGGCTCCGCTTCTTCTTTTTTCTCTGCAGAGTCTTTTTTATCCGCCTTGTTCTTCTTGCGTGGGCCACCCTGTCCGAATATCAGCTTGCGCAGGTTGGACAATTTGATTTTTTGCTCAAGCAAGGCTTTCGGCAGCCAAACAGCAAGACGGACACAGGAAATCGTGAACTCTTTGATGCCGGCAGACAAATCGCTGGACTCAATCGCTGCAATAGCCGCTTCAATATCATCCCCGGTTTTGTCTACTATCTTTGGCAGTTCACTACCGCTCATGGATTTCCATCCTGAAAAAAGATGGCGGCAAGGCTAACCGGTTATGTTAAATTTATCAATAGGTTGGCACATTTAAAGGCATAAAATTTTAACCCGGAGACGGGTATTGGTTAGAATGCAGGCTTGCCGAAAACTCACGAAAATTTTCTGGTTTCATTCATGTAGGCGTTGGATAGGCATGGAAAAACACTCAATCGTAGCGAAAGTCAACAAATTTCAGTGCAAATAATTTGCATTTCACCGACCGCATACCTACCAATCCTGAAAAAGGTACAATAGTTATTTCCACATTAAGTCCCGCTGTTGCTGAATTTAAATGGCCATTTATGCCATGAAAGGTCTCATCTGCCAGCAAACGAGTTATTGTCAAATGTGGTGTATGGCATCAGGCGGCGTTTCTGTCTAATTGTTCAACAACCTGCTCTCCATCCTTGAATTGAACGTTGTTTACCACCAGCGTCAGCAATCCAAAGCCCTTAATTTTCCTCCATCGTTTTTCAGCAGACTGCAACAGCTTGTAAACCATGGCCAGCGTGGTATCGCGTGAACCACAGTTTCTGCTTTTTCGGGTTCGCAGTCGAACGGTTGAAAAAGCGGACTCAATGGGGTTCGTGGTGCGTATATGAATCCAGTGTTCCGCCGGGAAGTCATAGAATGCCAGCATGTCCTCCCGGTCTTTTTTCAGGCACTCCATAGCCTGTGGGTACTTGGGGCCAAAGCGGACCACCGTATCGTCAAATGCCTTGTGGGCAGCATCCCGCGTTGGAGCCATCCAGATTTGCTGCAAGGCTTCCTTGACCCGTGGCTGCATGGTTTTGGCAGCTTGTTCAGCACGTTTGCTGTCTTGTGAACCCAACAGCGCTGATGGCGTGTGTCCGGATATACCTTGTCCAGTGCGCTCCAGAACCCAAGGGCACCGTCTCCTGTGGCTAGCCGTGGTGACACATTCAACCCTCTTTGGCGCAGGCTCATGAGGACCTCTTCCCAGCTTGCAGACGATTCACGATAGCCATCAGCTACCGCGACAAGTTCCTTGGTCCCGTGCTCTGTTACCCCGATGATAACCAGCAGGCACAGCCGGTCATCCAGTCGTACCTGGCTATATATCCCGTCAGCCCACAAGTACACATAGCGCCTGTTGCTCAAATCGGCCTGCGCCCACTGGCGGTGCTCATCAAGCCACTCGCCCTTCAGACGAGATATCGTATTTGCCGACAGTCCTTTTGCGTGCTCGCCCAGCAGAGACACAAGAGCTTCTGAAAAATCGCCGGTTGAAATACCCTTGAGGTAGAGCCACGGCAGCAGTTCTTCAATGGTCTTCGTGCGCTTCAGATACGGCGGCAGCAGTTGGCTGGTGAAATGAATCCCTGAGCCACTGCGATCACGTACCTTGGGCACCCGAACATTTATATCACCTATCCCGGTCTGTACCGGGCGTTCCGGCAAGTATCCATTGCGCACAACTGCACGGCGACCATCCAGCAACTTCAAGCCTTGATACCTCGTCAGCAATGCCTCCAGCTCAGTCTCCACGGCTTGCCTGATCAAGGCCTGCGCTCCGGTGCGAAGCAATTCAGTTAGCGGGTCACTGCACTCCGCTATTGGTGTTGGTACTGCATTCAGCTTACAATCCGTCATGGCGTATCTCCTTTGTTTTTGTTCTGCCGAACAATCAATAAGGTACGCCTCCTGATTCAGTTTGTCATACACCAGATCTGACTATAGCTCCCAGCAAACTGATTGACACTCTTGACTTTAATATTACAATTTAAACGGAGTCATCCATGCCAAAAAATTTCGATTTGGAACGTAAACAAAGGGAGTTAATTGAATATCAACACAGCAAGATGCGTCAAGAAAGAGATGCGCTGTGGCAAGCACAAAGCGAAGCACGTCTGGCACAGGCTAAGCAAGAACGTGAACGGATGCAGAGAGCCGCCAGAGAAAATTCGTATTCCAGCCTGGGTGATCAGGAAAAGTATTTTAAATGGGAAGAGGAATATCATATCAAGATAGAAGGTGAGGAATCTTATCGAAGTCGTATTGCAAGAGAGCAGAGGGCTTCTGAAATAGCGCGAATACGAAAATCTGTCTCTATTAGATATTTAAAAGAGTATTATATATCTCAAGCTGGTTTTTTTAATGCCAGTAGGGAAGTTTTTTATGAAAGTGAAGGTGAAAAAAAACGTTATGGTGATAGATGGTTATTTGGAAGTGACTCTGAAGAACATTATTATCGTCAGAGGTTATTCAATAGATTAGAAAGCCGTGCTGCAAGAAACCCTGATGGCGCTTCTAAAAAAACATTACACTTTTTTGGCTTGGTGCCGAAACCTGATGAGAAGTTGGGTATGGAAGAGCGTATTTATAAATTTAGATAAATTTATTGGTTAAAAAATTGTAATTATTCGCACACTGATACAGGCGCGGACTTTTAGAAGAAAAAAGAGTTTATTTAAAGCTATTCTTTTAAATAGTACGAGGAGAATAGCATAACGAAGAAGTGCAGTTATTTTCCACGTCCAGGAAGTCAAAGATAGCGATAATATGAATTAGTTTCGACTTGATCTGCTCTGTACGGGACAAAAAATCATATCAACGCCTCGGTCGGTGCCTCGATGCTCAAGAAGGCCATCACCTGACCAATTAAACTCAAGATATTCTGCTTTGCATTGAGAGCCGCATCACGTAGAAAATCAAGACCATAACGAAAAATACTGACCTCTTTTCTACCATGTTTTTTCATTTTGATCGCTTTTTGCTCGTTGCGCCATTCACCTACTTTATAAGCCCAACAAAAGCCGATGCTTAAAAGTGCTATCAGCTTCGAAATACGCTCCGGCTTTGTAATATGCGTGTCCTCAAAGTTAAAGCCGCGCGATTTCAGGCAGGAAAACAGGGTTTCTATTTCCCAGCGCCGGCCATACAATTCGATAGGTGAATCAACTTCTTTATCTGTTGCAACAATAAGTAATTCACCATCTGTAAGCCGGAGCGCGCTCAACCAGACTTTTTGCTTCCAAAGCCTGCGCTCACCCCTCAGTTTTCGTTGTTCACCAGGCTTCAGATCGTAGAAAAGAGCATCCACATTAACGTCAAGCCCCAAGCTGTTGCTGGTTTGAGTGTTGCTTTTGATTCGAATGCAAAATGAGATCCCTTCACTACGCAACCATGAGAACCATTCGTTTCCAACAAACTCTCGGTCAGCCAGCAGACAGGCAACTCTTTCTTTGCCAAACTGCTCTATAAAACGCTTAAGTAAGGCTATACGCTCTGTGGTATTACTGTTCCCGCGCTTGGGCAGCAAATCCCACATGAGAGGGATGGCTATCCCTTTGTAGGCAATAGACAGCATTAATATATTGATATCCTGCTTGCCCCACTGCCAATTTGTTCTGTCTATGCTGAGATACAACGGCGTCTGGTCAAAATCAAAAAAAGTCATCACCCATCCGGCCAGAGCGGTGAAGCATATTGTGAATTCCCTGAAAAATCGCTTGATACGCTTGTAGCGCGATTCTATTGTTGCCTCGCTTTCAAAGCCACAGGCCAGTTCGCTTAAATTGACCGTTCTTACTTTGAACAATGATACCAGCATACAGGCGAAACAGGTCATTCTTGCCTTGTTCCAACTAAAATATCCGTTTAATATACCGCTCAGCTCGTTGATTTCCATGACTCCATGCCTTTTCCTTGAACAGAAACGCAGGGATTGTCTATTAATCAATGAGCTACTTCAAGTTTTTTGTCCCGTACAAAGCTTGATCTGACACAACCCCTTGAAAAGGTGAGAGTTTCCGGTTTTGATAGAAGTGCGAACTTTAAACAAAACCAAAAGGAAAACTCTCATGATAGATAGTAACGCTAAAATCATTAAACATAAAGTTGGCCTGTTGAATCTTGCTGAAGAATTGGGCAATGTGTCGAGGGCATGCAAAGTAATGGGTTTATCCCGAGACACATTTTATCGCTATAAATCAGCTGTTGAGACTGGAGGAGTTGAGGCTCTATTTGATCAGACACGTAGAAAACCTAACCATAAAAACCGTGTTGAAGAGCCTGTCGAACTGGCGGTGAGAGATTATGCGATTGAATATCCAGCTCATGGCCAGCAGCGCACCAGTAATGAACTACGCAAGAAAGGTGTTTTTGTATCTCCAAGCGGAGTTCGCAGCGTGTGGCTCCGGTATAATTTAGCCAACTTTAAAGACCGGCTCAAAGCCCTGGAGGAAAAAGTTGCATCTGAGGGCATCATCCTGACGGAATCGCAGGTAGCCGCTTTGGAAAAGAAAAAATTTGATGATGAAGCCTGTGGTGAAATCGAAACAGTCCATCCCGGCTATCTTGGCTCTCAGGATACTTTTTATGTTGGAACGCTCAAGGGAGTGGGCAGGATTTACCAGCAAACATTCGTCGATACCTATAGCAAAGTTGCATTTGCCAAGCTGTATACCACGAAAACACCGATTACATCAGCAGATATCCTGAATGATAAAGTATTACCGTTCTTTGAGCTTCATAAGCTCCCCATGCTGCGCATTTTGACGGATAGAGGCACGGAATACTGTGGCAAGGTGGAGCATCACGATTATCAGCTTTATTTAGCGATTAACAATATTGACCACACCAAAACGAAAGTGCAATCACCCCAGACAAATGGCATATGTGAGCGCTTCCATAAAACAATTTTGCAGGAGTTTTATCAAGTCACCAATTTACAGCAAATTTTGGACTTGACCCAGTCGAGACAGGTTATCAACTGAATAATTGTGCCGCCCTCTAAAAAAGCGCCCACACGCCGCTGGCAACCGTACTCAAAAACCCGATATAGCCAAGCCCTGTAAGACTTGCAAGTGCCAGCACAAGACCATCGCGTTCAGAAAAACCAAGCCCCATGAGCACGATGGTGCCGGCGAGAATCATGTTGCTGAACGGAATGGGCAGAAGCAGCAGAAGGCTTAAAACCAGCAGTAAAATCCCCAGCAGACGCTCAACCCACCAGCGGGTTAAAAGGCTCCAGCGGGGTTTTAAGAGCCGCTCAATGCGGCGAAGCAAAGGAGTGGCGTAATTCACCATCTTTAGAAGTTTATCAACCGCAATGCCCTGGTGTGCAAGCTTTTGCGGCAGCCAGAGGCTCTTGCGCCCGATGACAAGGTGCAGCGCGATGACCACCACCGGCAGGCCAAACACGAAAGACACGCCTGGAATCGCGGAAATCGGCAGGAGGGGCGGCAGGGCAAAAACCACGAGCAACATGCCGTAGGCCTGCTCCCCCAATGCCTGTATCAGCGCGCCAAACTGCAGTGTCTCGTCTTTGGGCTGACGTTTTAAAAACTGGCGCAACAGGCGCGACATCGGCATACGGGTGCGGGAGGCGTTTCCATGGCTCATGCGGCTGCCGCCTTATTCAAATGACTGTTATAGCGACTGTAAGAGAAGTAAAGCACCAGCCCCGCCAGCATCCACACGACAAAACGCATCAGGGTTACCCCTGGCAGATGGTAAATCAGATACATGCAGCTCAAAATGCCGCATACCGGTACCCAGGGCATGAAGGGGGCTTTAAACGGGCGCTCCAGTTCGGGATGTCGAAAACGCAAAATAATAACGCCCGCGCACACCAGAATAAACGCAAACAGGGTACCGATATTCACAAGCTCCGCGAGTTCATGAATCGGCACAAACGCGGACAGGAGCGCGATAACGGTGCCGGTGACCGCAATGATGCGCACAGGCGTACGTGTCTGCGGGTTCACATGCCCAAACCAGGCAGGCAGCAGCCCATCGCGTGCCATGGCGAGAAACACCCGCGTCAGTCCGTAATACATCACGAGCATCACCGTACTTAAACCCGCAATCGCACCAATCCCGGTGAGGCCCGCGACAAAACGGTGCCCGGTCACAAGAAGTGCATGACTGATGGGGGAAGGCACATTAAGATTTGTAAAATGCACCATGCCGGTCAGCATGATGGACACCACAATATAAAGCAGCGTACAAATAACGAGTGCGCCAATAATCCCGACTGGCAGGTCGCGCTGAGGATTTTTAGCCTCTTCCGCAGCGGTTGATACCGCATCAAACCCGATATAGGCAAAGAAAATAAGCGCCGCCCCCTCCATCACGCCATTCCATCCCCAGGGCATAAACGGCGACCAGTTCGATGGCTGAATTTCACCGCTTGCCGCAAGTATAAAAGCGAGCAGCACGGTAAGTTTTACCAGCACCATGGCATTATTAACGCGCGCGCTCGATTTAACGCCAACCGACAACAACCCGGCAATCACAAGCACCACAAGAAACGCCATCAGGTTAAGCACGCCGCCATCTGCGGGAGCATATAAAAGGTCTTGCGGCAGGCTTATCTTAAGCGCACGCAGCAAATCTTTGGCATACCCGCTCCAGCCGGCGGACACGGCGGAAACGGAAATGGCATATTCAAGCAGCAAATCCCACCCGACAATCCAGGCGATAAGTTCACCAAAACCGGCATACGCATACCCGTAAGCACTGCCGCAGCCGCCGATGCATGCGGCAAGCTCAGCATAGGAAAGGGCTGCAAACGCGCAGGCAAGTCCCGCCACGAGATACGAGAGCACGATGGCAGGCCCGCTTTGAGTCGCCGCCACGATGCCGGTCAGTACAAAAATACCGGCCCCAAGAATAGCGCCCACACCTAAAAAAATGAGATCCAGCGCAGAAAGGCACGCCAGCAGGTGACCATCTGTACTCTGCGCCCAAACCGGTGCTTTTTTTCGAAAAACGTCCATGCTAGTATGCCTGCCAGTGAAATCTTTCACTTTACCATTTAAACCCCTTATATAGAAACCGGGTTCGCATGAAAGCTATCCTGCTGATTATACTGCTTCTTACGCAATCAATCGCGTTCGCCGAACCCGAAGCTGCCCCCGCGCGCCCAGAATCCTGTCGCCACTGGCTGTCATTGTTTGAACCAGTTTGTCAGCGGCTGCGCTCCATATGGACAGAGGGCCATAACGAGCTGTACGTATCCGGTTATGCCTGGCACAACCGCTATACCTACTCACGTGAACGCGTGCGCCAGTATAATGAACTCGCGTGGGGCGGCGGCGTTGGGCGCGGTCTTTGGGATGAAGATGGCGACTGGCACGGTCTTTACGCCATCGCGTTTCTGGACTCGCATAAAAACGTAGAGCCGGCGGCCGGTTACGCGTTTTTAAAAACTAAACATTTTACACAAGATTTTTCAGCGGGCCTTGGCTACACGGTACTGGTTACCGCACGCCCCGATATTTTCAAGGGCGTGCCATTTCCAGGCGCCCTGCCCTGGGCCGGAGTCACCTGGAAAAAGACCTCCGTCTATGCGACTTACATCCCAGGCGCTTCAGGCGCCGGTAACGTATTGTACATACTGGCAAAACGGACCTTTTGATTGCCCGGAAAAAGGTACCCTGGTGTATCAGGCGGCAACAGAGATTCCCTGTCGTGTTGACAGCCAAGTGCCATAAGTTGCCGGTTGATGGCGTTACCAACCGTAATATGCCGCATAGAAACCGCATCCAGCTCGGCGAGTATCAACGCACACCCCTTAAGTACCCGGGCTTCCCCTGTGGCGCTTAATGTGTCGCCGTTCAGCGCCTGTTCATGCAAAAAATCGCATACCGCGTGCGGGTCCATCTGTGGCAGCATATGGCAGGCATTTTCATACAGTTTACTGATTGCGTTATGCAGCACAGCCAGGTCACGCGCAATCACTGAGAGCGTACAACGCAGTAAAGCCCCGTCCACTGGCACTATTTTTTCATGAAGTGCGGCCGGGTCGCCCTTGCATGCAAGCAATGCGTGTATCAGCTGCATTGCGGCAGCAAAGGGCTCCTCAAGAGAGACAGGCAAGAGTTTCTTTTGAAAAAATTTAAGCATCAGGGCGGTGTGTCCAAAAAATGGGGAGTAATCAAAGCATATTACAGAGGCAATAACAATCATACCGCTAAAAAATACACTGGAGAAAAATCAGGGTTCTCGGCTACAATGGTGAGGCGCATACCGGTCAGGAAGACAACGTGCAGTCTAAAGCCGAAATTTACGTCTTGAACCCACTTACATTAGAGAGCGCCGGCACAGAGGTGCTTATTCAGTTTCTGGACGCCCACCCGGGCATCGCCTTCTTTGACAAGCATATTTTGTGGAATTTCGAACCGATAGGCGAATTCAGGCTCACTCACAGCATCCTTCGCCGTCCGCGCAAGCGAGTCCTTGATGAAGAAAGGCCTGGGCTGCGTTATGAGGTGCTTTCCAACAGTCTTTTGGGAAAAGGAACATACAACAGAGTATACCACTCGAGAGCGACTCTGATTTCAGAGCATAACCGGCATATCCGACGAACAAAAGAAGAGGGTCGCGAGCGCATTGTCAAACGTCAAAATCTTGAGGATGCCGATGAGGTGTTTATGAACACTATCCGGCGTGGGCAGGCATGCGCCCAGCGCACTTATCATCTACACGCCAAACCGGCGGTCTTTGTTGGCTCGCGTTGCTTTGAAGTTGAACGTAGAATGCCTGGTGACGAGCTTTTCAATCTACTCAACAACGAAGAAAAAGACTTGTTATCAACCCTCATACTCTTTCGCATGACGTTCGCCGTGCTGCAGGCATACCGGCAACAAGTTACCACACCTGGCTTCATTCACCGCGACGTAAAACCTGAAAATATTTTCGTGCGCATGCCACCCGATGGCAGTTTACAGCCCATTGAGGTCAATATTATCGATTACGGATTCTGCATGGAAGCAGATGCGCATGAGGAGGGGCTTGTAGGAAGTCCGCTTTATTGTGCCCCGGAAATATGGGAGTGTGAGCAGGCTTCGCATGCTTCCGATATCTATTCATTGGGCCGAACACTCGCCTTCATCTGGCGAGATGCACACCCCATCTGGAACAGTATCAGCAATGCAGAATTAAGGGCGTTTTCAAGCGATGTCTGCCATGACGCACTTTTTGCAAATATTCCGCATTTTGACGAAAACACAAAAGCCGCCATCAGAAACCTTCTCGCACGTATGACGGATCCAAAAGCCGAGATGCGTCCGAATATTGATGAAGTCATAGCCGGTTTTACGAATATCGCTACCGATTATTACCTGAACGGCAGCGTGAGCCCTGGCATTCCTGCCACCCACGCTCTGCGCCAGAAAATGAGCGAACTTCGGGAGCGTAATCATGTGGCGCTGGCTGAAGAATTGCAGACACTCGCCGAAGGCGTTGAGCTCGCCTGGTTAAAAAATTCACCCGCCGTCGAATGCGAGCAGCTTCGGGCTACCATGCGCGCCATGAAAGCGCGTCTCTGTGAGCCGCGTACGCACACCGATATCGCACTGACAGCACTTGGCAACGCCGGTATACTGCTGGGAGGGCTTGGATTCTTTGGCGCCATTGGGCTTGCCGCCACCAGCCAGAAGCGCGGCAGCTTTTTCTGGCACCCCAAAACCGACACGGCAGACACGGTGAGCGCCTTGAGGCGACAATTGCCGCTGGCACCCGCCTGGTGAACATTTCAGCACTGTGCTATGGTAAAAGAAGGTACACCAGAAGGAAGACAGGGATGATTCCGTTTATCGAACAGGCTCGTTGCTATGCCTCAAGCCATGAAAACCCGCTGACACGTTATACCCATTTTGTGGGCGTGCCGCTCATTATATTCGCGTTTATGGTGTTTCTGGGCTTTATCCATGTACGCGTAACCGGTATTTTTGACCTGAGTCTCGCGACTATCGCAACACTCCTGCTGCTTGGCTATTATTTTCGCCTGAACTGGCGTCTCGCGCTTGCAGCCACACCGGTAATTATCTGCCTTCTGTGGGTCGCTGAACTGGTTTCTGCAGCAGGTCCCGGCGAGCGCAGCCTTTGGGTATTTTTTGTCACGCTCATCCTCGGTGCCGGCCTGCAGCTCCTTGGTCATTTTTTTGAGGGCAAACGTCCAGCTTTTATGGACACCCCCTGGCACATGGTGCTCGCGCCACTTTATGTCACCGCCGAAATCATCTTTTTAAGCGGCCATATGCTGCCGCTTAAAGAGGCGATTCATGCAGAAGTTACGACGACTCATGAGGGTGAGAAATCCTGAAGCAGGTGTGAATGCGCGCATTGCGCTGAAAGTCCATATCAAGGGTGGAGGCGGTGATGTCCTCCACCTGGTAGCGTGCAAGCACGCGCTCTTCCATGCGAAAATGGCGAGCATTCGTTGAAAAATACAGGGTTCCTGACCGTGTCAGCAGACGCATGGCATCGTCAATGAGTGCGGCGTGATCGCGCACAATATCAAGCGTCCCCTCCATGCGCTTGGAGTTCGAGAAGCTTGGTGGGTCCAGAAAAATCACATCAAAACGGTCATCTGCGCGCTTTAACCATTCCCGACAGTCGTATTGTACAAACTGGTGGCGATTCACCGGCAGTTTATTCAGCGCAAAATTATCTTCCGCCCAGCGCAGATAGGTGCGCGACATGTCCACATTCGTAGTAATGGCGCCTGCCAGTGCAGCATGCACGCTGGCCGTGCCGGTGTAGCAGAAAAGATTCAAAAAACGCGTGCCACGTTTGAGCGTGGCAAAGCGCAGGCGCAGCGGACGATGGTCTAAAAAAAGCCCCGTGTCGAGATAATCCGTAAGATTCACCTTAAACTGCGCCGCTCCCTCGCGCACAACAAGCGATTGCCCGGTTTGCGCAAGTTTTTGATACTGATTCGTCCCCTTCTGCACGCGCCGCTCACGCATCACCAGTCGATCTCTTGATACCCCAAGCACGTGCACCAGCGCTTCCAGCATATCAAGGCGCCGCCGCTCCGCCTTATGCGGCGGGATGCTCGCAGGCGCGGCATATTCCTGCGCCACCACATGCGTGCCATAGCAGTCGATGGCAAACGCATATTCAGGAAGGTCGGCATCATACAGGCGATAACATTCAATGCCCTCGCGCTGTACCCATTTTTTAAGGTGCTTCAGGTTTTTGGCAAGGCGATTGGCAAGCATCTGCGCACCTTCTGTGAGCCCGCTTTCCCCAGTTTCCTTTAACCGATTGGTCGCATCCAGTGTCAGGCACCAGAGGGTACAGGCAAGCGCCCCATTGGCAAGCGCATACTGTTTGCCGACTCGAAGCCCAAGGGCTCGGGCAAGCAGTGGGTCGGGGGAGAGGATGGCGGCAACATGCCCCTGAAACGCGGCATGCAGGTGCTGTCCGAACGCGCGGTACATCGGTACCAGGGTAGTTTGATCCTGAAGGCGAACACCAAAAGGCGGGTTGGTAGCGACCAGCCCACAAGTGCTTCGCGCGCGGCTTGTCTCAAAACCACCAACCGAAAATTCTACGTCCACGGCCACACCGGCGCGTTCGGCATTTGCCTGTGCCTGAGCAATGGCACGCGGGTCGTTGTCAGACCCCTGCAGCACGCGGGTGATGGGGAGAGCCGCGGCCTGTGCTTCCTCGCGCAGGCGTTGCCAGAGGGCTTCATCATGCCCCTTCCAGTGGCGAAACGCCTGTGTGTCGCGTAACAGCCCGGGCGCCCGCCGTCCGGCCATGAGAGCGGCTTCAATCACAAGGGTACCGGAACCACAGAAGGGGTCACAAAAGGACGCGTCTGTTTCAAGCATTTTCGGCCAGCCGGCGCGCACGAGAAGTGCGGCGGCCACATTTTCCCGAAGCGGGGCTTCTCCGGCTTCCAGTCGATAACCGCGCTGATGCAGGCTGTAGCCGGTCAAATCAAGACTCACCGTCAGGGTGTCTTTTTTAAGATGCGCGTGCAGACGCACATCCGGCATCACGCGCGAGACATCGGGTCGCGCACCTGCCGTGTCACGGAAACAGTCAACGATGGCATCTTTCACAACCTGTGCGCCGAAAAGGGTGTTGCGCAGCGTATCACTGCTGCCGTGAAACTCCACACAGAGTGATTTATCGGCTGTAAACACGTCCTGCCAGGCATACTCCCGACAAAGGGCATACAGGCTTTTTTCATCGGTCACGCGGCCTGAGAACAACACAAGGTGTACGCGATTGGCAAGGCGTGACCAGAGGCAGAGTCGATACGCCGTTTCAAGGCTTCCTTCACCAAAAACGCCCTGCGGGGAGGTGCGGGAAAGCGAGAGGCCTAGTTGCGCGGCTTCTTCGCCAAGGAGGTATTCCATGCCCCGCGGCGCACTGACAAAAAGTGGGAGATTCATACGATAAAGGTTCTCAGATAACGAAACAAAGCGCGGGAAGCGCCGGATTTAAGTTCAGGGGTTTTGGCGCTCTCCACACGGGCAATGAGCTGACGCAGCTGCTGCACATCTACGCCCGGATACGTGTCGATGTATTCCGTGAGGGCTGTGCGTCCCTCGTTAAGCAACCGCTCGCGCCAGCGCTCAACTGCATGAAAAGAAGCGCTTTTGGCGTCACTTTCTTCTTCCATGCGTGCGAGCGCCTCCATTATGAGGGTTGTGTCTTCAAGGCGCATGAGCTTGCCAATGCGCTGACTCTGGCGGCGAATCGCGCCATGGCTTTTAAGCCGGCGTGCCTCTTCCAGCGCATCACGCAGTGCGGTACTGATTGGCAGGGCGTCAAAAACATCGCGCGGCAGGGTTAAAAGCTTTACCCCGGCCTCCTGGAGCGCATGGGCCTCGCGTTTTTTTTGTGATTTGCTGACGTTTTCGTCCATGGAATTCCCTTGGTTGCCAGGCGCAGGCACGCGCGCGGTGAAAGATGCCCCCTCCCGCGCGCTTTGCCACGCACGGAAAAGCGCCACAACGTTATACACGAGAACCAGCACCAGCAACAGATGCAGCGTGCGCGATGACAGCACATGCACAAGCGGCACCGTCACCAGCACCCCGACACAGCCGGCAAGACTGAAGATCAACGTCTTTTTCAGCGGAATGCAGCCTCTTTGCAAAAACATCAGTGCCGTCAGGGGCTGTTGCGAAGCACCCGCCACCATCATCACCGGGAAAGCCACGAGAGGTGAGACATTCAGTAAAAAAAGCGCCCCCTGTACCATCGCAAAAAGACCGATACCGGCAGATGTCAGCGCGCCACACAGCATCATCGCAAAAAAGCCCGCGGTCAAACGTGCGCCCTGAAGCGCCATCAAATCCCCGCCTACCGGCAGCAGTTGCCACTCACTGCCAAGCAACAGCAGCGCCACCAGCGTAAAACAGACCACCATGATAAGGCGCAGCGTCTGGCGCGGCAGCCTCGGCACCAAAAAACCGCCTAAAACACCGCCAGCGCAGGTGCCGGCTACCAGTGTCAGAAGGGTAGTGATATCTACATCCACCATCTGCATGAAAAAAAGGGATTCAATGGCCCCTGGAATCACCTGCGCGCCATTATTAACCGCTGGCAGCTCCTCGTCATGAAAAGTGCCGAGCATTCTGGCAAGGGCGACATTCACCGCAAAACTGCCAACCCCCAGCGTATCGGCCACAAAGGCGACAAACCCGCTCAGCAAAAGGCGCAGTCGCAAAGCGGGGGAGAGTGTTTCTGCCGGCAGCTGGCGAAGCTTAAGCAGCATCATTACCACCGCCAGCAAAGTCATCAGCGTAATGCCTGCAACGAGGAGCGCAAAGACCATGATATATTCAGTTTCGCAAAAAAGTAGGACAATGATACAGTATTTGCTCAATTCTGGGAATCATGCGGATCTTCTTACCCATGCCGATGAAAGATCAACGGCAAACATTGTACTCACTTACCGCATCATGTTAAAATTATAAACAACTTCTTCCTTGTTGCGAGAGTTCATGCTCTATCCACCCCATTTTTATGTTGAAAAGGCCGGTAAAGTACATACCTGGAAGCGGCTGTCTCCGGGGACGCTCAGCGTTGGGCGCCTTATCAACGGCGAAGCGGCCTGGAGCAGCGGTTCGTGGGGCGTCATCAAGGAAAAGCGTCCGCTGGTTTGTAATATCCTGTCAAAGAGCCTGCCGCGAGAAGCGGTCATCGAAAAGCTGATTTTGCTGATTCGCGATGGTTTTGAAGTGTATGCCCTGATGGAGGAAGATGAGGCACCAGCTCCCTCTGACGAGAACCACGTTAAAGAGAGAACCGCGCCAAGGCTTACGCGCCTCACGGAAGAAATCCTGCAAACCCGCCCGGATGCGCTGCGCCTCAACCTTGGCGGGGTTGATGTGCCACAGAGCCTGCGAAACAGGCCTCTGCCACGCGAGCGCCAGGCGCACTGCTTAACCCATTTTGACATGGAGAGGCTCGTCAAAAACAACCCGCGTCTGACCGTGAGACACCTCGAAATAGAAGATTTAGACGATGGATGGTTCACGCGAGAAAAGTGGAAGCCCGTATCACGTCCTAATCAAGTTTATTTCTCGGTACCATACGATCCTGAGCCGCGCTCCACAGGCTTTAAAACCACCCGCATTCACTGGAGCGAAGTGATTGCCTCAAAAGATTATAGCTGGAAGAATTTTATACGTATCATCGACACGCACTATGTGCACACAGCGACTCCCAAATCCCTGATAATCGACAATAAAAACGTTTGGAAGTTACTGAATGACATG
Source organism: Legionella geestiana (assembly GCF_004571195.1). Taxonomy (GTDB): domain Bacteria; phylum Pseudomonadota; class Gammaproteobacteria; order Legionellales; family Legionellaceae; genus Legionella_B; species Legionella_B geestiana. Next base: position 1,320,963 of record NZ_CP038271.1, read on the forward strand.
CGTATCAGTCACCCTTTTGTACAGATTCAAACAGATGATCTCAAAAGCGTGACCCATCTTCAATGCCTGCTCACAGCTGCCGCACGCTGGGCACTGAGTCATTGTCAATCCCCGCAACCACCTGCAGAAGATATTTACTGTCGTCTTGATGCGCTGCTCCTCCATACCCCGGCACTTGAAGTACTGAACATGTGCGCCGGCCCCGAGACTGGCGACTGGCCCATGCTGCCCCGGCTCAGGGAAGTTTACTGCACAGTGGATAAAGAGCAGGCCTTAATTGCACTGCTTGAAAAAAATCCGCACATACAAAGCCTCTCCCTTAATGTCGATTATCACGCACCCGTGATAACAGACCCGGTCCCCACGCTGCCGGGCCTTGAAACACTGTCGTTAGATTTTTCTTATTTTACAGGCAAATTACCGGCAGGCTGGCTTGAGCGATGGGAAAAAAGTGCGCCTCATCTAAAAAAACTGACTCTCTGCCTGAATGCTTCCAATCACCTTCAACTGGCAGAGATACTCACCTGTTTTAGAAGGATTAAAGCGCTGTATTGTGATTACCTATTGCCGCTGACGAGCGAAAATGCAATGCAGATGAGCGAGCTTGCACGCAGCTTGAAAAGCTGCACTGAACTTCGACATGTCCAGCTGGATGCCAATGATGAGATGAGGCGTTGGCACATATCGTTCCCGTCAGACTTTTATCAAAGCTTTATTGACAATGTTCCAAATCTTGACGAAGGCTGCAGGCAAGATCTGCAAAAACGATTTGAATCGGCTAAAGAGAATGAGACAAAGTGGCAAATAGCGTCGCGTGCCCACGCTGAATTAGACTTTCAGGATTTTTTAAAAAGCATGAATCTTTCTGAAATAGGTGCAGCTTTTCGCGAATTGCTAAAATCCGTCAGCATGGATGATGTTCTAAAAGCGCTTGCCGAGAGCCGTTCGGATTCTAATGAGAACGAGATTCATGATGCCTTTAAGGGCGTTAATCTCAAGGATTTTTTTAATGCCATTGGCGGTCTGGAGACACTGAAAATATTAGGCACCAACGGTGTGAGGGCGCTCAAAGAATCCGGCCTGCTTGGCGAAATCGCGAGCTTCAAGACTCTCAAACAATTTTTATTTGCACCGCCCGCCTATTCCGCTCCGGCAGCGAGTTCCAATGCCGAGGCAGAAAGACTCACTTTGCCGGAATTTTCACTGGATGTCATGCGTGATCATCTGCCTGAGGCGGTTAAAGCACTCTCTACACTGCCCTTAGGCACGAAAAACCTTAACAGTGAGATGCTGGAAGCGCGCCTTGGACAATTTTTGAAGCTGCAGGCGGCTTCAGACGCGAACATAGCCGTACCCTCTCTGGCTGAAGTGCTTCCAGAGATTGCCTCTGAGCTCGGGCCTGTAGGGATACAGAAAATGCTGCAGTTTTTCAGCGAGTGGGATGGCGAGCGCAAAACACTGACTGACCCGCATATTAACTGGTTCAACCGGCTCAAAGCGCGTGCAGAGGGGCGTCCCGGCATTCGCCATTATGCCGGAGCCGGCATTTTTGACAGCCTGCAACACCTCGACTCCGCCTGCATACTGTCAACGCCATGGCGCGCCATCACGATTTTCCCGTTGAAAGAGGGCAATGGGACGGGCAAGTTCCTGATTTTTGACCCACGATTCAGCAAAGGACAGTTTCGCGCAGATGCTGACGAACTGCCGGAAATACTTGGGCGCATCCTTGGCAGCCCGCACCTTATCTGCACGGACAGAATGCTGCAGGAGCCAGCCCCTTTAGCTAACATCGATGACGTTATCGCAGGCGGCGGTCTTCTTGCCCTGCAGCAGGCCTCTGACGGTGAAGCGTTCCTGCAAAGGCTTACTGAAGCGCCTCCCCTCGCACCACCTTCTGATAAGGCGATACAATCGCTTTTTCTGCGCCACCCTGACGGGCGCCCCATGTTTCTCGCAGCCCTTCAATCTGGCAGCGAGTCGCAAATGGCCATCACGCTCTACCTGCTCAATGGCCTGATGCAAAAAAATCCCCGTACCTACTGGAAACTGCTGCAAAAGAGCATTCCCGACTTGCACCCATCCGTCAATTTCATGGAAGTGATACAGGGGCTAAACCTCGCCTGTCAACACTTCTCTCTGCACCCGTGGGTTCAAAGCGGCAGCCATCTGTCTGAACTGCCTCTCCTTGAAGAGGCGCTTAATAATGCCGAAAGTGACCGGGAGGCGCTCATTAACCGGCGTAAAAAAGAAAAACACTACGACAGCCCTGAAGAGTTTTTCAGTGACCTCTTCCAAAAAGAGGACTCTTTTCGTCTGGCCATGCCCGATGGAAACACGATAGACGCTTTTTGCCTTGATTTTATGGCATATGTCAAAGGCCGTGGCCGGGACGTTATTTTCATTGATAAACCAGAGGCTCTGCAGTGCGCAAACCCCTTCATTCGTCGCCAGGAAGATGAGCATCGAGGCCTCTTTGCCGAAGGACCGGGCGGCGCTTTGCACCACGCGCTGCAGAATCACGACAATCCGCCACTGATTGTGCTGAACAGCCAGAATTTTCTGCCACAGGATTTGGTGCGCTTTAATACGCTGCTGGATATCCCGGCCTCCAGTGATGGCACCCCGCTGCCCCCCAAAACGGGCGTCATTCTGCTGGAGAACACCAAAGACCGTGCACGCCATCAGGGGGGTGAATTTTACTCACGCATCAAGCGCTGGATGGACTGGCCATTTGCGCCCGCGGTAAACGCCTTCCCGCCATTACCGTCTGAACCCCTTCCAGAAAGTACACCAGCCGCTGCGGTTGATGTATTTAACGCCCGCGACTGGAAAGAGCTCTTATTGGGGCGCTGGCAACCGCTTGGGAGGGAATTTAGCTGGGTAGAGGGTAAACTCGTGCGCGCACTTCAATCGGTGTTGCCAGTTGTGCTTTACAATCCTCCGCTGCATGACCGGGAGTTCATGCGCACCCTTCACGAGGCGCGCATTAAAGGCTTTTTCGAGCATGAAGGACAGCATATTCCCTGGCCTGACGGCGGGTTTAGCTTTGAAGAAGGGTATCGCTGGAACGAGGCCGCAGGCCATATTGCTTCCTGGCGCATCGGGCTTTCGCCAGAGGCCAAAACCCTCAACAGTTTTTATTTTTCACAGCTTGAGGAGCGCTACCGGTGTGCCGATGGCCTTGCATTCGCCATTGACGGGTGGGTTGCTGAACACAAAAACGGGCTTCTGACGCTCAATATTTCCCATCCCCTGGAAGAGAGCCAGTGGGCGCGTCTTCTCGCGCTCTGCGCCGAGAACGAGGTGCAGTTGTCACTGAACCTTGCTGATGAAAGTCTGCTGCCCGCAGGCCTGCGTCAGGCATGCGAAGATGCCGCCCCCCCACTGCCGCCCGAGGAGCCTCATCTGCACACACGGCTTATAAAGAGCGATGACCCGGATGTGACCCGCCTTCAGCCGGAGTGGGCGAATGCACATTGCGTGGATATCTCTGAATGCGACCCCTCACAGCTTCTGGACGCGCTCGATGGCGTGTGCGACCGCAAGGCCGGCACCATGCGTTTCTGGGAAACGCGCGGTCTTTTGCCGCAACTGCTCGAACAGCATGAAACCGTTATCCTGCGCGGGCGTTTTAGCCCGGAACACCTGGAAGCGCTCATGCCCTTTTTGCTGGAGCGCGTCACGAAAAATCCCGACAACCGCCTGATTCTGCTGCCGGACAATCCCGAGCAGGTGGCGTTTCCGGACTTTAACGAAGAACGTCATACCATTCCCCGTGAAGCCGTGTGGGCGCATCTTCAGCATCCTGAACACCTGCCGGAAAGGGCGCGTCACACCGAACCTCTAAGCCGGTTGCGGGTGCGTGAGCAGTTTTTAGCGCAACACCCGCAGGGTGATTCTGACCTTGCCTGGGAAGGGCTTGAGTTTCTGGAAACCCGTCTTGTAATGGAGCTTCCAGACTTTGCTAAGAGCCATGAAAACGCCGCGGCATTTGAGCGCGCGCGTATTGATGCGCTCTGGTCGCATCTGCGTGATGCGCCCATGGTGTTTATGGCAGGGCTCACAGGTGTCGGAAAATCCACCCTCATGGAAACCACGATTGCTGAAGGCGGAGCGTGTACGCTCTGGCATACGGCAGGAAACATGCAAACCTGGGCACGCGACCGCCAGCCAGGTCTTAAGCTGCTCTTTATTGATGAAGCCAATACCTCAGCCGGTGACTGGAGTGCGTTTGAGGGGATTTTTGAAACGCCGCCGCATGTGCGCATCGACAATGTGTGCATTGAAATTACCTCAGAGCATAAGGTGGTCTTTGCCGGTAACCCCGCAAGCTATGGCGATACCCGTAAAATCGCCTCGCTCTTTGCGCGCCACGGTAATGTTCTCGTTGTTGAGCCCATGCCCTGCGATTACCTGTATGAAAATATCCTGAAGCCGCTCTTTGCGGCCAATGGTATTTCACGGGAGGATACCGAAGCCGCATGCCTTGAGATTCTACGCATGTACGTCTTCCTCTGCGAGCACTCAAAAGACCGCGTGCTCATCTCGCCGCGCGAGCTCGAGATGATGGCGCTCCTGTCTTTAAGTAACCGCTCTGAAACAATATCTCTGACAGAGACGACACGCCATTTTGCGCGCATCATCGGCAAAAATCTTGTTACCGGCAAGCTGCGCCTCGCCTTTGAGGCAGCGTTTCCTGAGAGCGGCCTGCAACGCCTGCCGACAGTTCATGGCATGCCAGAGGCGGCATCCTCGATGCAGCCATCTGAAAACACACGGACCTACTGCTTCACACCCTCACGCGACCCCGCGGTAAGGCTGCTCGAAGACCTGCTGGCGCTTCGTGAACAGCGAAGGATTCTGGCACAAAAAGGCCATCCGCTCCCACGCACCCTCCTCTATGGAGGGCTTGGCGGCATCGTGCTCGAGGGCCCGCCAGGTGTTGGGAAAAGTGAAATGGTCAAGGCACTTCTGGAGCGCTTTGGTTATGCCAGACATTCGTCTGACAGGGGCTTTTACACCCTGCCGGCAAGTCTTAACATTGAGGCTAAAAAGCGGCGTCTTCTCAAGGCCTTTGAAGAGGGGGCGGTGGTCTATATCGATGAAATTAACGCCTGTGAACGCCTGGAAGACTTCCTGAACGACCTTCTCATGGGCAAAAATCCCCTCACCAAAAAGCCGCCAAAACACCCGGGCTTTATGCTGATTGGCACCCAGAACCCTCTGAGCGATGGCGCGCGCCAGCAGGCCAGTAACGCCCTGATGCGCCGCCTTATCACCGTGGAGATGCCAGAATACCCGCCCGATGAAATGATTACGCTGCTCGTACATGAAGGGCTCGACCCGCCACGCGCGAAAATGCTGGTCAGTATGGCCGAAGTCCACAATTGCGCGCCTTATCTCCCCCCGTCAGCACGCATCACGTTTCGCGACTTACTGAAACATGCTCAGAAAATTCTTGGGCGCGCCAAACTCAAACCGATACGGCCGGATGAGGATGACGATGAGGAAGAGGCTCTTCTTGATGAAGCACTCCCCCGCCCATTACCCACGATGTTCATGCCGCGCGCGCCCCTCCCGACTCAACGCTTCGAAACCCGGCAGCAAAGCGAGTTGTGGGGGGCGGTCTTCAATGCCATCTCTAACCTCAGGCTCTACGGCGCCGAACTGCGTGACAATGGCGCGGACGATGCGGTTAAAGCGTCGGGAAGTGTCGCCTGTGGCATTGCAGACACCCTGGAGACGGAGGCCGGAAAACTGCGTAACAACTACGATCCCGATGGCCTTGACAATGTTCTTAAAAACATTGAGCAACATCATGAGAGCATGGGCACACACCGTCATCCGTGGCTTCCGCTGCTCTTCACGGTCTTAAAGCTGCTGAATGATGCCATGAGAGCGATTATCGGACTTGCCTTTAATCCGCGTTTTTTCACGGTTGATACTGAACGCCAAAAACGCCTGCGGGAGGTACACAGTGCCTTGATACGTCTTGAGCGATATGGAGAGCCGTATACACATCCCGATGAGACGAGTAGTGCAAAAGAGGATGATGAAGACTTTCAACCTGAAGGGCCTTCACCCTCGCATTAAAAAATCGCTTTAGCCCCAATAATCGGGCCGCGGATATTCATGTCCCAGAGGAAGAAATTGCGCCCCTCGCCACTGGTGTAGTACTGGTTTAGATTACGGTAGCCAAGGTAGAGGGTCAGGTTGTCAACAAGCCAGGGCTTTTTGGGATTGTAGCCAATCCAGCCTTGAACATCCGTGCTGTGGTGGCCATTTATGCCACCGCCATCGGCTTCGCCAATCACGTGCCATTGCGGGTTGAAGGTGTATCGCAGGCGCGCGCCGCCAATGGGGTCGGTCCAGGTGTGGTTACTGACGGCCTTCAAGTCCGCTACACGCAGGGTCACATCGTTGAGGGTAAGACGGGCGCCGGCAAGAGCATCAAGGGTGAGGCCCTGTGGCTTTGAGGCGTCCCCAATGAGCGACCATGAGGCGCCTGCCGAGAAAATACCAAAATCATTGCGCGCACGTACTGGAAAGCCTTCTACCGTCTGTTCGTCTTTGAGCACCGAAAACATGCTGTTGGCAAAAAGACCGAAACGGCCGCGGCGCGCATCCAGCCACAGCATGATGCCGCCCTGGAATTTCTGCATGATATCCGCAAACGACTGCGACACTTCAAGGCGGGTATTAGCCGCCTGCACAGTACCGTGCAGGCCCAGCATCCAGAGATAGGGGGCGACACCATACTGCCATTGCACCCCTTCTTCGGCCATTGCCGGCAGTGCCAGAAGCGAAGAGAGCAGCGCGGTGGTAACGCGCTTTCGCGTCAATCGTCCGTGCATCATTTCTCCCTTCAGGAGGTGGGTGAAGCCTTCAGACGCGCGGTTTCATCCGTCACCTTCTGGCGGCCATTAAGTTTTAAAGACAGCGGGCGCGCTTTTTCCGAAAAATCGAGCTGATTCAGGTCGATGGAGCGCAGGCTCAAATCATCATAGGTTCGGAAATAGATTTTTCGGTTGCCAATGTCTTTAAACACAACCCACTGTGTCGTATCGGTCTGCACCTCACCGTTTTCCGTTGAACGCACGTAGCCGGCCGGGAGGTCAACGTTATTCATGATATGCTGGGCAAGGTTCAGGAGTTCATCGGCATTTTTGGCATGAAATGCGTTGGCCGCCATAAACGCCACCTTCACAAAACGCGAGGGAGGAGAGGCGTCTCCCGGCAAGCCAATGGCGCCTGACCCAAGCCCGTTACCGGTATAGGTAATGCCACCCTGAGTAATGGATTTTGGATTCTCTGCCGAGAGGTTGATAAAATTGCGAAGGTTCGTCACGTGCCAGTCGTATTTCGGGGAGTTGGTCATGACGCCAATATTGTCAAACACATTGACTTTATTGTTGTAAAACTCAACCACAATGCCCTTGCCGCTCGCGTCATAAATGGATGCGTGTGCAGGCAGGACGGCATCTCCAAGCTGTGGAAGCTTCTCACCGCTGACATACACGTTTTCCAGTGCTGCACGCACTTCATCAACCGTCTGGAAGTTACCAAGCACCCAGTCTCCAAAGCGGGTATAGGGAATGGCTTTGTTGTCTTGACCCTCAGGAATGTCCTGGTAGCGTGTTTCGCCTGGCAGGTAGAGGTACCCAAACGACAGCCCCTTTTCATTAAGGCCATCAAAGCTTGCGTCAATGCCAAAACCATCGACATAGGCATAACCGTACTTAGACGTCCATGAAAGGCCCGGCTTCTGGTTTGTAGTCTGGGTGTTAACGGTGCGCCCGCGCGGGGAGGTGCGCAGGTTCGAATTGAGCGGCACGCCAAATTCCATGCTGCGAGAAATCATCAGCGAGCCGTCCTCGGCTTTCAGACGAAAATCCGTGCAGGCAATCGCCGTGCTCATATTCAACAAAACAGCGGCGGTAAAAAGGCATTTGCAGAGAACGTTCATGGTGTCTCCCGATTGGTGCAAAAAACCAGCTTAACAGCTTTAGCGGCTGTCGTCATTTTTCGAGCCGCGCAAAAGCACCGCGGCTAAAAGCAACCCGGTCGGCAACACTCTTATCGACGCCACTCGCCGCACGTGCTTCAATCGTGCGGTAGCGCGGGAGTGCGCCTTCGCGGTTGGCTATCTGAATATTAAGGCCCGGGCGCGCGTTCAATTCCAGCATCAAAGGACCTTCGTTTTTATCGAGGACAATATCCACCCCAAGGTAGCCAAGTCCCGTTAATTCATAACAACCGGCGGCAATTTCGAGGATGCGCTCCCAGTAGGGTACGGTAATCCCGACCACAGGATTCAGTGTGTCGGGATGGTAATCAATGGTGTCATTATGAAACACGCCGCCAAGCGTAGTTCCGGTGGCGAGGTCCACACCCACACCAATGGCGCCCTGATGCAGATTGGCCTTGCCGCCTGAAAGGCGCGTTGGCAGTCGCACCATCGCAAGAGCCGGGTAGCCAAGCAGCGTGATAATTCGAATGTCAGGCACACCCTCATAGCTGATGGCGGCGAATACGGGGTCAACGACCACACGCTGCTCGATAATGGCGTAATCGGCGTGTCCTCCAAGGCTGTAGGCACCTGAAAGCAGGCGTGAGAGATGGTAGCTGATTTCCTGAACAGTCAGCAGGCGTCCGTTGACCTGGCGAAAGCGACCAAACACGCGGTCAGTCACCACCACAATGCCATCACCACCAGCACCGTGCGCGGGTTTTATGACAAAGTCAGAGTACGGCTCAAGCAGCGTTTCAATATCGCGAATCTGGTGCTCCGTTTCGACCAGCGCATACATCGGCGGTACGGCAATACCGGCAGCAAGGGCCAGTCGCTTGGTTTTCAGTTTGTCATCAACCAGCGGATAGCGCGTGCGCGGATTATACTTGAGCACAAAATCGCTGTTACGCTGGTTGATGCTGAGCACACCACGTTGTGAAAGCCTGCGGTAAAGACCCAGCATCAGGACCCACCTCCGGCAAGCACGCGAAAACGCTTCAGCTCAAAGAGTCGATACCCTCGATACTGTCCAAACCACAAAATCAGTGCAAGCAACACGAGCAACAGCTCGGGAAACGCAAAAAGCAGGTACTGAAGTGAAGCTATACTCATCGCGCAAAAAGCAATAACGGCCGCCACCAGACTGCCAATACCGGCACGAATCGCAGCTCCCGCTCCACGCTCATCCCAGGTTATGCACATGCGCTCGATGGTCATCGTGAGAATCACCATCGGGAAGAGTGCGACTGAAAGCCCCTGCTCAAGCCCGAGATTCTGCGTCAGCACACTGATGAAAATCATTAAGAGAATCACCACCGTAAGAATGGCGGCAAGGCGCGGTACCAGCAGCAGGCGCAACTCATCGAGATAAAAGCGCGCGAGCAGCCCGAAAGACACGATGATGGTGAAAAGCGCAATTCCCCAGAGCACGTGCGTTTCACGAAAAGCAAGCGCAATCAGTACCGGCATGAACGTTCCAAACGTACTGAGTCCGATAAAATTACGCAGCAGCAGGATGATAAAAGCGCCCACCGGCACCATCAAAAGTATTTTATAGGTTTCCTGAGTGTTGACCGGCAGCTGCAGCAGCGAGAAGCGCATCATGTCGGAATCCGCCTGCACGCCTCTGGCTTTTGCGATACTGAGTGCATTGACCGGTGTCGGTGAGACCGTCAGCGCAAACTGTGCATGCCGCCCGCCGCTGACCTCAAATATGGGCTCGTCACCAAAAGACCAGACTAGAAAATCATCCGGCAGACCGGCACTGTTGGTGCGCGGATTAATATACACCCATTCCCGCCCGTTATAGACCGCGAGAAAAAGCTTGAAATCAGCACGGTTCTGACGCCCAAGGTAAATGCCCCGTACGGCCATGGCCGGTACCCGGGCCTGATTAAGTATGGTAATGGCGGCATTGACCAGCGACTCATCGGTCGGCGTGTTGCCGGTGAGCAGACGCGCATTGCCATCCTGCTTGTGCAGCTCCCGCAAAAGACTCTGTGCAAAGGTCTGAATGTCGGCAGACGACTGGCGCACCTGACTTAAAAGCGCCTCGGCCGCCGCCTGTTGATTTTCAGGGAGCGTCAGCAGTTTGACCGCCGGGGGTTTTGCCGGTGGGGATTCATTGGAATCTGTCTGGCGGAAAATCGCCCTGTAGTACAGCGACTGCGCGCCACTTGCGCGCCGCTGCGACCAGACGGTTTCTCGATTGTTACCGCGCAGATTGGTCGTAACACCGTAATTGTGCGATACAAAATACTCATCAAGAATGACGAGATACGGTGGCATCCAGGGAATCAAAAACGAGGCCTTGACGGGCGATTTGCCGTCCGCGTCAAAACGCAGACTGGCCTCAACGGTCCAGCTGTTGACCGTTTCAGTATCGGTCAGCGGGACATCAAGCGCCAGATGGCGATAAAAAAAGAGCCCCATTCCTACGAGAAAAAGGCCAACGATTAAACCATAGACGTGGCGACTGGTGCTGTTCATGAAGGCTGTTCACTGTTTTTAAGCATAAAACTTCTGGAAGGGTCAACTTTAACGCCAAAGGCTATCAGCGCTTCGCGCCCAAGCAGCAGGGGATAAATAAAACGCTTGCGGTTAGTCAGGTTCACGCGAATCATGCGCACTTCCGTACCAAGGCGCACCGGCATTAAAACCACCGGACGACGAATAGGACCCCCCGTACCGTTTTCCGTGGCCCGCGATTTTATGGCAACCCGTCCCACATACTCGCAACGAAACGCTACGGGCTTGCCCTGCTTTACCGGTACCTTGAAATAGACCCAGCTGACGCCGTTCTCTTCAACCCTCGTAATATCAATGGCATTGAGAGAGGATGATTTCGCGCCGGTATCAAGCTTCGCCGACAGGGTTACGTCCTGCTGCACCAGTGTCGCTTTTTCCACATACCCGTATATTCGCGAGTCATCGCATGCCATGGCAAACCCTGAGAAAGTTAACCCCAAAATGAGGGAGAAAAGGAATGTACGCATTAAGTCTCCACCTGCCGGCTCTTACGTTGCAATGCTAGCAGGTTTGTGACAGACGATACAACGGATGCAGCTACCGCGGGGCAAAGCGGTGGTTGCGAAAATCATCAATGGCTTCGAGAATTTCCTCATGGGTATTCATGACAAAGGGTCCAAGTCGCGAAACAGGCTCGTTTAGCCTTCGACCTGCAATGAGCAGACAGCGATTCTCAGGCGCTACGCCCTCAAGCGAAACCGCCCCTCCGCTGCCAAGGCTTGCGAGAATGCCCTCATGCACGGCCTGTGAACTCTTTTCCCCAATCACCATAAACGAACCCTGCAGCAGAAAAAGAAACGCTTCATGCGTATCAGGGAGCGTTTGTACAAAACGCGCGCCGGCCCCCAGATGGATATCGAGCAGCACCGGGTCGGTCACACGACGGGCGACAGGCGAGGACGTTCCGGCATCAGTGGTGCCGGCGATGACCTTCACGGTAACGCCGGCTTTATTTTGTTCAAGAGGAAAGGATTCGGCACTAAATTCATGATAATGCGGTGCCATACGCTTCTCTGCTGCCGGCAGGTTTAGCCAGAGCTGAATGCCACACAGACGGCCGCTTTGCTGGCGCGGCATTTCCGAGTGTATGATACCGCGCCCGGCCGTCATCCACTGCACCCCACCTGGCTCAAGAACGCCTTCGTGTCCGTGATTATCGCGGTGATGCAGCCGCCCGTGCAGCAGGTAGGTAATGGTTTCAAAACCGCGGTGCGGATGGTCGGGAAAACCCCCGATATAATCCATGGGGTCGTCACTGTCAAAGAAGTCGAGCAGCAGGAAGGGATCGTACTCATTGTGAGGATCCATGCCGATGTAGCGATGCAACTTAACACCGGCACCTTCGCGCATCAGCCTGCCGGTGAGCAGTCGCCTGACCTGGCGTTGATTCATCATCATATCCCGTGCGCACTCCTTGTTAGTGATAATAGTTCAAAAATTATACCAATTCCAGTTTCTGTCGTGCAAAAAATTCTCATTGGGAATATAATGAAACGCATTCTGCTAACCGGATATCTCATGAAACGACTCTGTACGCTGTTGCTTGCGACACTTTTCTCTGTCAGCTTCATTGCCTCCGCTGCTCCTCTTCTGACCGATACCGCCGGTAACTCCGTTGATTTTGCCGGGCTGCGTGGCAAATGGGTGTTTGTGAATTACTGGGCGGGCTGGTGCCCCGGGTGCGTGGATGAAATTCCAGCGCTCAACCGTCTGGATGCGGACAGCACTTCGCGCAATATCGCGGTTTTTGCCTACCATTACGGCCCGGAGTCAGCCATGCGCAAAAAGCGGCTGGCAGAGAAACACGGTATCCGCTACCCGTCTCTCGGACGCGACCCCGCGGCAGAACTCGGGCTTTCACCTGTTAATGGACTGCCGGTGACCTTTGTGTTTTCACCCACCGGTCAACTGGCTGAGACACTCTACGGCCCGCAGACCCTCGAAAGCCTGATGGCCGTCATGCAGGCGGACGTACCTGCAAAAGCCGCTCACGCGCCGCGGGACTGAGGCGCACCAAAAGTCGCCAGCCGCCTTCCTCTGTCGTGGATTCCTTCAATACGGCATTCAGCGCATAGAGACGGGCGCGAAGGCGCGCATCTTCCGGTGCCAGCACCCATTCTTCTTCTTTTGCTGCACCGAACAACGCTGTACTCATAAGCGTTGCGAGTAAATCGAGTCCTTCGCCGGTTTTAGCCGACAGCCAGACCTTGGGCGGCAAGTCACCGGGCGCACTCTTGATGTCCCAGCCCTCGCGCAAATCGGTTTTGTTAAAGACGAGAATCATCGGAATATCGATAGCTCCCGCTTCCGTCAACACCGCGTTGACTGCATTCACATGTTCGCGCCAGTTGGCATCTGAAGCGTCAATCACATGCAGCAGCAAATCAGCCAGCACGGTTTCTTCAAGGGTTGCGCGAAAAGCAGCCACCAGCTGGTGAGGAAGGTCACGAATAAAACCTACGGTATCGGCAAGAATGACCGTTCCGGCTCCACGAAGCTCAAGGCTTCGCATATTGGGGTCAAGGGTTGCAAAGAGTTGATTGGCCGCATGGGTGCTGGCACCGGTCAGCGCGTTAAAGAGTGTGGATTTTCCAGCGTTGGTGTACCCCACCAGCGATACGGTGGGCAAGGCTGCTTTCTCACGGGCACGGCGGTTCTGGTCGCGACTTTTACGGACTTTTTCAAGGCGCTCGCGAATAACGCGGATGCGTGCGCGTAAAAGCCTGCGGTCTGTTTCGAGCTGCGTTTCACCAGGGCCGCGCAGACCTATCCCGCCCTTCTGACGCTCAAGGTGCGTCCAGCCGCGCACAAGGCGCGTGGAGAGGTGTTCAAGCTGCGCGAGTTCTACCTGGAGTTTACCTTCAAAGGTACGGGCGCGGCGGGCAAAAATATCGAGAATCAGGCCGCTTCGGTCAATGACGCGTGCGCCAAGGAGGCGCTCGAGATTGCGGGTCTGGGAGGGCGAAAGTTCATGGTTAACGAGCACCAGATTCGCGTCTGTCTCTGCCATTAAGGCCTGTATTTCCAGCGCCTTGCCCTCGCCAATGCAGTATTTGGCCTCAGGTCTCACGCGCTGGCTGGTAACCGTACCGACAACGACCGCTCCTGCCGAACGGGCAAGCTCCCCAAATTCGGCCAGAGCAGATAGCGCATCCACATCTGGAAGCGCCATCTGCACAAGAATAGCCTGCTCAACCGCAGGTGCGTTTTGGGTCAAAATGTTTCGAACCTGTTGGCGAAAGTGGCGTCAGTCTGCCATATTTTCAGGGTCTTCACCAGTGTCCGGCGTCACGGCTCTCGATGGCACGACCGTTGAAATAGCATGCTTATAGACCATTTGCGTGACGGAGTTTTTCAACATCACCACGTATTGATCAAATGCGTCAATTACGCCATGCAGCTTGATACCGTTCACGAGAAACACGGAAACGGGGACTTTTTCCCGGCGCAGCGCATTGAGGAAGGGTTCCTGCAGCAGGGGAGATTTGGACATGGCCAGCTCCTTCTTATTGTTCTTACCTCTGTTGTCGACCGTTTTTGAAAAAGCTTTAGGGTGGGCGTCATGTGCAAAAAAAATCGTTGCGTTTTCTCACATGCTCTGTGATAAGATTACCGATGGACTACCCCAATATGTCCTTCATTCGCCCAAAATGAAATTTTTGTTGCCATCCTGGCTCAAACCCGTTACAATGCGCGCATCCTGGCCTCCCCTGAAGAGAACCATGACGGCGGACTGCACATCCCTGTTGAAGAACCACCTTCCCAGGTCGGACGCGCCTCTCGAAAACATCCGCATCTTTGCCAAAAACTCTGTTGAATATCTGGAGAAGCTTGGCGAAAAACTCCATGAAAAACGCTATATTTATGGTCTTTTTGGCGGGCTTGACGGCCTGAATCTTGCCTTCAGCATGGAAAGCTTTGTCTTCGGACTGCTCCCAAACCATGGCCCGCTTAACGCATCTGACCTGATGCACAACTGGATGTTCTCGCCTGCAGGCATTGCCATTACGGTCGTTGGCACCATTGGGCTGTCTTTTTTTTCAGCTCTTGGAAACTTTTTCGAAGAAAAAGACCAGCGCGCCGCCGCCCGGTTTTTCGCCGTATACTGGCCCTATGTTCGTGATGTTTTGAAAGCGACCAAAAACACCTGGCGCGGTGCGCGTAATGCGTTGCAGCTTGTGAAGATGCTCGATAAAAGCAGCATTCCGCTTGAGAATTTCAATGCGATGTCTCTGGGCTTTGGGCTGGTCATGGGGGCTTTTTCCGCGAGCATGCGCGTTGCCATTCGCTATATGGATGCCGAGCGTAAACGCCTCTCTAAACAAAACGAGAAGCTGCTTAAAGAAATCAAGGCGCTGAAATACAACGACTATACCCTTGAAAAACTTAGTGAGATACGTGCGGGGATACAGACGCACTCGCTTGAAAAGCGCGCACTCAGAATGTCGCTCGCTGCGGTAAACGGTACTGTTGACACCATGTATCTGCAGATGGGCATGCTGACGCTCGTATCGCTCGCCCCTGGCGTCATGATTGGCATGACCGCCTGTGTGGCCGTATTTTCCATCGCCCTCATCCTTGGGCGTATCCATGAAGAATATGAAGAACAGCGTAAAATGCGCGCCTCGGAAACCCGTGTGCTTCTTGCACTTGCCGGCAAAGAGGTGGCGCTTCATTTTCGCGAACTGCAATCCATGATGCTGGACAGCGCAACAAGTGAAGAAGAACTGGAGGCAAAACGTAAAGCCATGTTGCAGGCCGCGCAGGACTTTCAGACCCATCAGAAGACCCTTGAAAGTCTGACTGCACCAACGCTGCTCGGAGCCACCATGATGGGAGTACGCAACGGCCTTTCCGCAAACAGCGCACTCTCAGGCATCATGTTTTTTGTCGCAGCCATTCTGATGCTCTCATCGACTGCTTTCCCCCCCGCTCTGCTGATAACCTGGGTTTCTTTATGCATGGCAAGCCTCATTGCCTTTTCCGTGCATGGAATGATTAGCCACCTGTTACAAAAACCGGAAACACCCGCTGAACCCTGCGATATGGGGACGCAAAATATCAACGATTTTCTGGAAACGTTGAAGGCGCAGGAGCAAACCATCCAAAATCTTGACCCGGAAGCTATCGAGCACGCGCTTAACGACAGCCAGGATTACGATGACCTTCCCCAATCTCCGCTTCAAGACTGGTTTGAAGTGCTGCGCTGCCTGTTTTCCGGTGCCGGCAAGGGTGAGAAATTTTCAGATAATATCCTTGTGCGGGTACAGGTTTCCGATGACGCCGGACATTGGCACGATACCCCGTTAATGTTTGCCATTTCCGCTGTATTTGCGCTCATCAGCGCGCCAATTTTTGCACTGCGCGCGCTTGCCAACCGCATTGGCAAGAATGTCGCTGACAGGGCTAAGACTTCGATAATAGAAGAAATCGAGGATTATTCAGACTCACCGGACAGACTCGCGACTTCGCCCGCTCTCGGTGAAGACGATGATGAACAGGATGATGACACCCCTGAACAAACAGAAGAAAACCCCGAAAACCTCTCTCAAACACCACCACCCGCTCAAGCCCTTATCCACCCGCAACCGCTGATATCTCATCCAGTTTCAACTGAAATACCTGTACCAAAGCGCTCAAGCAGCCAAAGCCCGGTGTTTAGCTTTTTCTCTCCAGCATCGCCGCTGCCAGTCCGCCCCAGTACAGCGACTGGAATTACGAGGACGTCTGATAGAGTTGTGGATTCAGATTCGGATCATTGTACATCTTGTGCTGATAATACACCCGAAACGTTCGACGATGCGTTGATACTTCCTCCAGCAATGCCTCAAGGCACGCCCACAACTGTGTATGCTGCATCTCCAGGGTTTTGAGTTTTTGCAGACAGCTTTCCCGGTGCGATGGCTCAACATCAGTGCGTTGGGTTTGCAAATGCATGTGATAACGCTTCAGCGAAAGAATGGACAGACGGTCTATCATCATCCCGGGCGTTTCGGAATGAACCGGACAGGCGGCCTCCTGAGACGGTGAAAGCGCATTAAAGAGCAGCGTATCCATCAGCTCCATGCGGTTATTGCGCTGCTGGTTAAAGCCGTCTATGGCGCGCTTTGCGCGATACACATACTCATATCCCATATCCTCACGCCGAGCGCAGTCTTCCGCTTCCCAGAGCTGAAAGTTAAACGCATGATTTTCTTCCGCAGCCCGCAAAAATCCTTCCATCTGAAGACAGACACCCTCAGATTTCCAGCGCGCAATTGCCTCATCATGCAGCGCACGCACAGGCTTCACCCATTCAATCACAGACACGTATCCTGTCTCCCCGACGGTTTTAAAGGGAGAAAGGATACCACGCATCCCCGGTTTTACGACAGACTGACAGACGCCGATGATGACAAAGACGCATCATCGCGAAGACTTACCGCCGGCGTACGGGAAGGGGGCTTTCTACCCTGCGGCATGAAGCGCGACCTCGTTAATGAAGCCAGTGGTGCTTGAACCTGCGTCTCATCAGTAACTACCGGGGGCGCTTCTCTGTCCAGGCGATGCAGCAGGGCCTTTGCTCGAACCCAGGGAAGTATCTCGCGTGCGCCTTCGGCAAGGGTTCCTGGAACAGGATGGTGTTCAAGCCAGTCTTCAAGGGTGCCGGCTTTGTGATGCGTAAAATAGGCGTGCAGTTTCTGCGGCGTATTGGCGACACAAAAATGCAGCTGAACAGTTTCAGGTACCGGATGACGCCACCACACGTAATCATGAGGATTAATTTTTTCGATGTAGCGGCGCAAAACCGCACGAAAATCATCGACAGGTTCCATCTCAAGCAGGGTAAAGAGGGTATCAGCCATGATTCCTCCTGACAGACAATGAGGGGGTAATTTTCAGTGTAGAGGCCCGTATTCCCTTTCGCAAGAAAACAAAAACCTGCTGCTTTATGCTACTATGAAGCATTCAATTTTGGGGAACTGACACATGCGCTTCATATTCGCTCTTCTCATGTTTTTTTTACCCCTGCAGCTGCTCGCGGCAGATACCATGCCCAAACACTGTAGACCGTTGAAAGTCGCTGTGGAGCCTTTCGCGCCTGGCAGTAAAACACCGGCTTTGCTTTTTATCCGCAACCATTCCTCGACCGATCTCTGGATTACCCATCCGGTCACCAACCCCGGCGCAAGTGCTGGTTTCAGTTCACGCCTGATGCCGGGACAGTGGTCAGCACTTGCACTTAACAAGCCCAAATTCGCCATCAGCTGCATTGAGTCCATTCCGGGACACGAACAGCAGGTTCCCTGCGAGGGCGTAATTGACGCCTGCATGATGAAAAAAGTAACCTTTCCGGAAAATCTGAGCGGTACTTTCTGGGCCGGCGAAGACATGGCACTTGGAGCGCTGATTGATTATCTTGGCAGCCGTGGCATCCGATTACCCGCTGACGCCCGATAAGTGTTAAACTGGATACTGTTTGGTTAAGATACTGGTGAACAGTGAGCAAAAAGAAATCCAGGGATCCTTTCTTTGAAAGGGAATGTGAAAAATACGACAACCCCATCCCCAGCCGTGAATTCATCCGGCAGGTTCTGGAGGATTACGGCCGTCCCATGTCGCGCAACCAGCTTTTGGAAGCGCTGGACATTACCGAGGCTGAAAAGCAGGAAGCCCTTGGTTTTCGACTGAAAGCCATGCTGAGAGATGCGCAGCTCATGCAGGACCGGCGCGGGCGCTTTTGCCTGATGGGCAAGCTCAATCTCCTGCGCGGGCGCGTTCAGGGGCATCCTGATGGCTTCGGCTTTTTTATTCCTGAAGACGGCAGCCCGGATATGGTGCTTTCCGCTCGCGAAATGCGCCATGTCATGCACGGCGACCTGGTGCTCGCTCACGAAATCGGCGTTGACCGCCGGGGACGTCCCGAGGGTAAAATCCACGAAGTGGTGGAGCACGCTAATGCCTCCGTTGTCGGGCGCTTTTTCACGGAACATGGCGTCAGCATTGTCATCCCTGACAATAAACGCCTGACTCAGGACATCTCGATTCCGCAGGAATTTGCAAACGGCGCAAAAAACGGCCAGGTGGTCCTTGCGGAAGTCATCGCCTATCCCTCTAAACGCACACAGGCAATTGGCAAGGTGGCGCATATTCTTGGCGATCACATGGCACCTGGAATGGAAATCGACGTTGCCATTCATGCGCACGGTATTCCTTCTGACTGGCCGCAGGACGTGCTCGATGAAGCCGCCCGCATTCCGCTCTCGGTGGATGAAGCCTCTCTGAAAGGCCGCACCGATTTGCGTAAGCTGCCGTTTGTCACCATCGATGGCGAAGACGCCAAAGACTTTGATGACGCCGTTCTCGCGCACGAAAAACCAAATGGCGGCTATCAGCTGTATGTTGCCATTGCCGATGTCAGCCATTACGTTCAGCCAGATTCCGCACTTGACAAGGAAGCAGCACGCCGCGGCAATTCGGTCTATTTCCCGGGACGCGTGGTACCGATGCTTCCAGAATCACTCTCGAACGGTATCTGTTCGCTCAATCCGCATGTCGACAGGCTTTGCATGGTGGCGGAAATGCACATCAGCAAAGACGGTAAAATCACCCGCTCGCGCTTTTACCGTGGCGTGATTCATTCTAAAGCGCGTCTGACCTACACAAAGGTGGGTACATGGGTACAACAGGATGCGCCACCTCCTGAGCACCGTGAGATATGGCCGCACCTTAAGGCCCTGCATAGTCTTTTTACGGTTCTCGAGGGCATGCGCAAAAGCCGTGGAGCCATTGATTTTGACACCACGGAAACCCGTATCGAGTTTGACGAGCACAAAAAAATACGCAACATTGTGCCGGTTATCCGCAACGATGCACACCGTTTAATCGAAGAGTGCATGCTGGCCGCTAACGTCGCTACCGCACGTTTTCTTGAAAAAGCGGAAATTCCCGCACTCTACAGGGTGCACATGCCGCCTTCGGAAGACAAGGTTCTAGCTCTGCGCCAGTTTTTAAACGAAGTCGGACTCAGCTTAAGCGGTGGCAAAAAGCCAACGCCCCGTGATTTTCAAAAAACCATGGAAAAGCTTATCGACCGCCCCGATAAACACCTGGTCGAAACCGTCATGCTGCGCTCGCTGAAGCAGGCACAATACCTTGCCGGCAATGAGGGGCATTTTGGGCTTGCCTATTCTGCCTATACGCATTTCACCTCCCCCATCCGCCGTTACCCTGATTTATTGATTCACCGTGCCATCGGACATCTGCTGGATAACCGCGAAGCGGAAAACTTTCGCTACAGCACAGACGACATGACCCGCCTTGGCACGCACTGCTCGAGCACCGAGCGGCGTGCGGATGAGGCTACGCGTGATGTGGTTGCATGGCTTAAGTGTGAATACATGCAGGATAAAGTCGGCCAGGTGTTTCACGGGCGCATTTCGGCCGTTACAGGCTTTGGGATTTTCGTGGAACTTGATGAGGTGTATGTCGAGGGACTTGTTCATGTCACGTCACTCAAAAATGACTATTACGCCTTTGACCCCTCAAAGCATCGCCTGCGTGGCGAGCGAACGGGTGTGAGCTACAACCTTGGTGACAGCCTGACGGTACTGGTTGCCAGAGTCGACCTTGACGAGCGCAAAATCGACTTTGAACCCGTGGAAGGAGCTTCTCAGCATGGCTGAACATCTGGTCTGCGGGATTCACGCGGTTAAAGCGCTGCTGGAACAGGCTTCCCGCGAAACGCTTCGGATTTATCTCGGTGAGCAGCGCTGTGATGCACGCATGGAAGCGCTTATTGCGCTTGCAGCAGCGCAGGGCATTCCCATCGAGCGGTTAAGCAGCGCCAAAATGGACGCACGCTTCTCAAAACTGTCGCATCAGGGCATCGTCGCTGAAACGGTTGCTCCACGCACCTGGGGCGAGGCCGATTTGGAGCACTTACTGGAGCGTGCCAAAAAGCCCGCACTCATTTTGATTCTTGACGGCGTTACCGATCCTCACAACCTGGGTGCGTGCCTGCGCTCAGCCGATGCGGCGGGCGTTGATTTTGTCATTGTTCCCCGCGACCGTTCCGCACCGCTGACGCCTGCTGTCAGCAAAGTGGCCTGTGGCGCTGCCGAAACCATACCACTCGTTCGCGCCACCAATCTGGTTCGTGCCATGGAGATTTTAAAAGCCAACGGCGTGTGGATATACGGTGCGGCGGGAGAAGCTCAAGATACCCTCTACAGCCTGACGTTTAATGCAGCCACGGCGCTCGTTATGGGGGCTGAAGGCAGCGGCCTTAGACGACTCACCCGCGAGCATTGCGATGGTCTTTTCAGCATACCGATGCAGGGGACTGTAGAAAGCCTGAACGTATCGGTCGCGACCGGCATCTGCCTCTTTGAAGCCACGCGCCAGCGCATGCAGACCGGCCGTTAACCGCCCTGCATTTGAGAGATCTCTCAAGTGTTGTTGCGCCTCCATCCTCATGACAATCCCCCTCAGTCCGCTATACTGCTACACATAGGGACGACAAGGATTGTCTGACAGGAAGTCAGCGAAAGGACCGGCACAGAGGACGTGCTTCCCCGCAAGGATGCGGTTTTTCCACATTTACCACAGTCATTCACCCTTTGTTAGAGTGTACCAGTCTCAAGCTCCCAGGAACATCGGATTTACCTTCAAGAAACCATTTAACCGTTTGGCTGTTCAGCCAGGAATGCCTTCGCTAAGCGCCATAAAAAAGCACCCAGGCTTTGATAAAGGGATTGTGTTTGATTAAAATACAGACCAGATCAAAATTCAATTGTATTTTGAAAAAAGGAACACGTCCTGCACTACAAAGCAACGAAGTGACAGGCAGTTCCTCAAGGCTTCACTATCTCTGGACAGTTTTAACAATGAAACATAAATCTGAACGCCGCGCCCCTGCAATTCCTTTTGAATCACCAAAACACACAAGCAGGCAAATACTCAATCACCAAAAGGCGGTAGACGCCTTTACTGAAAAAAAATCTTCCTATCGATTCACCGATTCGTTTTCAGCCGGGTCACGAAAAAAACCGCATTTGCCACCCCATGTTCAACAACAATTTGCAACGCTGACGCGGAGGTCTTTTTCTGTTTATAAGTATCTGAACAAACATCAGCTTATTGCGCTGGTGTTTGTGCTCATGATTGGCTGTGCTTATGCAACGGATGCCTCCATGGTAATAAGGGAGACAAGACGTACACGTACAGGACGAAAAACCATAGACAAAGAATCTTTGTACGCGGATGTTTGTACGAATACATCGCTGCAGTCCATCAACAAACCTGATATCAGGCTGGCCTTAAGTGCAAGTGGTGAAATTACTCCTAAATCATGTCTTACCCTTCATAAAACCGCCGAATGCAGCAAAGATATATTGCTTTGGCTGCGTTTCACTCCAGATACAGACCGTTTAGACAGAGTTTACGGAAAATCCATGACAGAATATCAATCATGGAAATCTGCATTTTTGGGCCAATGGGAATTACTCAACCCAGACTTGCATGCGTATGATGAGACGACTGAAAGGATATGGCGCACTATCGGTGATCTCGCCATGTTGCACCATTCTATCAACGCCATTGACAGTGAAAAGGGCGGGCAGTGTGCTGATCATGCTAAAGCTGCTATCTATAAACTTTTACAGCATAAATACAACCATGGTCTCGATACTCGAATACAGCGTGTTCAGTTGGGGATGGATGCCTATGCAAAAACTGTCGATCATATGTACGTGCTTGTTGACAGCGATGCAGAGAATCTGGAAATTCAGGATGACCCTGTTGCCGTCAGAAAAGCTTTGCAGGCAATAACGCATGGAAAAATATGTGATACCTGGAATCAGGGATATTACGGTGATTTCGTTTCCGATGTGAGCGGCTTTTACCATAATCGTGATGCTCACCACAGCAGGGAGTGGCGTTATCTGTCTATAGACACATTTACTATTGATTTTTCTGTATTAAACGATTTACCTGAACCCATGAAACAGTTTTTTTGTGAGCAAATCCATGCTTTGGGGATATCTGCACCTCATGAATCAGCCTGCCTGCAATTTTTTGGCAGGGCATCTACAACAGAAGTTTTGACAGAGGTTGAAAGCCTCGATGCAATTGATGAACAGGGATTGCAGTTATAAGTCAGCTACTGAGGAAACCAAATGTTAGAGAAGTGTCGAGCCATAATGCGTTAGTGTCAGGCTGTTTTTACTGTCCAACACACGCTTATTCAGGCGTTACAATTCGAATGTATCGGATTAGAAGGCAAGACCAGGAAACGGTTACAAAAAACACGCAGATACAGCAGCATTTTTCTTTGTATCTGCGGCTCTTGATAAAAAACTGTCATTGGCTGCTGAAGCAAAAAACTCAGGTTCCCGAAAGCGATATGGCCAAGGGCTCTGCCTGATTTTCCTCAGTATTTTGATTGTTTTGACACTTGCTGACTATCCACGCAGCGAGAAGCAGTGTCAGAACAGCCGAACCTATTGCCACGAGATTTAGAATAACCTGAAGTCCGTTATATTCAAGTTTGTCAAATGCTTTAAAAAGGTAGCAGGGGGATATCTTAATCGGGAAGACACCCGCTGTTCTTGAAGGTTCCATCTGCCGGCATTCACTAAAGCGCTCTTCAGGCTTATCCATCAAGCTTGATGCGTTAAAAAATTTAAGCATACAACCTCCTTGCGAGGGGTTCATACAGAACCCGAATCATTAAACATCAATATTTTCAGCTTCAAGCGCATTGGTTTCAATAAATTCGCGCCGTGGCTCGACCTGATCACCCATCAAGGTTGTAAAAATCTCATCAGCCGCTACGGCATCTTCAATGCTGACCTGGAGCATACGGCGTACTTCAGGGTCCATGGTTGTCTCCCAGAGCTGATCGGGATTCATCTCTCCAAGACCCTTATAGCGTTGGATGGTTTGTCCGCGTTTAGCCTCGTCCATCAGCCAGTTTAACGCCTCAGCAAAAGAATTGACCGCAAGATTCTTTTCACCACGCGAAACTGCCGCGCCATCCTCAACCAGCGTTGTCAGGTGATTGCCAATCCGCATCAGGTCGCGACAGTCCCTGGACTGCAAAAATTCCATCGACAGCGGCAGCGCTATTTCCGCACCGTGCTGAATCATAACCACGCGTGGAATCCAGTTGGTGCTGTCTGCAACCGGCTGTACATCAACCCGGTAACGGTGCGCACGGCTTTCAAGCGCCTGCAAACGGACATCTAAAGCCGCTGCAAAAGCGCGTATGCGCTCTTCTGAAGCAAAATCCTCCGCGCTCAGTGAAGAGAGGGTGGCAAGCTGTTCCAACAGTTCCGTCTGGTAACGCTTTGAGAGGCGCTTAATGATTTTTTCCATCTGCCGGTACTGACGCACCAGCTCTTCAAGAGCCGCGGCTGATATCGCCGGCGCATCTTTTCCCGGGCGAAACTGCGCGTTCTCAAGCGCGCTCTGCGTCAGGTACTCATAAAGCGCTTCATCATCCTTAACGTACTGCTCCTGTTTACCGCGCTTCACTTTATAGAGCGGTGGCTGAGCAATGTAGATGTAACCCCGCTCTATCAGCTCAGGCGTCTGGCGATAGAAGAACGTCAACAAGAGCGTGCGAATGTGCGAGCCGTCAACGTCGGCGTCGGTCATGATAATGATGCGGTGGTAACGAATTTTATCGGGATTATACTCATCAGGGCCAATGCCACAGCCAAGGGCAGTTATGAGTGTGGCCACTTCCTGCGAACTCAGCATTTTATCAAAGCGCGCCTTCTCAACGTTCAGGATTTTACCTTTAAGCGGCAAAATCGCCTGAAAACGCCGATCGCGTCCCTGCTTCGCAGAACCACCCGCCGAGTCTCCCTCAACGATGTAAAGCTCCGATAATGCCGGGTCTTTTTCCTGACAATCTGCTAATTTTCCGGGTAAACCGGCGATATCCAGCGCACCTTTGCGCCGTGTCATTTCACGTGCACGCCGCGCTGCTTCCCGTGCGCGTGCGGCATCAATAATTTTTCCAACAATCGACTTTGCAATACTCGGATTTTCCAGCAAAAAGTCATTAAGTTTATCCGCCACCAGCGATTCAACAACGGCCTTCACTTCGGAAGATACCAGCTTGTCTTTGGTTTGCGATGAAAACTTCGGATCAGGAACTTTTACCGATAAAACCGCCGTCAAGCCTTCACGTGCATCATCCCCGGTAGTCGCGACTTTTGCCTTTTTAGCATAGCCTTCGTTTTCAATGTAGGTATTCAGTGTTCGTGTAAGAGCGGCTCTGAAGCCGGCAAGGTGCGTACCGCCATCACGCTGGGGAATATTGTTGGTGAAGCAAAAAATGGTTTCCTGGAAGGAGTCATTCCATTGCATCGACAACTCTACCGACACTTTGTCTTTCTCAGCCTGGAGTGAAAAAACGACCGGCATAATCGGCGTTTTATTGCGATTAAGGTGTTCAACAAATGCAGTGATACCGCCTTCGTATTCAAAAATATCTTCTTTTTGTGTCCGCTCGTCAAAAAGTCGTATGCGAACGCCAGAGTTCAGGAAGGACAGCTCGCGCAGACGCTTTGCCAGAATATCGTAATGAAATTCGATGCTGGTAAACGTCTCGGCGCTCGGTTTGAACCACACCTGGGTGCCTGTTGTGGTGGCATCGCCAGTCACCGCCAGAGGAGCATCCGGAACACCGTGACGATAATGCTGTTCATGCACTTTTCCGTGGCGGCGAATCGTAAGATGGAGGGATTCAGAAAGCGCATTTACCACACTGACACCCACGCCGTGCAAGCCCCCGGAAACCTTATACGAGTTATCATCAAACTTTCCACCGGCATGAAGCACGGTCATGATGACTTCCGCGGCAGAGCGCCCCTCTTCCTGATGGATATCCACGGGAATTCCGCGACCGTCATCGCGCACGGTAATGGATTCGTCAGAATGAATAATCACATTCACTTCATGACAATAGCCTGCCAGCGCCTCATCAATGGCGTTATCAACCACTTCAAAAACCATATGATGCAGACCCGTTCCGTCATCGGTGTCACCAATGTACATTCCGGGTCGCTTACGCACCGCATCAAGACCTTTAAGCACCTTGATACTACTGGAATCATAACTGTTTTCTACATTAATGCCATCGACGCTCATGCCTTGTCCTCTTGACTGCATTCCCAGGGGGTCTGAAATGCCTCACAGTATACCATCCTTAGGGGGGATTGTCTTTGTTATGCTGTTTGTAGACAGGGATGGCCTGTGTACCGGATATTTATATTGCGTTCATAGGTGTGCCATTTGTATTGGTAACGCAGAAGACGGGCACGTGAAGGTATGCGCGCTGGCACGATATTCCCGTGAATGTCTGTGTTACCGATACAGTGAACCCATATGGATCAGCGAAACCAGTGTGGAAAACCGTTGATACACACGCCATGTTTCACGTGAAACACTGGTCATGCCGCCGTGATGACGCCGTTATTCAATACAAACTGGCAGGCATCAAGGGATAACGCTGCTGGCGCTAAAATTTCGGGTTGTGTGGAAGTCACAAAAAATTGTCCCGCAAGTGCATCGAGCTGTTTCAACAAACGATCCTGATGGGCGAAATCCAGCTCACTTGCAAAATCATCCAACAGAAAAATGCCGTTTTCTTTTTGCAAAATGGCAGCCATGGAAAGCTTCAGTGCGTAAAGCACTGTCTTTTGCTGGCCACGGGAAAATCCCTGGCGCGGATTGATGTCATCAGACTGCAACACCAGATCGGCATGATGCGAGCCATAATGGGTATACTGACGCGCTCTGTCAGCCTCAAAATGCTGCTTCAAAACAGTGTCCAGCGACAGGCCCTGGTTTTTTCTGTCCCAGCCACGGTAATAACGCAGGCGACAGCGAAGCGGTGTCAGTGTTTCAAGCATGCCGACAAACGCATCCGCCCACTCGCGGCACCAAGCTTCACGCAGCGCATCGAGCGCATGCGCGATGGCAACCAGTTCAGCATCCCATGGAACAAACTCAGCAGGAGACGCCTGTAAACGCAGCAGACAATTGCGCTGTCGAAGCACGTGGCGATAACTTTTCCAGAGCGCATGGTACTCTGGTTTCACGTGAAACATTCCCCAGTCAAGCAGACTTCTGCGCGCTGCGGGACCTGCATCAATAATGGTGAAAATATCCTGATAAAACACATGTGACGGAAGAAAATGCGCAAGACTACTGGCGCTGGTACAGGGAGTCTGGTTAATACGTACCTGAGTTGGCTGGGTTCGGTGTTTTTGAATACTGACCGTCTGTTCATCAACGGTACGGGCAAAGACCGTGAACTGTGATTGCTCTGCACGCACCAGACTGGCTGTTTCACGGGTGCGAAAAGAGTGTCCGGTTCCAAGCAGGTATAAGGCTTCGAGAACGGATGTTTTCCCGCTGCCGTTAGCCCCCCAGAAAAAATTCCAGCGCGGATGAAGGGCAATCCGAGCCTCGCGTATGTTACGGAGATCTGTCACCTGCAACTGTGCAAGGGTCATAGCTTCATTGGCATGATGATATATTGATAATCGGCATTTTCCAGCGATTCAAGAAGGATACTGCTATCGCTTCCGGAAAAGGAAAGACGCACACTGCCACTTGAGAGGAAGTTCAGCACGTCCAGCATGTAACTCGCATTAATGCCAATGGTCAGCTCGCCGCCCGTTGTCTCTGCCTCAAGGGTTTCCTCTGCCTCTTCGCGCTGCTGATTATTAGCTACAAGGGTGAGTTGGGAGGGCTGAAGATGCAGGCGCACGGCTCGCGATTTTTCGTGCGCAAGTATCACAATCCGTGAAAGGGTGCGCCGCAGCAAATCACTGTCAATCACTGCCGTATGATGATGTTCTGCAGGGATGGCCTTCGAATAGGCCGGAAAACGACTGTCAATAACGCGTGTCAAAAACGTAAACTGTACCGTCTGCAGACAAAAATGGTTTTTCCCGGCAGACACTCCGATTGTTGCATCTTCCACATGCTGCAAAAGGCGCAACATTTCCTGAATACTCTTTCGTGGCAGCAGTAAGCGGTGAAATGCCTGTTTTTGTTCAAGCGGAATGCGGCAAATGGCCATGCGGTGACCATCTGTTGCCACTGCAGTCAGTCCGTTGCCATCAAACTCTAGCAGCAGACCATTTAGAAAAATACGCACATCCTGCTGCGACATCGCAAAATGCGTTGCCTGAAGAACCTGCAGCAGTGACTCGCGCGCAAGGGTAAATTCAACTTCAGACACTTCCCTCTCAGACGCAGGAAACGTATCCGCAGGAAGCGTTGACAGTCGATATTTTCCGCGCCCCTGGGTCAGTGTCAAGGTTGAGTCCGCACAGGAGATGGTCGGCCTCGCACCGTCTTCCAAAGAGCGCACGATATCAACGAGCTTTCGAGCGGCAACCGTAGTACGACCGCTGTTACCTGCATTATTACAGGGAATGCGCGCGCGAATTTCGAGTTCAAGGTCAGTACCGGTCAAGCTCACATAATCATCAAATACTTCAATCAACACATTCGATAACACCGGCAGTGCGTGTTTTTTGTCAATAGCCCCCGCCACTGTCAAAAGCGGCGTGAGCAGTTCTTCTTTGGGAAGGGTAAACTGAAACATGTCAATCTCCGTCAGGAGGAAAGAATGCGCAAAAGATTTTTATAATCTTCTGCAAAATCGCTGTCATCCTGAATCAATTCTTTGACTTTTCGGCAGGCGTGAATAACGGTCGTATGATCACGACCACCAAAGTAATCACCAATTTCCGGCAGGCTGTGATTGGTTAATTCTTTTGCCAGCGCCATCGCCATTTGCCGAGGTCTGGCAATCGAGCGGCTGCGCCGTTTCGACAGTAAATCTGCCACCTTCACTTTATAGTATTCTGCGACCGTTTTTTGAATATTTTCAATGGTAACCAGTTTATCCTGTAAAGCGAGTAAGTCCCTCAGCGCTTCATGTACAAAATCAACCGTAATCGGCTTGCCGGTAAAGTGCGCATTTGCAATAACCCGTCTGAGCGCGCCCTCAAGTTCACGCACGTTAGAACGTATGCGCTTGGCAATAAAAAAGGCAACTTCATAGGGCAGTTCGATGTTGGACTGTTCCGCCTTGCTGATAAGAATTGCCACGCGGGTTTCAAGCTCTGGCGGTTCGACCACCACCGTCAATCCCCAGCCAAAACGTGACTTCAGGCGTTCTTCAACGCCTTCAATTTCCTTCGGATAACGATCACTTGTGAGAATAATCTGCTGTTGCCCTTCAAGTAAGGCATTGAATGTATGAAAAAATTCTTCCTGAGATCGGTCTTTTCCAGCAAAAAACTGAATGTCGTCAATCAGCAGCACGTTTAGAGAACGGTAAAACTGTTTAAATTCGTTGATGGTATTCGTTTGCAACGCTTTAACCATATCAGCCACAAATCGCTCGGAATGGAGATATAAAACCTTAGCTTGTGGATTATTACGCAAAATGGTGTTGCCAATGGCATGCATCAGGTGAGTTTTACCCAATCCCACACCACCATAAATAAAGAGAGGGTTGTAGGCGTTCCCCGGACACTCTGCAACCTTAAAACAGGCGGCACGCGCCAGATGGTTGGAGTTTCCTTCGACAAAGGTCGGGAAATCGAAATTAATATTAAGATTGCTCCCCTTGTGCGAAGGCACAATCACTTTTTTAGCACGCACGGCCTCAGTAGCCGGAGCCTGCGGCCGCGGCTCTTTTTCAGCGACAGCAGAAACAGCCGGTGAACGGGAACCAATATCAATGGAAACCAGATTGACCTGTTCACCGCTGACCTGAGAAACAAGCTCCTGTAAGCGCGGATAAAAATGTGTACGAACCCAATCCACCACAAAGCGATTTGGCGCGAGCAGAACCATCCCTGCCTCGTCTGACTCGGCCTGTAAAGGGCGTAACCACGTATTGAATTGTTGGGCAGGATACTCTTCCTGCAGAAGATCCAGACACTTCTGCCAGACAGATGCAGTCACAAAAACTCCTCATACGGTATACGTCAGGGGCAGCCGAAAGGATATACCCAATATTATGAACATCAGATATTGCCATTGAACATGCCAGGCGGGCAAGAAAAAACCTTACCCGCATGCAGGCGAAATACCCCGGGAAACAAATAAGCCGGGCATTGTAGCAAATTTGTTCTAATCAAACGATACCGGTCCGCATGAGTCTTGTGTCTATCCTCTGTGTACAGGCATTGAAAAGCTCTTAACAAGCAGGTGCATAACAGAGGGGCCTGAAACTGTCCACACCTTGCTCCCTCGTCAAAAGCGCACTTCCACACAGGGTAAATTTAAAGATAAGTACTTTGATTTAAATAGATTTATATGTGTTATCAACAGCGAAGTAGCTGCATAAACATAATAAAAAGAGAATATATGTATATTTATATTATTATGATGCAGGCGCTTGATAAGCACGGGTTTCCTTTTTACAGGACAATTTTTTTTAAATTACAAAAAATACATATACAGGAGTATCTATCCTGGATTGCAGCGACGATTACGGTAACGAAAACGGGCACGCAGACGTTCACGTGATTATCGCGCCAGCAAAATATGTGCAAAACCCAGCGCTAAAGCCCCCCATAAACCGTGGATAATGAGGCCTGTTGAGCAGGAAGACGAGTTTTCCACATCTTGTACGTCCTATAAAAAGGAGGTTTTCTACAGGGTTTATTAACAACTACGCCTATGTAAATATTAATTTTTTTATACTTAATCACAGAAAGGTGCCTGCCTTATAACAAACAAAAAATATAAATTTCTTATTTTATTTTTATTATGGCCTGTGCATATGTTTCGGCATAAGCGCCAGTTACAAACGTTTGACACTGACTTGATATTTCACTATGATCCCGAGCCTCATAAATCGATTGGCAGGTTTTTTTCCATGAAACGTACTTTTCAACCCAGCAATCTAAAGCGTAAGCGTGATCACGGTTTTCGTGCACGTATGGCAACCCGTGGTGGTCGTCTGGTTCTCAAACGTCGTCGTGCCAAGGGCCGTAAGCGTTTGTCCGCGTAAGTGTCAACTTTCGGAAAGTCACGGCGGCTGTTGATTAAGCGGGATTTTGACACGGTTTTTGCCGACGCCAAAAAACTGGTCAACAGCGAGTTTGTCGTTTTGTACAGAGAAAATATGCTGGGACGAGCCCGTCTTGGCATGGCAATTTCAAAAAAAATGCTTGCCAGAGCCCATGAGCGCAACAGGATTAAGCGCCTTGTGCGAGAAGCTTTCCGAGAGGCATCCCTGCCACCCATTGACTTGATTTTTTTAGCCCGCAGCGGCCTTGGAGTGGTGGAAAATCGTGCTATTAGCGCCGGACTAGGCAAACTATGGAAAACCCTGAACGCAGCTTTCGACAAATAATCTGCCTGCCGATACGGTTTTACCAGTATTTGGTCAGCCCCTGCATTGGCGATGTTTGCCGGTTTTACCCGAGCTGTTCGTCGTATGCTGTTGAAGCCATAACGGTACATGGCGCTTTTCGCGGAGTCTGGCTGTCTGTGAAACGTCTGCTGCGCTGTCACCCGTGGTCCATGGGTGGTTTTGATCCTGTATTACCCCTTAAAGAGAATTCCTGATGGATACCCGACGTGTCATATTGTTTGCTGCATTTGCACTGATTATCTACTCGCTCTACAGCCGCTGGCTGGAGGACTACCCACCGGTGACCCATACGGTTGCGGCAGCGGAAAGTGCACCCTCTGAACAGGCGCTTTTGCCCGGAGGCCTTGGCAGTACGACTCCTGCAGCTGCTCATAACGGGAATCAGTCTCCCGTTCTCAAAACATCAATGCCCGAAACATCAGGCAAAACCATACAGGTTAAAACCGATGTTCTGAATGTGCAGATTGACCTCAATCATGGCGATATCACGGGTGCTTTTCTCACCGATTACCCGGTAAGTTCTGAGGCAAAGGATAAACCCTTCCCGCTGCTATACAGTGCGGCGAACTCCAAATACATTGCCCGCAGTAATCTTGTGGTCAGTGATGGACAAACGGTAGAGCCTCTGTCGGTGTCTTATTCAAGTGCCAGAGAAATCTGGACACTCAATGAGGGCGAAAATACCCTGAAAGTGGTCCTTGAAGGACAGTCTGCAGATGGGCTTCGCGTAGAAAAAAGCTTCGTGTTTGAACGTGGAAGCTACCTTGTTAATGTGCAATATAACATTGAAAATCAAGGGGATAATGCATGGCAGGGGTACTTTAATACCCAGCTTTTGCGAAGCTCGCCAACCGAAGATTCTTCAAGCATGTTTCATGTTGGCTCATACACTGGCGGGTCTTACTCCAATCCCGGCAAGCGCAATTACCAGAAAGTCAGTTTTAAGGACATGGAAAAATCCAACCTTGATGTGGATGTTGCCAAAGGCGGCTGGATTGCCATGCAGCAGCATTATTTCCTGACGGCCTGGGTCGCGCCGGCAGATGCTGAAAGCCGTTTTTACACCCGGGCAAAGGGGGATGATTACACCATTGGTGCAGTCAGTTCGCCCATCAAGCTGCAACCGAGGCAGTCGATTGAAGTATCTTCACGCCTGTATGCTGGCCCTGAAATCACCAGTACGTTAAAAGCCATCGCACCAGGGCTTGACTTGACGGTTGATTATGGCTGGTTATGGTTTTTATCTTCCATTCTTTTTTCCGTGATGAAAGCCATTCATTCCGTAGTGGGGAACTGGGGATGGGCGATTGTGCTGGTAACGCTGCTTGTGAAAGCCGCTTTTTACAGGCTGTCGGCGACCAGTTACAAATCCATGGCCGGCATGCGCAAACTGCAGCCAAAACTGCAGGCACTTCGTGAGCGTTTTGGTGATGACAAGGCTAAACTCAGCCAGGCAACGATGGAGCTTTACAGGGCCGAAAAAATCAATCCGCTTGGCGGCTGCCTGCCGGTAGTGATTCAAATCCCTGTATTTATCGCGCTCTATTGGGTGTTGCTTGAGAGTGTGGAGCTGCGTCAGGCGCCCTTTATACTCTGGATTCAAGACCTCGCGGCTCCGGATCCCTGGCATATACTGCCGGTCATCATGGGGGCAACCATGCTGATTCAGCAGCGTCTGAATCCGGCGCCGCCCGATCCGATGCAGGCGAAAGTGATGATGTTTCTGCCGGTGCTCTTTACCGCACTTTTCTGGAATTTTCCTTCAGGACTGGTGTTGTACTGGATTGTGAACAATACGCTCTCGATTCTGCAGCAGTGGTACATTACCCGCAAATACAGCGATGACAAGCCTGTTCCCGCAGGCCAGACGGCCCGCTGATGGAGCCGAGGGACACCATCGTTGCCACC
Organism: Legionella geestiana; assembly: GCF_004571195.1. Classification (GTDB taxonomy): domain Bacteria; phylum Pseudomonadota; class Gammaproteobacteria; order Legionellales; family Legionellaceae; genus Legionella_B; species Legionella_B geestiana. Next base: position 1,353,824 of record NZ_CP038271.1, read on the forward strand.
GCCACCCCGCCAGGCCGGGGGGGCGTTGGCATTGTTCGTGTCTCAGGTGAAAAAGCGCTTTCAATAGGAGCCGCCCTTTCCGGCAGTTCCTCATTACCGATTCGAACCGCACACTACTGCACTTTTACCACCCGCACCGGCGAACCCATCGATGAAGGTTTGCTGCTTGCCTTTAAAGCACCGCATTCTTTTACCGGAGAACATGTCGTTGAATTTCAATGCCATGGCTCGCCGATGGTGATGGATGCCCTGATACAGGCTTGTCTTATTGATGGAGCACGCCTGGCGCGGCCTGGCGAGTTTTCCGAACGCGCTTTTCTCAATGGAAAAATGGATCTTGCGCAGGCGGAAGCGGTTGCGGATTTAATAGACGCACATTCTCAAACAGCCGCTCGCATGGCGCTTCGCTCGTTGCAGGGGGATTTTTCAAAGGCGGTCAGTCTGCTTGATGAAAAAATTGTATATCTTCGATTGTATGTTGAGGCATCCATTGATTTTCCCGAAGAGGAAATTGATTTTTTAGGCGATGGTAAAGTTGCTGCCCTGCTCGATGAAATTTTTACGCTCTTTAACGAGTTGCGGGCAAAAACTGCGCAGGGAGCACTGGTACGTGAGGGGTTCACGGTTGTCATTGCCGGTGCGCCGAATGCCGGAAAATCTACCCTGATTAATCGCCTCGCGGGGCAGGAAGTTGCCATTGTAACGGATGTCGCCGGCACCACCCGTGATGTAATGCGCGAGCGGATACTGTTGTCAGGAATTCCTGTACAGGTAGTGGATACGGCAGGTCTTCGCGAAAGTACTGACGTCGTGGAGCAGGAAGGCATACGCCGCGCCTGGCAGGAAGTCGCACGGGCCGATTGCGTACTTCATGTGCAGGATGTGAACGCCACCACGGAACACACCCTGCAGGCAGCCCTGCAAAACGCTCTGCCAGAGAATGTGCCGATACTGCAGGTTTTTAACAAAGTGGATGTGTGCACGCAGAATCCACACCCTAAAGGCATCGCTATTTCCGCAAAAACCGGCGAAGGAATGGAGCAGCTCATTGAGGCGATTCTGAGCTGCATTGGTTATCAGCCGCTCGAAGGGCAGTTTCTCGCGAGAAGACGCCACCTTGATGCGCTCGACAGAACACACGCGCATCTGGAATCTGGCAAACATGCCCTTCATCATCTGCGCGCGGGTGAGTTGCTTGCGGAAGATTTACGCCTCGCCCATCAGGCGCTTGGAGAAATCACCGGGCAATGCAGCGCTGATGAGCTGCTTGGGAAAATTTTTGCAAGTTTTTGTATTGGGAAGTAATGTGGATAAGTGACTTGACAGGCACTACCTGCTTTTAGTCATTGCCCATTCTGGTTCCGCATCATCTGTACTTGATTGGTCATCCCTGCGCAGGCGCCGAGGAATCCCGACATATTTTTGTACAACGAGCATGCGGGTTCCGAACCATGCGTTGGCACCGTGCAACCTCCTGAATGGGTCCCCGCCTGCGCGGGGAAGACAGTGTGGGAGAGATTTTGGCCACTCTACAGGCCTGAAACCCTGTCATTCCCGCGCAGGCGGGAACCCATCCCTGTATTGGCACTGTGCTTTTTCAGGGATAGTTCCCTGCCTCCCGCGCCGGGTGATCCCGATTCTTTTTTTGCGAAAAATAACGCGATCACGGATTTGTATGCACTTCAAGTTCTCAGTAACTCATCAAAGCCTTGTCTGCGCTGGTTGAAACTGGCCCGCTGTACAAAAATATATCGGGATTCCTCAGCACGCAGGCGGGGATCAATCCATGAAGTTGCTCACCTTTTACTTTGAGCAGTGGACTTCTCGCGGCGGTCGACAACTACAAAGTCATCATCAGAATCTTGTTTATTTGCATCAGCATGTAAATGACGTGCTGGTTCCGCTTCATCTGTACTTGATTGGTCATCCCCTGGGCTTGCTGCCGTTTTACTTTGAGCAGTTGACCTCACGTGGTGGTTGACATCTACAAAGTCATCATCAGAATCAATATCATGATCTTGTTTATTTCCAGCAGGTAAATCACTTGAACCGTACGGAGTGCCTCCCTGAATACCCCTTGCCTGTTGAGACCGGCCCTCAATCAAAGCCCCTATAACTCTTCCCGGCTCAAGCACCGTCTGAAACAGCATCCCAACGCTTCGACACATGCCTTCAAATGCAAAGGTCAAGAGCATGGCGCCACTTCGAAGGCTTTGAGTAAAACCGTTTTTAGGCGCAGTTTCCATCAGGCTTTTGCGGGCAAAAGCACCTGTTTCTGCCAGCACACGCGCGGGAAGTGCGGTAAGGAGCTTCAGGACACTGCGCAAGGTTTCAAATACAGGCTCAAAGGGTAAGGTATTCTCTGAACCATGCCATCCAAAAAAATACGCACGTGCACTTTCGTCGGATGGTCGATTACGCAAAAAAGTATCATTCCAGGCGCTATTCATGAAGGCCCTAAAACTAATGGCTTCATGAATTTCGTTATCATCTTCAAGAGCACTGACAACATCTACAACCGGGTTTCCCATTTCGTCTAATATGCTTTCTGCGGTTATAGGCTCATTTCGAGAACATAATTGTCGAATCCCATTCAGCATGGCTGCCACATGAAGCCCGCAGGTGGTTCCATCCCATGCAGATTGAGTGCCTAAAGAGATGTAGCGTACCGTTTGCCCATTGATGTTAAACACATCTCCAAAACCGAAAAGCGTACGGAAAAATGCGTTGAAACTGAAAGGGGGATTCCAAAGATTGCTTAAAAATCGCTCGCCATCAGAGCGTTTTGAGTCGAACAGGATGATTTGATTATTATCACCCTTATAAGCAGTTAGAATATGGCGTTCGGTAAGACCATGCCCAACAAGGCCAAAAGCTGCTTTATCATTTCCAAGAGCCTCTAAAAAATCATCAACATGGTACGAGCTTACAGGGTGTAAAAATATCTTTGTGCCTAGGACCTCGGTATATTCTGTAGCAATGCCCGCATACGTAAAGCCAATAGTGGCAGTATTCAAACCAAATATTGACGTAATAAAATCTTGAAGATCTTCAGAAGCCGTCATTGGATAACCTGGCATCTTACACCTCTAACGCACGCATGCTGTATTAATTTTATTTAAACATACATATATTAAGGCAGCGTTAAGTCTTTTTAACATTTTTTGCCAACGCTCTGTGCTGGACAAAAAACTCATAAGGTATCGGTAACGCAGACGGGCACGCAGACGTTCAAGTGAAAGTACGCGCTCTCGTGCTCCAATTGAATTAACAGCAATGGCCTGTCATCACGTCCTTGAGATAATGCAGTTGTAGACTCTGCGCGACAATTACGTGAACGTCTGCGTTACCACATTCCTTGCATTAAAGCATCTGGGGCCATTAAGCACAGGAATGCACTACTTTGAAAGTCCGTTAATTGTCGTGTCAATAAATTTAACAACATGCCCTCAAAGTATTGAATACATGTTAATCAAATGGTAAGTTTGAGTCTTTTTAGTGCGCAAGGCGTTGCTGCGAGCATGCCATTCGTTTTATCCATAAGAAATATAAGGAGCGCCCCATGCCCGAGAATCGTTTTTCCTCCCCTCATGCAGGCTGGCTTGCTCAAAAAAATGCATTTTTTGCCGGGGGGCATACGTTTGAAACGATTGATGAAACCTGCATCTTAAAAATAAAAGACAGCGATGAAGGCATAGAGTTCGCGTTTCTTATGAATAATCTTGGTCTTGTCGAGCAGGAGCTTGAAGATGTGTTTGCAGCCATGCGCGAAGCTCCCAAAAACAGGGAGCAGTACTGGCTCTTTTGCTATTTCTGCTGCAGCCTGCTCTCCATGTTTTACAACGGATATGCACAGCCGCAGAAGGCTGAAGAGTTTGACAAGCTCAAAGAACGCTTGAGGCAGGCGGCGGCAAGAGGGAGCTACCGCGATAAGCCTGTTGAGCACGAGAAGTTTCTGGATTACGTTGTGCGCAAAATTTCTGAAGCGGCAAGGGCTATTTTACAACTCCCTTTCCACCTGTCAAAAATGCGTGATGCGGTTTCGTTTGCCAACCTTTTGCGGATTTACTGGCTTTTTTGCCGCCTTTCTCTGAATAACGCCCTGTCATTGGTTAAAAAATTTGGCTGGGTTGATAAAATTGACAAGGTGTTTGGCAACCACACCAATGTCGATAAAGCCATCCGTGTCCTCAATACGCCGAATATGGTCATGAGTGCGCTTGGAGTGGGTTTTTTTGGCATTCGCCTGATGCTAAATTTTATTTCATCCATGAAGCACACTTTTTTTCCCACTGCAGCTGAAGAAACCGTTCCCTGGCATGCCCGTGCTCACTGGGAGTGGTGCAAGCGAGATTTGGTGAATTTTAACGATATGACCTGGGGTACTGTAAATGGAGTGACCAACTACGTAAAAATGTCGCTCGCTACCAATTTATGCGTTACCGCGGCTTTTCTGGTATTCGATATCGGGTTACTGATGTACTCCCACCATCGTGCACGCGTGGCCTACACGCAAAAACTGGCACAATACCTTGATGAAATCGAGGAAACGAAGAACAGCCTGCGTGCCCAGGGGCTCGCCGCTGCAGAATATCAGCGTCTTAGAACGCACCTCAATATGCTGCATGAACAGATGGAGCGCTTAAATCTGCGATGGAATGTCCAGTGCACGGCCCTGCTTTTTAAGGGAACAGCGGCGACTTTACTGGCAGCGGGCTTTACCTGCAGCATCATTTTTTCAGGACCGCTTGCCGCAGTCGGGTGTTATTTTGTGTGTATTGTGGGAATGGCGCTTTATCTTTCGGCGGATGAATTCCAGAAGTATCGCCAGTGTAAGCTCGAGCTTGAGCGGGCAGAACACCGAGGACTTGATACGACCGCTGCAAAAGCCGCATATCTTGAAGCGCGGCGTGAATTTGCGTTTACCATGGTGAAAAACATTATCGTTCCGAGCCTCATTATCGCTACCTTTGTGGTATGCTGGCAGGCGGCGATTGTGCTGACGGTGCTTTATGCAGGTTTTGAGCTCTGGAACGCATGGAAGAAACACCAGGCGCTGCAGCAGGCAGCTGATGCGCCACAGGAAGACCACGAGCTCGAGAATGGTTCTGGACTCGTGCCAGCGTAAACGGATGTGTGCTAAATAACGTGAGAGATTTGCGCGCTGAGAGTGTTTTAGCGAATTTGGAGTGTAAAACCCGGCGCGTATACGGCTTCACGTGTTGAGGAGGCGTCAGGGATGCAGTTTCTCCGAACAACCAACGGCAGCATATACGCTGCCGTTTTACTGATGATTGTGCTCGCGTTTTTTTTACAGCAGCATTTTCTGGTGAACTGGGATGTCAGCTGGGATTTACTGGCTGCAAGTCGTCTGCTTGCCGGTGGCTCATACACCAGGGATTTTTTTGACCTGAATCCGCCCCTGATTTTTTATATCCTGATACCGCCAGCATGGCTTGGGGAATATTTTCACCATCCGGCCCTTCTCTTGAGGCTCTATGTTTTTGGACTTTCACTGTGTTCGCTGTTTTTGTGCCAAAGGTTGATAAGGTCCACACGCTCACTTCAAAGCCCGCCGTTGACATTTTTTTTGACGTTAATGCTCGCCTTTGTCCTGTTCCTGCTTCCCGGAACACTGATTGGCCAGCGCGAGCAGCTTCTTGTCATTTTTACACTGCCGTATTATTTTCTGGTAAATCTGCGTCTGCAGGAGGAACGCCCGAGTGTGTACCTTGCTGCGGGCATTGGGCTTTTCAGTGCATTGGGTTTTGCCCTTAAGCCTCACTTTCTGGCAGCCTTTCTGCTGGTGGAGGCGTACGAAGTCGTGCGTCAACGAAGCCTGCGCGCCGTAATGCGCCTGGAAGTCTTCGTGATAATGGCTTTTTGCAGCGTGTATGTGCTCTTTATCGCATTCAGACACCCAGATTATCTATATAAAGTTATCCCTATGTCTGCGGCGTTTTATTACGCGGGATTTGGGATGCGCTGGTATCAGATGTTTCTCCTTGACTGCATTCCTTATGCGCTCCTGATGCTGGTGTGGTTCCTGTTTTCAGACCGAAAAGCGCCAACAAGAGCGCTGCAGGCCATTTTTGCCTGTGCACTGACGGGTAATCTGCTGGTGTATTTTTCACAGATGACGAACTGGAGCTATCATGCACTGCCTGCTTTTTCCTGCGCGCTTATTTTAGGGGTTCTACTCGTTGAACAATGGTGGAATCAACGGTCATCGCAGGGCGTATTTCCTGTGGCGGCACTGCTGGCGTTGCTTGCCATTACACCGCTCATGTATATGCTTGAGGATAACTTTAGGGGGAGAGCCTTTAAAGAAAGCCAGAAGGATTTACTGGCATTCATGCAGTCTTTGAAAAAAAGAGAGTCGGTATACTGCATGACGGCAAGCCCGCGCTTTGCGTTCCCTTCTGTCGCGATGAGTGAGGCACATTACGCATCGCGACTGCTCCATCTGTACTGGGTGCCGGGTGCAGTAAACAAGCTTCGTGATAAAGGCGGTTTGAGCCTTCGAGAGCAGCATATTGAGCAGGCGTTTATTTCAATGGTTACAGAGGATATTTCGAGCGGCAAGCCGGATTATATTCTTATAGACACGTGGCGGCATCACACGGGCTTTATGAGCGGGACATTCGACTATCTTGCCTATTTTCAAAAAGACACGACTTTTGCGGCACTCTTTAAATCCTATGTGCAGACGGGCATACTCGAGGACACCCGCATGAAAAGTTATCAATATACGGTCTTTAAACGCCGCGATAAAGCGGCGTTTTCGGCTTAAAAAATCAGGCTTCGGGATACATGGCGTTAATTGCGGCAATATCCTTCTCGCTCAAGCGTTCACGCTGTCCGATTTCGATGCCATCCTGCAGTGGAATAATGGTTTTCTCACCATTTTTGGAAAATGAATACGGTCCGTAATGCATGATGGACTGATAGTCATACTCCCCGAAATCCTTGCCATCGGTCAATTGCTGCTCAAAATTGTGGCGGTGCTCATCGGTGATGTTTTCCCAGACAATACGGATATACTGTGCCCGGTCGGCGCGCGACTGCTCATGCCATAATCCAAGCGCGTGCCCGATTTCATGCACAGTGTTCATGGTGGTGCAGCGCGGAGAAAGTACTATTTCCTGCCGTCCGCCCTGCCGTCCAACAAAGGAAGCGCAGGTGGTGCCACCAGCCGGGGTAAAGGCGATAAAATCAGGATACTGGTCGTGATTGGCAGAGGTAAGCTCAACAAACTCAAGAGTAGTATGTGCCTGCCAGTGGGCAATGGCATTGTAAATGGCGTGTTTGTTGCGAAACGGCAGATTTTCGTCAACCGTAAAGGGAATGACGCCATGTGCCCAGCGCCCGCCACCTGCTTTGGGGGTGATAATGGCGCCGTTTACGCTTGAATGGCGGATTTTATGGATAAGAATATCATTTTCAGCGATGAGAAAACCGTGGCTTTCTGTGCAGGTTATTGGGCGCACGTTTCCAGTCGCGTCTTCAATGTATAGTGTTTTAAGCGGCATGCCCTGCGCCGTAAACACGAATGCCGCAAGAAGAGATGCCAGTGGGCGGGTGAATGCCATAAAAACTCCTTTTTCATTTGCCTGCCAAAAAATTACAGCGACTTAAGGCGCAGTGCAAGCGCATAGACCTCATTTTTTGGCTGCCCCGAAAGGGTCGAGGCGATATTGACGGCCTGTTTTAAGGGGAGTTCTTCAAGCAGAGTGGAGAGCAGGAATTCCAGCTGGCTGACGCAGGCGTTTTCCGTGTCGCGTGCGCCAATCATCAGTACAAATTCCCCACGCACCCGCTGAGGGTCTTCAGCAAGCCAGGCAAGCACATCTTTGGGGGTGCCGCTGAAAAAGGTCTCAAAGGCTTTGGTGAGCTCCTTGGCGAGCACGATGGGGGTGTCGGCACCAAAAACATCTGCGATGTCCTCAAGGGATTCTTCGAGGCGGTGCGTGGATTCGTACCAGACCAGCGTGTGATTGACGGGCTTGAATGCTTCCAGGGTTTTGCGCCGGGCCGTCTTTTTGGGCGGCAGAAAGCCCGCGAAAGTGAACGGTTCTGCCGCAAGGCCGGATGCTGAAAGTGCGGCAATGAGCGCACAGGCACCGGGAATGGGTACGACCGTTACGCCCTTCTGACGGGCAAGGCGCACCAGGGGAAAGCCCGGGTCGCAGATAAGTGGCGTGCCGGCATCGCTGATGAGCGCGAAGTTTTGGCCGAGAAGCAAGTCCTCTATCAGGCGCTCACTCTGGGTATTTTCATTGTGCGCATGCAGGGACTGCAGTGGGGTTTTGATGCCAAGCATGCGTAAAAGCGGCAGGGAGTGACGTGTATCTTCGGCAAGAATCACATCAACCGTTTCAAGCACATGGCGCGCCCGTGTCGTAATATCGTCACGGTTGCCAATGGGAGTGGCTACCAGATAGAGGGTGCCCGGGGTGGTTGCCAGTGGGGAGTTCATGGTTTATCCTCTTGCCTTCGAATATTCGGGGTGTGGTCTGCGCATGCGTTCTTTTCCAGCGATTCTGAAAATAACCGCGTTTCTGTTTATGCCGTTTTTACTGTGCCAGTGCACGCCGGTCGCTGACAGTGACGTTCAGGCGGCAGCTCCGGTTCAAAATCCCTACACCCTGCCGGTCGAAAGCAGTCTGGCGCTTGCCGATACCAAAACAGGCGGTGAACGGGCCCATTATCAGCTGCTGGCCGCAGGTCGAGCCATCCAGGACGGCGATTGGAAACGCGGGCAGGACATCCTTGACAGTTTAGAACCACCCTCCGCTGCTGCCGCAGATGAAGCCACTATTCTGCGGGCAAAAATCGCGGCATTCCGCAGTCGGCCGTCCGAAGTACTGGCAGAACTTGGCAAGGTGCGAAACGTTACCAGCCTCCCGCCATATTATCAAGAGCGATTTCACGCACTGCTGGCGCGCGCCTATGAGGCCGAAGGCCGGACACTTGAAGCGGCTACGCAGCGAATCACCCTTGAAGGCCTGTTAACAGACGATGCAGCGCGCAACCAAAACCGCCGCGCACTCTGGAAAGCACTTAATGCCCTGCCGCCTGCTGAGCTTGAAACCGCAGCCCTTGAGTCTGCCAGTGGCTCCCGACAACAGGGATGGATGCAGCTTGCACTGATTCCACGCAAATACAGTGGCCAATCTCAGGCACTTTTAAAGGCGCTTACGGATTGGGAAGCGGCTTTCCCAGGGCACCCTGGGCGCCGTATTGTAGCCGATAACCTCGCGCAAATGCCGGAAAAACTGCTTCCGCCCGCACGTTCCGTGGCGCTGCTTCTGCCGGTGAGCGGCGCGCTTTCAGGTCCTGGCGAGGCGGTGCGAGACGGCTTTATCGCGGCGGCTCAAAACGCGCCTCAAAAGGTAGATGTAAAAGTCTATGATACCACCGGCGCCGATGTGGCTGCATTGTATCAAAAAGCCATTGAAGACGGGGCCGGGTATGTGGTTGGCCCGCTTGCCAAGGCGGACGTGGCCATCGTCGCAGCTCTTGAACATCCGGTGCCCACGCTTCTGCTGAACGAGCTTGATATTCGCACCGATGCCAACGCCTGGCAGCTTGGTCTTTCACCGGTAAACGAAGCACGTCAGGTGGCAAAGCGCGCGCGTGAGCGCGGTCTATCACGAGCACTGATTATTGCGCCTGATAATGCCTGGGGCAATGACGTTTCTGCCGCTTTTGCTGATGCGTTTGTAAAAACCGGTGGTACCGTGACTGACAGCCTGCATTATGCGGCAAAAGATGATTTAAGCGAGCGCATGCGAAATTTTCTGCAATACCATGAAAAAGACATGCCGAATGCGAAACCCATTGGCGGGCGGATGCCAAAAATCCATACACGGCGCGAAGACTTTGACATGATTTTTCTGCTTGCCTATCCGTCAATGGCACGCCAGATAATGCCGCTCATTAAATATTACTATGCGGGCAACGTGCCGGTGTATGCGACCAGCAGTGTGTATGCGGGGAGCTCTGACCCTAAAAAAGACCGCGATCTTGACGGTATTGTGTTCTGTGATATGCCCTGGGTATTCGCAAATAACCTCGGCAACCGAAACTGGCCGGAACAGTTGAACAGCTACAACCGCCTGTATGCGCTTGGGATGGACAGTTTTAACCTGTCTTCACAGCTTAATGAGTTGATGCTGTTTCCTTCAATGGGGATTAACAATCAGAGCGGTGTGCTTTACCTGAACCCCCGCCAGCAAATTGGGCGTTCACTGGTCTTTGGGCAGTTTCGCCAGGGCCGGGTGCAGATGAATGCAAGCGTGTGAGGCATGCCTGTGGCCAATGCTTACGGAAAGGAAGCAGAGCAGATTGCCTGCGTGTGGTTGAAGCGTCAGGGGCTATTGGAAGTAACACGTAACTTTAGCTGCCGCTTCGGAGAAATCGACCTCGTCATGCAGGACGCGGACAGTCTGGTGTTTGTCGAGGTGCGCGCCCGCAGTTCCGCCGCATTTGGAGGTGCTGCAGCGAGTGTGACCACGCAAAAACAACAGAAAATTCGCAGGACAGCGGCTTTTTATCTGACGAAGCATCCAGCGCGCCAGGGCCGGGATGCACGTTTTGATGTAGTATGCCTTGATGGCAGTCCGGCCAGAATAACCTGGATAAAAAACGCCTTTGGGGCGTAAGCGGGAGGAAAGTGCAATCATGCCACAGATGGAAGAGCGGGTTCGCCAGCTGTTTGGTGAAAGCATCGAGGCAAAAATTTCAGTGGCAGACAGCGTTGCATCGGGCATTGCCGATGCCGGTTCGCGCCTCGTGCAGTGTCTGCTCAATGATGGCCGGATTTTTGTATGCGGTGGCGGCGTTTCGGCTTTTGCCGCACAGTATTTCGCAAGTCTGCTCGTTAACCGTTTTGAGTCTGAGCGTCCACCACTGCCGGTTATATCTCTTTGTTCAGATTATGGCATTCTTTCAGCGTTTACTGGTGATGGTCATGCCGATCAGGTGTTTGCTCGTTCTCTGCAGGCGCTCGGGCAGCCCTCGGATGTTCTGCTGGCGTTATCAACCTCAGCCAGTGCCGACGCTGTTTTAAATGCGATGACGGCTGCCAGCGCTCGCGGCATGGACACCATTCTTCTGACCGGACGAGATGGCGGGTTGCTGGCAAGTCACCTTGGGCCAGGAGACATTGAGCTTCGTATTCCACTGGATTGTGGCCCGCGTATTCGCGAAGTGCATCTTTTTGTCTTGCATTGTTTCTGCGATGTGATAGAACAATCTCTTTTTGGTCAACTGTTGGGGTAGGCTATGAAATGTAAATCGCTGGTCTTGATTCTGGCAGCAGCGCTGATTTCCGGCTGCGCAGCCGTTGTCGTTGCAGGGGCTGCAGCAGGTATGGCCGGCTACGACAGACGCACCGTGGTTACCATGGAGAAAGATGCGCGCATTTTTCATGTGATTCACAAAGCCATTGTGTCCGACCCGCGTTTTCGCGATTCACGCATTGAAGTCAGCAGCTTTAACCGGGTTGTTCTGCTGACAGGACAGACGCCAGCGGCGTCACTCCGGGTCCTGGCTGAGAAAATTGCGCAATCGACGCCGAATGTCTATCGCGTATACAACGAAATCACGGTCGGCTATCCACTTGCACTTTCGCTTCGTCCACGCGATGGCTGGGTCACGGGTCAGGTTCGCAGCCGACTGCTGGCGACCAAAGGGCTTGAATCCGGCTCCATACGTATCGTCACTGAAAATGGCGTAGTCTACCTGATGGGAATTGTCACGCCTGAGCAGTCCAGCCTCGCTGTCGAAACCGCGCGACAGACGCGCGGTGTCCGAAAGGTTGTGAAGGTCTTTCAGTACATAAGATGATGATGAAGGCAAAGGGATTGATGTTTTTCGCGCAGGGATGCGCGGCGTTGCTCTTGAGTGGCTGTATTGGCGCGGTCTGGACCGGCGCCAATATGGTCTATGACAGGCATTCAGTGTATCGGCAGGTCGATGATTTACAGCTGGGCGCTGAGGTGAACCACGCCCTTTTTCACGACCGGCTGTTTCGCCAGCCAGGCTGCTCCATTGATGCTGCAGTTTTCAACGGCGATGTTCTGCTTGCAGGGCACGTACCCACAGAAGCCCTGCGTAAGGAAGCAGCACGCCGCATCGAATCTACCACCGGTTATCGACGATTTTTCAATCAGCTGAGCCTCCACTGGAAACCCTGGTACCCCTTGCAGGACGGTCTTATCACTGCCAACATCCGCACCCGCATTTTTTCAGATGCACGCGTGAATCCAAGAACCTTTAAGGTAGTCACGTCTGACAGCATTGTTTACCTGATGGGAGACGTGGACCGCGAAGAGGCAGCACTGGTGATTGACATGGCAAGGCATACGGAAGGTGTTTCTCGGGTGGTAACGCTGTTTCGATATTATACGCTGACGGAAAAACCGAAGGTCTAAATACGGTGGCCTGAACTAATTCAGGCCATCCAGTACTGTTCCAAACCAGGAAGTGGCTAACCTGGAGGATTGTAAACATTTTATCAATGGAATCGACCTTTATCCAGTCGTTTGCGAATTTTTCGTAAACGAAATTCTCGAATCAAGCCAGTTGGCAGATTCTCAGCGTTTTCACCATCAGTCAGCGCATTTCCATTAACAGGATGCGAGCGTGCATGCTGGCGATAACTCATATGATATTTATCGTGTTTGTGATGAAGTCCGTCGTCATAACGGTTGAGCATTTTTTCACGAAGTCTGCAGGTTGTGTGCTGTTGTTTTTCTGACATGATTTACCCTCTTGCATGCGGTTATAATGCAGGTTTTCACCCATCCTCACTTTCAGTATAGCCGCGCCAACACAATTTGCTCTAAAATTAAACAAAAAGGCGGCGGGAGCGTGCTCACTGCTTCTGGGATGATGGCAGTCGGACACAGAAAAAACCAAAGAACAAGAGAATCTATTAAAGCGAGTTAAAAGATTGCCATGCCCGGATGATTAATTTATAATCCGCGCGAATAAGGCAGGTTACATGGTTAATAATCAGCCATACAGGCGCGGCATAAACAGATTGCTGGCGGCTCAGCTTGGCGTGACGGTATTACTGACATTTCTTGCATTGTGTATTAGCGGGTTAGACGCCGCGGCTTCTGCTTTTTTAGGCGGCGCTGTTTGTGTTGCTGGAAGTGTTGTATTTGCGAGAGCCTTGTTTCGGCATTCCGGAGCACGCGCTGCACGAAAAATAGTACGTGGATTCTACCTCGGCGAAGCGTGCAAGCTGGTTCTGACCATGGCCCTTTTTGCCGTGGTGTTTGCAAGTGTAAACGTACAGGCGCTCCTGTTTTTTGTGAGCTATATTGTGGTCCAGATGGTTCTATGGCTGGCACCAGTGTTTTTAAATAAACCGGATAGGCGTAAAAGTGACTGAAATGGTATCAAGCACAGGCTATATTAAACACCACCTCACGTACCTGACGTACAACCTGAAAGACATGCAGCTTGGTCATGGGGGCGGCTTCTGGACGCTGAACCTCGACACCCTGTTTTTTTCAGTGGTCATAGGGGTAATTGCACTTGGCCTTTTCTGGATAGGAGCGCGTCGTGTCACAACGGGCGTACCCGGAGGGCTGCAGAATTTTGTTGAAATGATGCTCGATTTTGCCGATGGGCAGGTAAAGGACTGTTTTCACGGGAAAAACAAAGTCATAGGCCCGCTTGCGCTTACGATTTTTGTCTGGGTCTTCCTGATGAATTTCATGGATATTCTGCCGGTCGATGTACTCCCTGAAATTGCTAAAGCTACTGGTTACAATTACCTTAAAGTCGTGCCTACGAACGATCTTAACCTGACGTTTGCGCTCGCCATATCGGTATTTTTCCTGATTATTTACTACAGCATCCGCATCAAAGGTCCTAAAGCATTCCTGAAAGAGCTTACGCTGCAGCCCTTTAACAGCCCGTGGTTTATCCCGTTCAACCTGCTCCTCGAGCTGGTTGGCCTGATTGCGAAGCCCATTTCACTGGCGCTTCGACTCTTCGGGAACCTCTATGCCGGTGAGCTTATTTTTATTCTGATAGCCCTGCTCACGCTGAATACCGCATCACAATCTCTTGTCGGCACTGCGACACTGGGCGTGACACAGTTTATCCTGTCACTGGCATGGTCAATTTTCCATATTCTGGTGATTACACTTCAGGCCTTTATCTTCATGGTGTTGACGATTGTGTATCTCAGTCTGGCTCATGAGGATCACTAGCGCCAGAGAAGGCAACAGCGTTTATTTTACTTCAGTCCATTAAGGGGATTTTTATGCAAGCTGCAAATTTGATAGCACAGGTACAAGGCATGACAGTTATTGCTGTCGCATTGTTGATTGGTCTGGGCGCGCTGGGTACTGCAATTGGTTTCGGCCTTCTTGGCGGAAAATTTCTTGAAGGTTCTGCCCGTCAGCCGGAAATGGTTCCCATGCTGCAGGTTAAAATGTTTATTGTTGCCGGTCTGCTTGATGCTGTGACCATGATTGGCGTGGGTATTGCGCTGTTCTTTACGTTTGCCAACCCGTTCCTCAGCAACCTTGGTTCTTGATAGCGTATGATGGGGGCGCACTGGCGCCCTGACCGTGTTACAGGAGGAGCTACCTTGGAAATCAATATGACGCTGGTCGTGCAGATGCTGGTTTTCGCCGCATTTGTCTGGTTCACCATGCGATTTGTCTGGCCACCACTGGCCCGCGCGATGGAAGAGCGCCAGGAAAAAATAGCAGATGGACTGTCTGCTGCCGAACGTGGACGTCGCGAGCTTGAGTTGTCACAGCACCGTGCGCGAGACGCCATCAAACAGGCCAAGTCACAGGCTGCTGAGATTGTTGAGCAGGCAAACCGCCGCGCCTCGCAGATTCTCGAAGCGGCCAAAAGTGACGCGAAGCTCGAAATGCAGCGTCAGGAAAAACTGGCCAAAGAGCAGATAGCTCAGGAAAGAATGCGCGCCAGAGAGGCCCTCAGAGCACAGGTTGCAGGGCTTGCGATTGCCGGTGCAGAAAAAATTCTTGCGCGTGAAGTCGATGCGAAAGCCAACAGCGCCTTGCTCGATAACCTGATTGAAGAGATTTGACATGCAAGAAACAACCACCCTGGCACGTCCTTACGCGAAAGCGGCCTTTGAGCACGCTCATGACGCCGGCCAGCTGAGTCTCTGGTCGGACGCACTTGGCGTACTTGCGACCGCCATGTCTGACCCGCTCGCCAAAGACTTCGTGACGAACCCGGCCGCGACCGAGGAAGCCCGTATACAGCTGATGCAGGCTACACTCGCCGCCAGGGCATTCGATGCAGAGCGGGACAGTCTCAATAACTTTATCAACGTGCTTACATATAACCGCCGGCTGCTGCTTCTGCCCGATATCCGGCAGCAGTTTGAAGCTCTGCGGGAAGAAGCGGAAAAGACTGTCACCGTTCAGGTAAGCACCTTCTCCCCGCTCTCGGATGCTCAGGCACAGAAACTGGTGGAGACAATGAGCAGGCGTTTGTCACGGCGGGTTGCTCTGCAGGTTGAAATTGATGCGTCCCTGATGGGGGGTGCTGTGATTCGTGCGGGCGATCTGGTTATAGATGGCTCGGTGCGTGGAAAGTTGCAAGCATTGAGCAACGGGCTCGCCGCCTAATTGTAGAGGATAGATTTCATGTCAGAACATACTGCGTTAAACCCTTCTGAAATCAGCGACTTGATCAGAAAATCAATCGAAAAATTCAACGTTGTCTCTGAGGCCCGCAACGAGGGTACCATCGTCAGCGTCAAGGAAGGCATTGTGCGTTTGCATGGCCTTTCAGGCGTTATGCAGGGTGAGATGATTGAATTCCCCGGCAATACCTTTGGTCTTGCGTTGAACCTTGAGCGTGACTCTGTTGGTGCGGTGGTGCTCGGCGACTACGCACACCTTTCTGAAGGTCAGAAAGGCAAGTGTACAGGTCGAATCCTTGAGGTACCGGTCGGTGATGCGCTTCTTGGTCGTGTCGTTGACGCTCTCGGTAATCCGATTGACGGTAAAGGGCCCATTAATGCTGCGAGAATGTCACCGGTTGAGAAGGTTGCACCTGGTGTTATTGCGCGAAAATCAGTAGACCAGCCGGTACAGACTGGACTGAAAGCTGTAGATGCGATGATTCCTGTAGGTCGTGGACAGCGTGAGCTTATCATCGGCGACCGCCAGACGGGTAAAACCGCTATCGCCATCGATGCCATCATCAACCAGAAAGGCACGGGCGTGAAATGCGTTTACGTGGCCATCGGCCAGAAGGCCTCCTCAGTTTCTGCCATTGTGCGAAAACTCGAAGAGCACGGCGCGCTTGAACACACGATTGTCGTTGTTGCAGGTGCCTCTGACTCTGCAGCGCTGCAGTTTATCGCTCCCTACTCTGGCTGCTCGATGGGTGAGTTTTTCATGGAACGCGGTGAAGACGCACTGATTGTTTATGATGATCTTACGAAGCAGGCCTGGGCTTACCGCCAGATTTCTCTCCTGCTGCGCCGTCCACCAGGTCGTGAAGCCTATCCTGGGGATATTTTCTATCTGCACTCACGCCTTCTTGAGCGTGCCGCACGCATTAATGTGAAAGAGGTAGAAAAACTGACCAATGGCGAGGTAAAGGATAAGACAGGGTCGCTCACCGCACTGCCAATTATCGAAACACAGGCTGGTGACGTTTCTGCATTCGTACCAACCAACGTAATTTCTATTACTGACGGTCAGATTTTCCTTGATGTCGACCTCTTTAACTCCGGTGTGCGTCCGGCCATTAACTCTGGTCTTTCCGTATCCCGTGTAGGTGGAGCGGCGCAGACAAAAATCATGAAGAAGCTTGGGGGCGGTACCCGTCTTGCACTTGCGCAGTTTCGTGAGCTTGAGGCATTTGCACAGTTTGCATCTGACCTTGACGATGCGACCCGCAAGCAGCTTGAGCGTGGTCAGCGTATCACTGAGCTCATGAAGCAGAAGCAGTACAGCCCCCTGACGGTTGCCGAAATGGCGGCATCCCTCTTTATCGTGGAGAAAGGCTATCTGGACGATGTTCCTGTTGCGGAAGTCGTATCCTTTGAAGCAGGATTCCATGAGTTTCTGAGAGGGCACCACAAGGCGCTGCTTGAAACCATCAACGAAACCGGCAACTACAACGATGACATAGAATCGAAGCTGCGTGCCGCTGCTGATGAGTTCAAGCGTACTGGAAGCTGGTAAGGTTCTGAAGCCCCGTTTTCCGGGGCATTGAATTTGCAAGTCCGCGCCACTACGAGTCGTGTGGCGCAACGTACAGACAGGCGAACCAAGATTATGGCTGGAACGAAAGAGATTCGAACCAAAATTGCGAGTATTAAAAACACGCAAAAAATTACGCGCGCCATGGAAATGGTCGCAGCAAGCAAAATGCGCAAAACGCAGGATCGCATGCGAGCGTCCAAACCCTATGCGACCCGTATCCGTGAAGTGGTGCAGCACATTGCCCGCTCCTGCTCTGAATACCGCCATCCGTTTATGGTAGAACGCGATGTTCAGCGTGTAGGCCTTATCGTGATTACCACGGACCGTGGGCTTTGCGGTGGCTTAAACGCAAACCTTCTGCGTGAAGCATCAAAGCAGATGCGCACGTGGCGGGACGAGGGTAAATCCCTTGAACTGTGCGTCATTGGGCGCAAGGGTCAGGCTTTTTTCCGCCGTACTGGCGGGACAGTAGTCGCCTCAGCGGATCATCTTGGTGATACGCCGTCCGTCAGTGACCTAATCGGTGTGGTGCGTGTCATGCTGGAGGCGTTCTACGAGGGGCGCATTGATGCACTGCACATCGTGACCAACGAGTTTGTGAACACGATGACGCAACGCCCGATTATTAAACAGCTGCTTCCGCTTCCAAAATCCGAGGAAGACAGCAAGGCACTCGGGCACCACTGGGATTATATTTACGAGCCGGACGCCAGAGATCTTCTGGATGCGTTGCTGGAGCGCTACATTGAGCTTCAGGTGTATCAGTCGGTGGTGGAAAATATAGCCTGTGAACAGGCTGCCAAAATGATCGCGATGAAAAGCGCGACCGATAACGCGGGGGAACTCATTAAGGAGTTTCAATTGGCTTATAACAAAGCCCGACAGGCTGCCATCACTCAGGAGCTGGCGGAAATTGTTGGTGGCGCGTCTGCATTATAAGAGGGGAAACGATGAATTTCGGTACAGTAGTAGAAGTAATTGGTGCGGTGGTCGACGTTGAGTTTCCCCGCGAAAGCATTCCCAGGGTCAACGACGCGCTCAAGCAGGTCGATGGCGAGCTGGTGTTTGAAGTCCAGCAGCAGCTTGGCGGTGGTGTGGTGCGTACCATTGCGATGGGCACGACTGATGGTCTGCGCCGTGGCGTTAAGGTTCAAAACACCGAGAAGCCGATTGAAGTACCGGTAGGTACAGAAACGCTTGGCCGCATCATGGATGTACTGGGTCGCCCTGTGGATGACGCGGGCCCCATCAACGCTTCCGAGCAGTGGGCGATTCACCGCAAGGCCCCAAGTTATGAAGAACAGGCTGCAAGTCAGGAGCTTCTTGAGACTGGTATCAAGGTAATTGACCTCCTTTGCCCGTTCGCAAAAGGCGGTAAAGTCGGACTCTTCGGTGGAGCCGGTGTTGGTAAGACCGTTAACATGATGGAGCTTATCCGTAACATCGCCATCGAGCACAGCGGCTACTCCGTGTTTGCCGGTGTAGGTGAGCGTACCCGTGAAGGTAACGACTTCTACCACGAAATGAAGGATTCCAACGTTCTGGACAAGGTGTCACTGGTTTACGGTCAGATGAACGAGCCACCAGGAAACCGTCTGCGAGTTGCCTTGACTGGTCTTACCATGGCGGAAAAATTCCGCGATGAAGGGCGTGATGTACTGCTTTTCATCGATAACATTTACCGTTATACCCTGGCAGGCGTTGAGGTATCAGCGCTGCTTGGTCGCATGCCGTCAGCCGTAGGTTATCAACCGACACTGGCAGAAGAAATGGGTATGCTGCAGGAGCGTATTACCTCCACGAAAACGGGCTCCATTACTTCTATTCAGGCCGTGTACGTTCCTGCGGACGACTTGACTGACCCGTCACCGGCTACCACGTTCGCGCATTTGGATGCCACGGTTGTATTGTCGCGCCAGATTGCAGAGCTTGGAATTTACCCGGCGGTTGACCCGCTTGATTCCACCTCCCGTCAGCTTGACCCTCTCGTGGTAGGTCAGGAGCACTATGATACGGCGCGCCGTGTGCAGCAGACGCTCCAGCGTTATAAAGAGCTCAAGGACATCATTGCCATTCTTGGTATGGACGAGCTGTCTGAAGAAGACAAGCGCGTGGTGTCTCGTGCGCGTAAAATCCAGCGCTTTCTGTCACAGCCGTTCTTTGTGGCCGAAGTATTTACCGGCTCTCCAGGAAAATACGTTCCGCTCAAGGATACCATTGCGGCCTTCCAGGGCATTCTTGCGGGTGAATACGATGACCTGCCTGAACAGGCGTTTTACATGGTTGGCGGTATTGACGAAGCGGTTGCTAAAGCAAAAGACTTATGAGGCAGGCAGAGATGGCTATAACCACGCATCTGGACATCGTCAGTGCTGAAAGAGAAATCTTTTCCGGCATAGTCGAAATGGTAGTGGCGACCGGAGAACTGGGCGAAGTCGGTATTGTGCCGGGGCATGCGCCCCTGCTGACCGTACTGAAGCCCGGTGAAATCCGCGTTACGCTTCCGGGCGGCGAGCAGGAAATTTATTACGTTTCCGGCGGCATGCTCGAAGTGCAGCCTTTTTGTGTCACGGTCCTTGCCGATGCGGTAGAGCGCGCGGAAAGCCTCGATGAGGCCGCCGCAATCGCGGCACGACAGCGTGCTGAAGAAGCCATCGCTAACCGTGGTGCCGAGTTTGACTACACGCTGGCGGCCACTGAGCTTGCCCGTGCTGTGGCTCAGATTCGTGCGATTCAAAAGACGCGCAAGTTCGCGAAGTAACCTCTCAGAGGGCGGCCTCCATGCAGAGCGCCGCCTCTTTCTTTCCTTCCTCACGAGACTCCGTCTTTTTCAAGACAGGCATCGGTATAACCTGCTCCAGCCATTTAATAATGTCAGCTCGTAAGTGTTCTGATCCGAGGTCAAGGCTTTGCACACAGAGAAATGCCGTTGTCGGGTGGTTTGCCGCGTCGTGTAATCGCCGCCAGATTTTTTCAGGAGCGTAACATGCCGCATTAACCGTTACGGATTGCAGACGATTGTCGATGTGTGCGCTGTCGGTCTTTAGTGCGAGATGAATGGCGCGTGAAATCACCCAGTGTTGCTCCATGGTGCGAAAGGGGTAGGTTGCGTTCGCGAAATACGCGCATCCTGGCTCCTCACTCATGGTTTCAAAGAGATGTTTATGGAGAGCGAATGGGGCATGCGGAAGGTGAAAAAAGCGGCGTGTCCAGCCGTTCTGACG
Source organism: Legionella geestiana (assembly GCF_004571195.1). GTDB lineage: Bacteria > Pseudomonadota > Gammaproteobacteria > Legionellales > Legionellaceae > Legionella_B > Legionella_B geestiana. The sequence continues at coordinate 1,374,282 of NZ_CP038271.1, forward strand.
CGCGGCAGACTCCTGCATAAAGCGGTGCATGTCCACTTTTTTGGGCGACAGGCCTGCATACTGGCTTATACGAGTCATCCATTTCGCATGGCTCTGTGTTTTCCAGTCTCCACGTGCAATGAGCCTCGAGCCATTGAAGAAGTCTTGAGGCGCTGTCGGTTTTATTAAAAAGCAGTCATCGTTTAGATAAATAAAGCGTTCAGAGAGGTCTGGTATGCGCCAGAGCATGGTTTCAATGGACAGGCTGTTAAAGGTGGGGAGGCAATGTTCAAATCCCGAAAAAATGACGCGATGGTCAATCAGTTGAATGCGGTCTTTTAACGCAGTGTCTGCAAGCTCATGGAGAATGTCAGGCGTTTGTGTGTCAGTTATTACATAAATCGTTCGTATCCAGGGAGCGAAATGCAGCAGTGAGCGGATACTGTAGGTGATTTCGCCGCATTGATTATAACGGGTAGGTGCCGCAGTCTCCGGGCGTACGAGCTGGTGCGTGTGAAGGTAGTGTTGAAGTTTTTGCCTGTGCCGCGGACAGTGCCCGTCTACCCAGGTAATAACTGCGTCAATGGGCGGGAGAGGAATGTGCATCATGCGTTCCTTGTAACATCGTTTCGTCAGAATGGGATGGCACCGCAGGCTGGCGTGCGTCTACTGAGCCTCTGGCCGAGGAGCTGCTTGCGTCTGCCTCAAATAGCAGACGGTGTATAGATGCGTGCAAATGCGAGTCATCACTGCAAAACGTCATCAATGATTGCCGCGCCGCATCACTGGGCGGATTGGCTGCATACCAGGCCTTTAACGCATTGATTTTTGGCTCCAGCTGATAATTAAACAGTCGGAGTGCCCCTTTTTCCAGTGCTATAAGCATGTCTACCGTTGATGCCTCATATGGACTGCGTAAGAAATCCAGCCGTTTATCAGCCATTTCGAAGCACAAAATCCCGTAATCGTCCTGTTTTAGCTGCAAAATAAGAATGGCCAGAAAAATCCGCAAAAAATGTTTGGCCTGCAGGCGATGGTTCTTCCATGAGGGATGTGCCTCGTAGTGTGTGTTGAGCGCCGCGAGAGGCAAATCAACCGCACGATTGCCGCCCATCATGCACTCGAGCTCGTTGCAGCAGGCGAGAATCTGTGTGAAGGAGGGATTTGTTTTACGCTGAAACAGTTCACGTTTGAAATACATCAGCTCATTTTCCAACGCAGTTGCCAGTATCTTGAGTGCAGGCGCATCATTAAGCTTTAGGTGCTGTGCAAGACGTGTAGTGGCATGCGGGAGGGCGCTTTTTGCTTCTTCGCGCGTTGCCGCTTCCAGTTGGATGAGCAGATGCATGAATGCCAGTTGAAACTGAGTGCTGTCATCATGTGTCAGGCCGTGTGATTGAAGGCGCATCAAGGGTTTTAGTTTTTCGTAAAGACCCGACATCATGCGAGGCAGCTGTTCCTGCAGAATAACAAGACGGCGGGCAATGGGTGGTGCCGGCAAGTGATTAAGACATCCAAAAATTTCCGCAAGTTTGATGCTGCTGCCAAGATAGACTGAAGGTTCGGGTAAAGCCATCGCGGTTAAGCGCGTTTTAAGAGCGGCACAAATCGGTTCCACACAATCAGGGATTAGGTTCTCTTCGCTGGCATCGATGTCTTCATTGGTATCATAATCTGAAGGATAGCTCTCAGTATCGCTCAAAGGGATAGCGCAGTCTTCGATATCCTGACAGACCGCCCCGGAATCAGAGACATGTTTTTCGGCATGGCGGTACACCTCGTTGATGTCCAGTGCCGAATTCATGAGAATCTCCTGGTGCATTTCAGAAGTCAATGTCAGAATGGCCTGATGAAAATCGCTGATTAACCCAATAATTTCGCCGCACTGTTTTACTGACAGCGAGTGGCCCGTATAGTCAGCGGCATTTGCAAGCGCCTTAAAATCGACCGGTGCCATGCGTTTGAGGATATCGGATAAAACCTGAAGAATCAGGTTCACGCCGCTTCGAGCCTCTTCCTGCTGGGGGATAGTGACGTGGCGGTCAATGAAGGTGTTTATCAGTTCAACGTACCATTCCATGGCAGGCGCTCTATGCGAAAAAATCTATGATGCCACGGACAGACTCAAGGCTCCAGCAGTTGTTTTTTCAGTGCAAAGAGCCGGTCACGAACTTTAGCCGCCTCTTCAAAAGCCATGTCCTGCGCGAGAGCATGCATTTCTTTTTCGAGCGCACGAATCTGGCGCGAAAGTACGTCTGGCGACAGCCGGGGAGAGGTATCCTCACGAGTTGTGCGAGCGGCGGGCTGCAGGCCTGATTCCAGTACATCTTCAACGGGCTTCACAATGCCTCTTGGCGTGATGCCGTGAAGAGCGTTAAAGGCAAGCTGTTTTTCGCGCCGACGCTCGGTTTCCTCGAGGGCGCGCTGCATGGAGCCTGTAATGCGGTCGGCATAGAGGATGGCGCGGCCATGAATGTTGCGTGCCGCACGGCCAATCGTCTGCACAAGCGAGCGGTCAGAACGCAGAAATCCTTCCTTGTCGGCATCAAGAATCGCAACCAGCGCCACCTCCGGCATATCGAGCCCCTCTCGCAGCAGGTTAATTCCGATGAGCACATCAAAGTCGCCGCGCCGCAGTCCCTGAATAATTTCCATACGTTCAACGGTATCGATATCGGCGTGCAGATACTTTACGCGAATACCGTGTTCGCGCAGGTATTCGGTGAGGTCTTCGGCCATGCGCTTGGTCAGAGTGGTAACGAGCACGCGAAAACCGCTGGCGGTAACGGTATGGATTTCTGAGAGCAAATCATCCACCTGGCTGGTCACCGGGCGTACTTCGACCTCGGGGTCAACAAGGCCTGTGGGGCGCACAATCTGCTCGGCAATGGCACCGGCGTGCGCCTGCTCCCAGGGGCCCGGGGTTGCGGACACATGCAGTGTCTGCGGCGAGCGCTCGAGAAATTCCTCAAAGCGCAGCGGTCGGTTATCAAGGGCCGACGGCAGGCGAAAGCCATATTCTACCAGCGTTTCCTTTCGCGCACGGTCACCGCGGTACATGCCGCCAATCTGCGGAACCGTTACGTGCGACTCGTCAATAACGAGCAGCGCTTCTGGTGGCAGGTAGTCAAAGAGCGTCGGTGGCGGCTCGCCGACATCGCGTCCCGAGAGGTAGCGTGAATAATTTTCAATGCCCGAGCAGTAGCCAAGCTCCAGCATCATCTCGATATCAAGGGCGGTGCGCTGCTCAAGGCGCTGTGCTTCCACCAGGCGATTAGCTGCTTTAAATTCTACGAGACGGTGATGCAGTTCTTCCCGCACTTTTTCCACGGTTTCAAGCACGCGCTCACGCGGGGTGACGTAGTGAGTTTTAGGGAAAATAGTAATGCGTGGCAGGCGGGTCAGTACTTCACCGGTCAGCGGGTCAAACTGGGCGATGTCTTCAACCTCGTCATCAAAAAGCCGCACCCGAACCGCTTCTTTTTCAGAGTCGGCGGGGTAAATGTCGATAACATCCCCATGCACCCTGAACTGTCCACGCGAAAGGGTGTTGGGGCTGCGGGCATATTGCATTTCAGCGAGGCGGCGCAGAATTTTGCGCTGGTCGATGTGTTCGCCGCGCGAGAGGTGCAGCACCATGCGCAGGTAGGAGTCTGGGTCGCCAAGGCCGTAAATCGCGGAAACGGTCGCGACAATAATGGCGTCCTTGCGCTCAATCAGCGCCTTGGTGGCGGAAAGGCGCATCTGCTCGATGTGTTCGTTAATGGAGGCGTCTTTCTCGATGAACATGTCAGACGCCGGCACATAGGCTTCCGGCTGATAGTAGTCATAGTACGAGACAAAATACTCAACGGCATTGTCAGGAAAAAAACGCTTGAATTCACCATACAGCTGGGCCGCCAGCGTTTTATTGGGCGCCATGATGAGTGTCGGGCGCTGGAGCGCTTCAATCACATGCGCCACGGTAAAGGTTTTTCCAGAGCCGGTGACGCCGAGCAGGGTCTGGTGAGCAAGGCCTGCCTGAAAGCCGTCGACCAGGGTTTGAATGGCGGTGGGCTGATCGCCTGCCGGCTCAAAATCAGAGCATATTTTAAAGCTTTTTTTCATATGAACATCGGATTGAAGGATGACAAATGCTATTATTCGCTGAATCTTGCACTAATGCTTAATTTTTAGCAAATTCTGAACGATTTTTCCAAAAGGAGCAGATGGATGACCGTGACGCTTGCAACGCGCATTCAAGAAGTGCGCCCCTCTCCGACACTGGCTGTAGCCGCGCGCGCTACGCGCATGCGCGCCGAGGGGCATGATGTCGTGAACCTTGGCACCGGCGAGCCGGACTTCGATACGCCAGAGCATATCAAGCGTGCGGCCATAGCGGCCATTGAGGCAGGGTTTACCAAATATACCGCAGTCGATGGCATCCCGGAACTCAAGCAGGCGGTCGCTGACAAGTTTGCCCGTGAAAACAATCTCAGCTATGACACGCGTCAGGTATTGGTGTCTACGGGCGGTAAGCAGAGCATCTATAACCTTTGTCAGGCACTTTTAAATCCCGGGGATGAAGTCATTATTCCAGCACCGTTCTGGGTATCGTATCCGGATATTGTGCTGCTGGCCGGAGGCACGCCAGTGACGCTGCCATCCACACCGGCTTCCCGCTACAAGATAAGCCCACAAGCGCTGGAAGCGGCCATTACGCCCAAAACCCGGCTGCTGTTTCTAAACAGTCCTTCAAATCCCTCAGGGGTTGCCTACACCGCCGATGAGCTCTTTGCCCTCTCGAAAGTGCTGGAGGCGCATCCGCACGTGTATGTTGCGACGGATGACATGTATGAGCATATCATCTGGGGCATGCCCTTTATTAACATTTTGAATGTTAATCCGGCGCTTTATGCGCGCACTATCGTATTGAACGGAGTGTCAAAGGCGTATGCGATGACGGGCTGGCGCATTGGCTATGCCGCGGGGCCCAGGGAGCTGATAGCCGCGATGACCACCGTCCAGTCGCAGTCAACCTCAAACCCCTGTTCCATCGCGCAGAAAGCCGCCGTTGCGGCACTGACAGGCGGCAATGCCTGTGTAGAGGTGATGGTGGATGCCTTTAAAATGCGCCACGACTACCTTTGTGAGCGCCTTTCCTGCATTCCGGGCGTGGAAGTTATTCCCGCAGACGGCACGTTTTACAGCTTTCCAAATGTGCAGGAAGCGATTTTACGCAAGGGCTATCGCGATGATTTACAATTCGCGGAAGAGCTGCTCACACAGGAGGGTGTAGCCCTTGTGCCGGGTTCGGCTTTTGGCAGCGAGGGCTGTATTCGCCTGTCGTTTGCGACCAGCATGGAAAACCTCACAAAGGCAGCTGACCGCCTTGAGCGTTTCTGTCGAGGATAAGCGCTCAAAAACGCGAAAAACCTCAGAGGAGTGCTTGACCACAGGGCCGAATCGTTTTAAGATTGCGGCTCATTCCCCGGTAGCTCAGTCGGTAGAGCGGATGACTGTTAATCATTAGGTCACAGGTTCGAGTCCTGTCCGGGGAGCCAGTCTAAACAATATCGTTTTTTCTTTTCACACCCCCATGTCAACCATCAAAAATAACCGTGAGGCTGTTAATTTTCTTGCTCATAATGAAGCCGCATGGAATCAGCAGGCGATTTTACAAAATGAGTGGTCAAAGCCGGTGTCTTCAGAGCTGATTGAAGCAGCAAAAAGAGGTCAGTGGGATATTCATATCACCAAAAAACCGATTCCAGAAAGCTGGCTTCCCAAAAATATTAAAGGTAAGGATATACTGTGTTTGGCTTCTGCTGGTGGACAGCAGGCACCAGTATTGGCTGCAGCCGGTGCCAATGTTACAGTTTTTGACATTTCTGATAAACAGCTTGAACACGATAGCAACGTTGCAAAATGCAATAATCTAATATTGAAAACTGTTCGTGGTGATATGCGTGAATTAAAAGGGATTAATGATTCCTCATTTGATTACATTATTCACCCGATATCAAATTTATACGTACCAGATTTAAAGCCTGTCTGGAAGGAATGCTATAGAGTACTGCGTGCCAGAGGAGTGCTCCTGGCGAGTTTTTATAATCCGATTGTCTTTGTTTTTGGTAAAAATAAAGAGCTGGAAGCACAAGGTTTATTAAAGCCAGAATACGCTTTGCCCTATGCAGATATTGAACATCTTCCCCAGGGTATGCTGAATGAAAAACTAAATAAGAAAGAGGCCTTTGTTTTTGGGCATAGCTTGACGAGTCAAATTAACGAACAGCTTGAGGCCGGATTTCTTTTATCAGGTTTTTATGAAGATGAGCATCCATCACCGCGATTTTTAATTGAAAAATTCCTGCCAATAATGATAGCAACAAGAGCCATTAAACTATAGTGCATGCCTGCCGCAGGTATTTTTGGTTCTATATTGCTTATTTGTCCCTGTTTGGAAAAGTACTATCGGGACTGGCAAACCAAGGGCTTAGCGGCTGCCCGACTTGTTCCGATAGTCCCGGCATACTTTATTTGATTAAGAAACAGCTCCGCACGAAATTCACGGATATGTGTCACCAGCGCATCTTCAACAGCTCTTTCATTTGCTTTGCCGTGTATAGTCAGGAAATCAAAATTGAATGGATCTTTCAATATCTCATTCGCCAAATCAGATTGTGGTGCAGGTAAATGCTGATGGTAGTTGGAGGTTTTATTGTGGGTCATCGCCTGGCGTTCGCACAAACCACTCTCTATCTGCATTTCGAGGATTGAGCGTGACCAGCCATTTTTGATGGTTTGTGAAATGTGCCATTCACGGGTAGTATCATCTTTGACCATTTGCATTAAGCTGGTAATATGCCCCCAAGGCAATTGCGACACAGCTTGTGTCGTAATTGAGACATTGGAATACAGCATGGCAAATTGCTTCATGCGTTGCAGGTTTCGCACCGAAAATCCCTGTATTTCAGGGAGTGCCTGGCGTAAGTCATGCGATACAGGCTTGCATCATATTTGTACACAATGTACCATAACGCTTTTTCGTCAAAGGTTTTAAATGATGGCTTACAGTTTTCTCTCTCCACTGAGAGAAATAATAGAGACTCAAACGTATCCTCATGCTCGAACTTTACGTACAACGTTTTTACAAAAGCTTAGGGATACATCCCATGTACTGCTGGGAAAACCTTCTATTTTAAGTCCTAAACCTCATGTAGGAATATTCGATTACTTAACTTTGTATATTCCCTTTGTTTTATACAAATTTTTCGAATTAAGTCTTGAGAATGCCCGTAAAAATTCTCTATTCTGGGTTTTAGCAGCACCTCTTTTTTTAATTGGCTTCCCTTTTGATATTGCTCGTCTATTATTTGTCTTTGCAGTCACACTGATGTTTTCGCCAATAATCGCTATAGTACATGGTATTTCGCGTCTTGCCGCAGGTCAAAGTCATACAGACGCACTCAGTCTGCAGGGTCAGCTGCAAAATGGCAAAGGAGAAAGGCTCGGTCAGTTTTTAAATCAACATTATGTGGATTTAGAGGAACTGAATATTACAATTACACCTTCGTATGAAGAGGAAAAGCCTGCCAGTCAAAACGAAGAAAATGGCTCGAGCAGCTACCAGTTAACGTTTTGTAAAAAAGGCGCTGATGATCCTTTGCCTTTCACGGTTGTTTTAAGACAAGAAAATGGGGTGTACAGCCAGGCAAAAAACATTCATGCGCTGTTCAGGCTTAACGCAGGTAATGTTGTGGGCAATATTGAAGAAGCCAGCATTGCTGATAAACAAGCTATTTTAGCCATTTAGTGAATAGCATATACCAGCTGCTCTCACCCCCCTTGAGAAGTAGCTGGTGTATTGTGTTAACAAACGTCATTGAGTACGGACTCTACAGGGCATCCCTTCTTAAAAAGCACTCGAACAGAGACATGCATGCGATATGCATAACCAGGCAGCAATAAAAACATAACGACTTTCAATAAAATATTATTGACATGTTTTTGTTTTCGACTATGCTATTTCTGTTCTTATTTCTCGAGGCCTGATGATGAAAGAGTATGGAGTAACCGTAATCACCAGCACAATCCATGCGTTTTTGTATGTTTTTTTGGCGGCCTCGGTGGCTGTCCTGATTATTCCATGGGTTTTTACTGATAATTCTTTCAGTGCCGGATTGCTGGGGATGTTCGCTTCCTCTCATGCGGACCTGCCGAAGGCCTGGGCCTCTCCTCTTACAAGAATGCTTGGATTTGGCGGGTCGACCCTTTCCATATTTCCAATCTTTTTAGGGGTCTACATCCTGCTTAAACTTTGCAGCAACTATGCAAATGGCATTGTTTTTAGTGAGTCTAATGCCGGGTACTATCGTAAACTTGGCACGGTTTTCTTTTTTAGCGCATTGTTTTTGCAACCACTGAGCCATGTATTTTTTAGCCTGGCATCCTCCCTTAATAATCCACCCGGACAGAGATACATTAGTATTTCATTTACCATGGAAAACATAACCTCCATTTTTCTGGCGATGGTTCTGATGCTTATTGGTAGAGTGATGCAAGGTGGTCAGAAGATGGCTGAAGAACAGGCATTGACTGTTTAGGAGATGGCAATGGCGATCATTGTTGAGCTGGATGTCATGCTTGCCAGACGTAAGATGAAACTACAGGAGTTATCCCGTGCAGTTGGTATTACCATTCAGAATCTCTCCATTCTCAAGAATGGAAAGGCAAGGGCCATCCGAATAGAAACTCTTAATGCAATCTGCGAGGCACTTCAATGCCAGCCTGGCGATATACTTCGGTTTGAGTGCAGCATGAGCGAGAACGGCCATGAGAGGCGAAAAGAAAAGTCAATCTCATTATTGACTAAAAAATAAACTATAGCTCTTAATTATTTGTATTTATTAAACATTTAAATCCGAGGCGAATAATAATTTTTTCCGGAATTATTTCTATATTAACCTGAATGACAGCATTGCTGATAAACAAGCTATTTTAGCTATTTAGTGAATAGCATATACCAGCTGCTCTCGCTCCTCTTGAGATGTGGCTGGTTTATTGTGTTAACAAACGTCATTGAGCACGGACTCGACAGGGCATCCCTTCATAAAAAACACTCGAACAGAGGCTTGCATGCGATATGCATAACCAGGTAGCAATAAAAACATAACGATTTAAAATAAAAGATTAAAAGCCATCTGTGGTAATTTGCGATTTTTTGCCGCAGTATGCCATAATTAATAAAACCATCATGCTGGAGAATAGACATGGCTCAATCAGTACGGTTATCCGATACATTAGTTAAACAAGCTAAAGCGTTTGGTGAAGTGATGTCTCGCTCTGGGGCTGGACAAATTGAACACTGGGCCAAAATAGGAAAGCTTGCAGAAGAAAACCCTGAATTATCCTATGAGTTTATTAGAGACATTTTGCTGGCAAAAGCAGAAGTAGACAATGGACTGGTTGATGACTATGAATTTGACCATTAAGCAATCCGGTGCGTTTAAGAAAACTGTAAAAAAGCTGCCTAATCAAGCTTAAACACAGAGCCTGCATGCCGTTTTAACGTATTCTGGTACACAACGTGTGCCACCGCCAAATCTTGAATGGCAAGACCAACTGATTTAAATACCGTACGTTTTTCTTGAATTGGCGGAGCTTTTTTTAGTAACCAGGAGCCCAGTTCGATAATTGACGCTTTTGTGATGTTTTGCTGTTTAACCGCCTCGATAATTTCACCGGCCTCATGCATCGCGGCTTCAAGCTGGTCAACAATCACCACGGCGTTCTTGAGCACTTCACCACTGATTTCCTGCATGAGGGGGGTATGTGAGCCAACCGCGTTGATATGCACATGGGGTTTAAGGCCTTCCAAATGCACCAAAGGCTCTGTGCCTGCGGTCGCGGTGCAAATGATATCGGCCGCTTTTAAAGCCGGTGACAGCGCTTCGCACACGTGAATGTTGCAGGTGTTTTCCATTTTTTTGGCAAATTTTTTCGCACTTTCCAGATGCCGTGACCAGACCATGACTTTTTGTATCTCACGCACAGCCGCTACGGCTTCCAGTTGGGTGACTGCCTGTGCCCCGGCACCCACAATCGCTACCGTTGAGGGTTTATCGAGGGAGAAATATTTTGTTGCCAAACCAGAAACAGCGCCTGTACGCAGTGCGGTTAAATATCCCGCATCCATCAGTGTCAGCGGCTCGCCAGTTGCCGCGTCAAGCAGTAAAATCGTGCCATTAATAGACGGCTTGCCATGTTTCACATTATCAGGAAACACAGAAACCGTTTTTAAACCGAGGATGTTTTCTTTGGATAAATAAGCGGGCATTGTGAGTGCGAGGCCATTGTTCCCAACCGGTATGCCCGTTCGCATCGGCAGCGTGGCTTGATGTTCTGCCAGTTGCACAAACGCGCTTTCCATGGCGTCTATGGCCTCTGCCATGGTAATGTTTTGCTTTACTTCTGAAATCGATAATAATTTTAGCGCCATGCCTCACCCCCCTGTTAACAGGTTTTGGCTCCATTCATCAAAGGCCAGGTCCTGTGTGTGGGGGCGGGCCTCGGTCAGAGGAACCACCTCCGGGTGCGTGTACATGCAGGACGCAGCGATTGCCACTATTTTTTTACCATTCAACATTGTGTGAGTCTAAAATGCATTCAAACTTTAGCATTAAATTTGCAACCGTGCGTGAGGTTCCTTTAATTTTAGAGTTCATAAAAGAACTTGCTGAGTATGAACAATTGCTGCATGAGGTGGTGGCAACAGAAGCACTTCTCGAGGAAACGCTCTTTGGTCCTCGTGCACATGCTGAAGTGATTATCGGTTATCTGGACGATAAACCGGTGAGTTTTGCGCTTTTTTTCCATAATTTCTCTACGTTTTTGGGCAGGCCCGGCATTTATCTTGAAGATCTCTACGTCAAGCCCGAGGCGCGCGGACACGGGATTGGGAAAAGCATGCTTGTGTATCTTGCGCATTTGGCTAAAGAGAGAAAATGCGGTCGGCTGGAGTGGTGGGTATTGAACTGGAATGAGCCTGCCATTCGTTTTTATAAAAGTTTAGGCGCAAGAGCCATGGATGAATGGACGGTTTATCGATTAACGGGTGAATCACTGGACAGCATGGCCGGTGTCATTGAAAATTGACGTGGTTTGCAGCCGTGTCACCAATTGTCAACCGACCCTAAGGAGTATCCATGGCGGCAAGTGCCAGTACCTGTTTTTCTGATGAGCCTGTGGACATACTCGCGCCAGAGGCGTCAAACCTGTTGACGGCTGTCGTTCGGGGAGATGCGAAGGCTGCAACGGCATGCTTTATTGCAAGTCCCGCTCTGCTTTTTGTGCAATCCTCAGCCGAAGAATTTGCAAGAGGCCTTGAGGCTTCCCGGGGCAGAATGATTCACGCCACTCCCCTCGGTGCCATGCTGGGGGCGGGTGACCTCTGGATGTTTGAAGAGGCCATGGAGGTGCTTTATCAGACAAAGAATGACGCGCTGTTGCTGCAGGCACTTCTTACGATTGAAAAGCAGTTTCCGCAGGGATTTGAATACCCTCCATCAGTCTTCGATTTTGAGACGCTCGCCTGCACGCTGACAGCAGACACTCAACTTGCTGAAACCGGCAAAATCGGCGAGGCCACGCAGGTATTGCTTTCCGATTTTAACGCCCGGTTTACCCCCACGGACGTGTACGAGGGGTATCATTTTAATCTTAATGAGCTGAAAGCTGCCTGCGACATCTACAGCGATTACTGGGACAGGTGGCACGAGCATCAGCGCCGCGTGTACTGGATTCAGGTGATTGGAGCTATAAGCCGCCTCGTAAGTGCCGTTGATGCCCAGATATTAAGCGGCGGCATACGTAAAGTGGTTGAAGAGGGCAAGGCGCCCTGCAGAAGTTTTGCGCTGACAATAAGCCCGTCTGTCGATGCAAACGGCGTATATTTTCCCCTTGATACCGAACTCGATTGCCGTATGGGAGAGCATTTTGCCATTACCAGTTATTTCAGTGGCTGGGGCTTTCGTATCACCGATGCGCCCCCCTCCCGGGTCGCGTGGACCCCGGGGGCGTTATTAAAACCGTTAATGCAGGCGAGGGCGCTTAAAATAGCCGAGCATTACGACAGGCTGCGGGCGGCGATACCCGAAGAAGTGCTGGTTACCCAACGTCTCTCCAGGCCCGCGCGTCCTTCCGGTGTTTCAGGCTTAAGCCTTTTCACTAAAGTGCCTTCTCCTTTACCGGGTCAAGGCCACGCGAGACAATCGGTATCGCTGGACGCACATGGGGAAATGGAGCTGGCGGCAGGGCATTCAGTATTGGGCCTTTGACCCGCGCCCCAGAATGAAAAGCTGCCAGTTGCTGCGTGGGGAGCTGTTGTTGCAGCCGGCGTGATGGGCGTCAGTGTTTCTGAATCAGGAAGCAGAGCGTTAAAATCCACCAGCTTATCCGGTTGATTCGTGTGAATTCTGTACTCAAAAGGCGATTTTTCGCTGCTGGCCGCGGCGGGATAGGTCGCTGGGATTCTGGAGCGCATGACTGTGGCATGATGTTCCTCATAACAGGCATAGGCTGCCTCAGAAGGAAAGCAAATGTCTGTGACGAAGACGCTTCCCGCGGTGTTACACCGTGGAATAACGGCACTGATGAGCGGCTCTCCAGACTGATCGCGCAATCCCATTAATTCAGTGGCATGTTCCAACAAAAAGTCAGCATACGGAGGGGAAATCTCACTGGGGTGGATTCCGTCTTTCAGTTGCATGCGGATTCTTCGGATAACGGTCATTGCAGTACTCCTTCACGTAAAGGCATAAGCCAGAAAAAACTCAGCGCATTCTCCGTTATTGCCAGAGTAAGTCAATCAAAATATTAAAGGAATGCTGGATGAGTGGCCATGGTCAGAGCCCGTCATTCCGCCCACTGACATACGGTGAAATGCCTCTGCCATTGCCAGATGTGGTGTGCCTCTACTGTAAATGTAGAAACAAAAGACTCCCGTTGAAGTGTCTGTCCCGCGCTTAAAGCCGCAAAATCGTCTGTGGATTCAACGAGTGGGGAGAGCAGGAAGCCTGCTTCTGCCATGCTGGCATTTATCCGGTAGCGCTTCAAAGTGTTGTCTGAGCGCGTCAGACTAATATGAAGAGGAGAGGCATGGTAGAGCGTGGTGATGAGACGACCGGTGAGAGAAGGCTTGATTTGCAGTGTCGCAAAAGTCCGTTCATTTTTCGCGACGCTAACGGCCTCACCCAGTTTAAAGCGTTTGCAATCGCGCTCTGGCGCCGGCAGATTCAATGGCGCTTCCCGTTTTTTTTCGAGCCACAAAAAACCCTGAACAACTCCTTTTGACTGGTACAAAGACAACAGCGCCGGCCAGCTTGCGCCGTCTTCGAGTGCAGGCAGTCGATTATCAACAGGTGCCAGACGAAAAAGAATATTATCGGGGGCGTGCTCGCCCAGCAAATGGGCACGGTTCATCCCGGCAAGCGTTTTGTCAAAAACGGAATAACTTTGAAACACCGGACGTGGCGACCAGTTGAGGTTTGCCGCGAGCAGCGTGGTTTGATCGAAAGAATAGATATCAACGCGGCCCGGCAGTTGCGGCAGCGGGGTGCGACTGTTCCAGTACATCCTCGTGAGCGCATGATTTTCACGGAGCCATTCAGGATGGGTCAGGCGCATATGAATGCCATGCTGGAAGGTGCGCCAGGTGATGAGGCTGTTGCGCAGGAGATCGGGTGCGGTAGCGTTCGCTGTGATGGTGAAAAAAGTGATGGCAGCAGGCACAAGAGCTGGAAGCACATCTCGCAGGCGCACAAAAGCGGGCAGCAAAAGTGTAACCAGCAGCGGTGCCAGAGCCGCAGTGAAGGCATGTCCGCCATGGCGCGTAAAAGCGGCTTTAAAACACACAAAAAGGTAAAGAAAGCACAGTGTTACCACCCATCGGCGCGTCCTCGATGTCATCTCCCGAGACTTTAGCAGAACCCACAAGATACCGGTGACACTGCTGAGATACAGCAGAATGTCAGACAATGGTCCACCCAGTGCCATCGGCTCACTGAAGGCCAGTGCCATGTGTATGGAGGTAGAGAGGTAGTCAAAAAGCGCGCCGACAGGCTGTCCTGCCAGCATCCAAAAGACACTCATGGTAAGCAGCGGCGACAAAAGTGTTCCTGCCTCGCGGCGTTTTATCAGCAGGCAGGCAGAAAGGCCGAGCACCGCCATGCCAAAAAGGAGAAACGTGCCCTTCACCAGTGCCAGCAGGCCAATGGGCGCCAGCAGACCCGCCGCACTGACCGCTCGTGTTGTTTTCAAAAGACCAAGCCCTGCAATCAGGGGAATGGCAAGGAACAGGGCATCCCGCGAGCAGGCAATTCCTGGCAGCAGCAGGAACCAGACAGCGAGAGGCTGCCATCCACGCCCCCGCATGAGCAGATAAAGCCCGCCAGCGGTTGAAAGTGCGAGCAAAAGCCCGGCGAATAGTGTGAGTGCATCAGTCGCAGGATGAAAAACTTTGGTATACACCGGCGCGTAAGGCCCAAGCGTAAAAACAATGTCGCGTCCAAACACCAGTCCGCGGCCAACGGCCTCTGAGAGCGCATATGCCCAGGCGCCATCAAGGCTTATTGAGGGCATTTTCGGTGAAAGCGGGAGGATGACGGCCATCAGCGCGAAAGCAAGCCCGACACGAAAGCTCATGGTCAGAAAAGAAGAGACGGGTGTTTTTGGTATATGCATGCGCGTTTGTCGCCGAGGCCCGCGTTCAGTCATTGCGCGAGACGCGCAAACCCGTTGCCATTCTGCCGCAATCTCCCTACCATGTCACCCTCGCTTTTGGGTAACACAGTTTTTTGTCAGTAATGAGGTCGTGATGTGGATTCAGCTGAATATCCTCGGTGATGGTTCAAGCGCGCGCATTTATGCGCGGGCAAAACCGCGGGAGGCCGGGTATCAAACGGGTTTCGATGAATGGCGCGGCGTCTATATCTGGCATACGGATGAAGACCCTGCGATGCAAAAATTACGGAAACATCAGGTCAATAATCGTGAAAATGACCTTTTTGTAAACTTTAAAAGCCGGGTGCCGTTTGCAGATTTTTGCAAGAAATTTGCGCAATCCTCCTTCAACGACCCGGGTAGATACCAGCTCTTTTGGCATAACTGCACGCACTCGGCATTGTTTGCCCTGCGTCTGGCAGAGATTCCTCTTAAAATGCCGCTCTTTTTGGGCGGAAAACTGGCGCGACAGTCGTGGCTGCCGGTTCCTTTTTTGCTGACACCGATGGCCCTTTATCGAGTAGCTGAGGCGTATAAAATCCGATGCATTGAAGTGCTGCCGCCGAGGCGTCATCCGCTGGCTCGCGCTGAACGCGCCTTTAGAAAGCGCCAGAATTTTTTTCCCGAGGCGCGGCAAGAAGTGCTGAAACCGGTTTTAGAGGCGACGCAAAACTGCCTGAAACGCTATCCGCAACAGCCTGAATTTTATCTGAAGGCACTTGAGCGCAGTCTTGACGTGGCTGCATGCCCGAAAAAATTGCCGCACTATCGCCTGTTCGCCGACCGTTATCGGTTTCGTGACGCGTCATGGCGCGATACTGAGGTCTATCTTCTGATACACGTGACCGAGCTTTATTTTCTGACCATGATGACGCTGACGGTGGCAGGCATGATGAGCATGAGTCTTATTTTTATTCTCACCTTGAGCGCCGGCTCTTTCATGGCCTTACGGCTTGGAGTGGACGCGCCCTCAGATAAACAGAAGCGCCCGCTCCTGCCCGCTCCGCTTTCAAAGGCGATGGTGCGGCTTGCCGATACGCTGGAACAGGAAGAGGACGCGCCATTGCAGACGGAGAACACTTTACAGTAACGCCGTGAATTTTTCACTTATTCATGATTTGCGCACAAGGTTATCCACAGGATGCACTTGTGCGCAAAAAATAAAACTCAAATTAATCAATTACTTAAAAATGTTGCTTTGAATTATTAAACGTTGCTCAAAAAATTATTCACATTTCTTTAAATCGTTGTTTCTGCATTTAAAACGCCCATCACTTGACCAATTCGGCCATTGCAGGCAGCATAGGGGGTTATCCGCCGCAACAGGTTTTACAGCATGACAGAGTCCATCGAACGCCGCCCGCTGACAGAATTCACCGAGAAAGCCTATCTTGATTATTCCATGTACGTCATTCTCGACCGTGCCCTGCCGCATCTTGCGGATGGCCTGAAGCCTGTGCAGCGGCGGATTGTGTATGCGATGTCGGAGCTTGGTCTTAAGGCTGGCGCCAAATATAAGAAGTCTGCGCGCACGGTGGGGGATGTACTCGGTAAATTTCATCCGCACGGTGATTCCGCCTGTTATGAGGCGATGGTGCTGATGGCGCAGCCTTTTTCCTGCCGTTACCCTTTTGTCGACGGCCAGGGCAACTGGGGGTCAACAGACGACCCTAAGTCCTTTGCTGCAATGCGCTACACAGAAGCGCGTCTGTCGCCTTATGCGGATGTGCTGCTCTCGGAGTTGAGTCAGGGCACCACTGACTGGACCGATAATTTTGACGGCACGCTCAAAGAGCCGAGGCTCCTGCCGGCGCGCCTGCCTAATGTGCTCTTAAATGGCGCCACCGGAATTGCCGTTGGCATGTCATCGGATTTGTTGCCGCATAATCTTAAGGAAGTGGCGGCGGCCTGTCAGCTGTTGCTTGATAATCCCGAGGCTTCACTTGATGCGGTACTCGCCTGCATTAAGGGGCCAGATTTTCCCACGGAATGTGAAATTGTCACCCCAGAGAGTGCTTTGCGTGCGCTTTATGCGAGTGGTAACGGTTCTGTACGCGCGCGCGCCGTGTACCGTGTTGAGAAACACGCCATTGTGATTACCGCCCTCCCGTGGCAGGTGTCGGGGGCGAAAATCATTGAGCAGGTAGCGGCACAGATGCAGCAGAAAAAGCTGCCAATGATTGAAGACGTACGCGACGAATCCGACCACGAAAACCCAACGCGCCTCGTGCTTGTGCCGCGTTCGAATCGGGTGGATGTCGAGGGGGTGATGTCGCATCTCTTTGCAACGACCGATCTTGAGCGCAGCTACCGCGTTAATTTTAACCTCATCGGGCTTGACGGCAAGCCGCGGGTGCGTGATTTGCTGAGCCTTTTACAGGAGTGGCTCGTGTTCCGGCTGCAGACGGTTCATCGTCGTCTCGCGTTTCGTCTTGAGAAGGTGCTTGACAGGCTGCATGTGCTGGAAGGACTTTTAATTGCGTTTTTAAACCTTGATGAAGTGATTGCCATTATTCGCGATGCGGATAATCCCAAAGATGCCTTAATGGAGCGTTTTGGGTTAAGCGTGCGACAGGCTGAGTCCATTCTTGAAATTAAACTGCGCCAGCTCGCGCGCCTTGAAGAAATCCGCCTGCGAGCGGAAGCCGATGCGCTGAAACAGGAGCGAGAGGCGCTGGAAAAACTGCTTAATGATGAACGCGCACTGCGCGCACTGGTTCGCGATGAAATTGCTGCCGATGCCCTGCAGTATGGGGATGCACGCCGCTCACCGCTGGTTAAGCGTGTTGAAGCCCAGGCGCTTCGCGAAGAAGACCTGCTGCCCAACGAGCCGATTACGGTCGTGCTCTCGCAAAAAGGCTGGGTACGTGCGGCCAAAGGGCATGAGGTGGATGGTGAGACGCTGAGCTACAAGGCGGGAGATGCGTTTCGAGCGCAGACGCGGGCGCGCACCAGTCAGCAGGTAGTGTTTTTTGACGGTGAGGGGAAGGTCTATTCGCTGCCGGGCCACGCCCTGCCCTCGGCGCGTGGTCAGGGCGAGCCTTTAACCGGCAAACTCAATCCGCAGGAAGGGGTGGCGTTTGAGGCATTGATTGCCGCGGACCCCGAGACGCGTGTACTGCTTGGCAGTGATGCGGGTTATGGTTTTGTGACGACACTTGCCGAGCTTTATGTGAAAAACCGAAACGGTAAGGCTTGTGTACGGCTGCCAGAAGGCAGTCGGCTTCTGCCGCCGCGCCTTATTGCGGGGGAAACGCGCATGGCCTGCGTGACCTCCACCGGCCGTCTGCTGGTGTTTGCTCTTGATGAACTGCCGGTGCTGGCGCGCGGCAAGGGCAATAAGTGCATTCAGATTGCCGGCACCAAAGCCGCCAGTCGAGAGGAAGTCGTGGTGGACTGGCAGGTGCTTCACGAAACAGATGCGCTCTGTGTGCACGCCGGAAAGCGCCATTTTACGCTAAAGCCCGCGGATTTGGCGCATTATACCGGTGAGCGCGGCCGCCGTGGCAACCGCCTGCCGCGTGGTCTGCAAAACCCAACGGCACTTGTGAGAGATAGTCAGGCATAAGTATTCATAACTCGATCAGGGCGCCTAAAAAAAGATTGATAACTGGTCATTTTTAGTGCATGATTGGACCCTTTTAAAAAAGGGGGCGTTATGTTCCATTTAAGAAGACGTATATCTGCTTATTCACGTTCGGCGTCTTACACAAATGACATGGATGCGCGCGCAGTATCAGGCAGCGTTACTGAAATGCCTCATATACAGCTGTCTCAGATGTTCCCAGACGTGACTCCAGAATATGTAGAGACTTTGACAAACAATCCTGAATTTTCCGAGGCGCTGCTTAATCTCCTTAACAATTGCAGTGAAACTCATCGAAAAACGATATTCAGTTATTTTCAGAATAACTCAAGACTTAATCCCAAAACTGCCGCAGTAACGATGGCTCATGCAAGCCAGGCTCTTGAGGACGGGTGCCGTGATATCCGTGAGCGGCTGGAACGTCTTGGGGAGGAGGCCCGTGGGAAACTCACATCTTTTGATTCGCATATCAACAAATACAAGTCACAGGTATACGCAGCTATTGGGACTGCATTAAGCGGTTCACACACCGTTGAAGGTAGAAATCGTAATTTTTGGGAAACTCTACAGTCACTTAAACGTGATGATAACCAGTTTTACGATGCGCTTAACCAGGACCGGGCCCCATGGATTCGTAAGGCACTCAACGCCATTACCTGGACCCTTTCCATTCTCTTGTCGGTGACCATTCCTTTTGCAGGTATGTGTGTGATGCTTCCACTCCACTTGCGAAATGAGGCGCGCACGCGCGACTTTGGTTTTTTTGCCCGCCCTGAATCTGCTGCTAAACTGCGCGCTACGGAATTGAATGTGGCAAACGAGCTTGAAGCGTATTATCCAGAAACCTGGCAGCCGCTTTTATAATAATGCCGAGCTTTCGCCATAACGATTTCCATATCATCGCCCTGCATACCGCCCGGCCTTTTTGAAAGCCGGGCTCTTCGTTTTTTCAGGCTCCATCTTTACCAGTCTATACTGCACAAGCCGCTGAACATATAATTTACACATTCTTTTCAAAAAAAGGTCAATCCCTGACCGTTTTTGCGGTATAATTCTCTGAAAGTTTTCGATGGGGGTTATACATGTACGGTATTTTTGGCTCTACGGCAGCGATTAATGATTATTTCGGTCGTGACGTTATGAACCTTACAGCGCGTAGTTGCGGATTAACGATAAGCGAAGTAAGTCCGGTTGAATATTCTCAAACTCAGCCATCCAATGGCACCCTCGAATTTATCCAGACGCCTGAGGGCATTTGCTACAAATTTACGACTGGCAGCAGTGAAGGCCCACTTCTGACTGAAGGGCGCGTGGAGTATGAACACCTTGGTATTCAAGCCAAACGCAAGGAAGACCAGTCTTATGAAATACTGTCAGTTCCCGACTGTGCTCTTTTAAGTGATTATATTCATAGAACCCACGGCCTGTCGCCAAATGATCAACAGATTAGAGCCGATCTTGAGAAGCGTACTCCTTTTTTGGCCACCCCGAATGAGATGCAGCATCTTCTGAATTCGTGGCTGGCGTGTCCACCCTCTTCTTATGTACAGGGTATGCCAGATGCACGTGTATTAATGCCCGTTGTATTAGGACTGTTCCCGCTGATAAACAATGAAAATGAACTGCAAAGCTTCTTTGGCAAAGGTGGACTGCCAACAAAAGATCTAAGTTTCGCCTACCTCAACGCAAATCAGGAGCTCTGTGGTTTTGCCCTGTATTGGCGCGAAGATAAGTCGCAGTGGGCTATCCTGCATTCTGCCAACACAAATGCGGCTCCAGAAGAGCGTCGTCAATCCGTTGTGGTCTCCGCGGCGACTCTTGAGGCTCCGAACTCCTCTAATCAGCTGGTGCAGATTGGTGGTCTCGCGGCTCTTGAGCATTTGCGTGCAGAAATCGGGCCGGCTCCGCTGGTTCAGCTTTTCCTTGAAGAACTGTTCGATGAAGAATATGCGGTACGCCCGGAGGTGGTTGAGCGGTGGTCGAGCATGCGGGTTAATTCCTTGAATGACTCGGGTTCTGGAAAAGTCTGGACTGATGCTTTTACCCAGGATTTTAGCGGGTTTGTGGATGGCGTTCGCTCGTTGTTTGGTGATTCGTCTGGTGTGACCTTCTCATCCAGCAGCTCTTCATCGAGTGCCTCTTCCAGCAGCGTGTCCGCCATCGACGTACCTCTGGATGGCACTCAAAGTGCGATGCTGTGCCATCTGGGGCTGCAAAAACTGGGGCAGTCTGAGAGGTTTGCAGCGTTAGGAGAGAATCATCACGCTGTCTGGGCATATCTGCTCCATGCCCCACGTTTTGCCGGCATTTTACGGGATGTATTGGCCATGCAGGATGTTCAAGCACGTAATGCGCTTGCAGACGCGCTTGCCTCGCCTGATAACGTTACTTCAAAGACGCTCTTAAATCTGCACGCCGTTGGGGTTTCAACGTCTGATTTGATGCAGACGCTGGATTTTTTTTCGGAAAATAACACAACGTCAGAGAATATTTGCGAGCAAAGGCGCCAGGTATTACAGTTTCTGGCTGCGCTTGAATACAGGCTCAATGGCTTTTTAGAGCCTTCTGTTTTTGCAGTATTTTACCAGCTTCTGCCAACCTTTAATGAGATTGCGCAAAGAGAATCGGGACAAGTCTGGCTGAAGAATAACCTTTTGCATATTCACCGCTATGTCTTGTCAGAGGATAAACAAAAAGGGCTTCTAACCCTTTTAGAGGCTTTTCTTACTGTTCCATCGGAGAATAGCGAGGCCGATGAGTCGGTCGCTCCTGAATTTATTACGATAGGAAAAACTGTATACAGTGCTCTTTTGGTCGCAATGAATACGGACGATACTTTTTCCCTGCATCAAGGGCAAGTTGCGGCGCGTGCGTTGCAATGGCTCGAGAGTCAGAATGTGCCTGATAAACTGCAGCTTGCGCATACGATAGTCGCCGGAACGCCTGCGGGTATTCCTGTGATTCCAACTGCTGCTCTGAGGCTGCTGGTGCGTTTTCCGGAGATGGAAAGCGCACAATTCGGGCAATTGTGCACGCATCAATCTCTCGCTCAGGGACTGATGCGTTTGACCGAGGATTCAGACCGGGTCGTGCTTCAGGGGTATTTTAACGGTCTGATGGCGGTTCCAGAAAACCGTAAAGCGGCTGTCGGGCGTGCGCTGAATGAAGCAACGCTGGCGCTTGATGAGGGATGCGGGCGCATTCGTGCCCGACTGGAGCGTCTTGGTGTTGAGGCTCAGGCAAAGCTTTCAGGCTTTGACCAAAACGTTGCGGCTTTTAAGGGGCTGATGCGTGTCGCGATAGTCGAGCGTCTGACGGCAGGGGGTGCTTCAGACAACCTTAATGCGCGTTTTACGGGCGTCATGGAGCAGGCTGAAGCGCAGTTTGACGCTGTATTGAATGTGGACCGTGACCCGTGGCTTCGCCAGGCGCTTAATGCCGTCGTCTGGGCGGTGGCGGTTGCGGTGAGCATCGTTTTCCCGCCATTGGGGTTATGGGTAGGCGCGGCGATTCAATCGAGGCACGAAGCAACCGGTGATTACGGCTTTTTTAGCCGCACGGAATCGAGTGCCATGGCGCATGTGACTAATCGAACGGTCAAGAGGATACTGGAGCAGAATACCCCTGATGCGCCTGAGCCGGATAATGCGGTTAATGCGCTTTAACAGGGCAATACAGCATCATTTTCGCACATGAAATGGTTGGATAAGTTGCCTGTTGGTGTCCTCCCCGCCTTCGCGGGGAGGATGTCATTAAACATCTAAGTGACAATTTTTTGCGCACAGCATGATTTTCCCCGGTGCGCCATAATTCTTGAAATTTCTGCGACAATCTGCTTAAGATTAACATTCGCCGGATTAAAAATGTAAGGATCACACCATGTCCATGCCAGTGAAGGCGTTGCGGTTTGATCTCCTGACTGCGGAACCGGATAAGGAAGCGGAAATCTCGCAGTCCGGTCATCCTGTAACAAAATACTCCTGGACGGAGAGCGACGGCACCCTGCTGTACGGCTGCTATAAGCCGGTTGACGCTACCTATCCGCCGCTTTTGGCACGCTATTCAGTCGCTTACAGCGTATGGCTGCGCATGATACTCGGGGAGCGCGCCGCGGAAGAGCGCCTGGTTTATGACGGCAACGGCGCGATAGTCGGCTCTATGTCGATAAAGCTTCCCAAATATCGTCCGCTGCTTGGTGGGGGCCCCGGACGTAACAGCGTGCTTAAACCCGGCAGTTCCGAGGAAGATGCGCGTGTTATGCTTCCTGATGTAAAAACCCTTGAAGAATACAATGCTGCTGAACTGCTGGTGGCTGACTGGCTGACGCAGGATGAAGATCGCCACGATGGCAACTGGAGCCTTGACGGAACCATTGATAATGACATGCGGGGATATGGCATTACTTCGCTGATTAAGGGAATACGCTGGATTCTTCGAGAGCTCGAGGCGGTTATTCATAAAGTGATGGAGATGCGGCGGGAAGACCTCGATAACTTTCCCTGCATAAAGGGGCGCACCTATTGGCCGGCCAATCCGCTGCCGAACTTTACGGAATCCTGGAAGCGCTACAATCTGAATCCGCAGGCGTTTCGCGATTTGGCCCAAAGCCCGGTATTTGTCCAGCAGATGTTTACGGTCATGTTGCGGGCGCTTGTGGTGTGGCAGCCAAACGTGCTTCGCGCGCGCCTCATGGAATATCTGGGGGACGAGAAGCTTGATTATAAGTCGCTTGATACACAGGAAGTTCCGCCCAGCATTCTTGAAAAGCTGGCAGCGCTTTTCATAGGCCCCAGTGTGCCAAAATCAAAAAAACTTGAAGAACAATACCCTAAATTTTTTAGTCCCGAGGCTAATGAAGCCCCGTTTGTTGACCATATTCTCAGTGTCTTTACCGCAATGCAAAACGAGTTTCGCGATATCACCGTCTTGTATCCTGGATGTGAAGCCTGTGAGGAAGACCCGGCCAGTCAGCGTCCAAAGCGTATCGCAAAACCTGCGTTTTACCGCTTTTTGCTCGAGTGCCCGGAAGCATGGCAGGCAGCAAAAAACTGGGCAATCGCGCAGAACAGCCGTCTTGGTTCCTCAGACCGCTCACAGCAGAATGCATCATCCAGCGCACATGATGCAGTGCAGGCCCGGGCGCTTGAAACGCATTTTGATATGGAGTTGCTGGAGCGTAATTACCACGAAATCTGGCGTGATGCCTTCCTGCCGCAACTGGATGAGAATCTCTCAAAATTTGAGCAGCTGGTTCTCAGGTTGAGGCCGCCGGCATCTCCTGCTGCCACCGCAAGTGGAGATATTGCACCCCCTTTTATACCCCGAGGCCAGCGTGCAGTAGGTTCATCCGAGGCCTATTCAGCAGCCTTACTGATTCGCCCGAGCCCCTTTGGGGCGGGTCGTCCGTTTCTGCCTGGCAGCTATCAAAGCACGACAGAGGATGCACTCGCGATATTAGCCGATACCATCGACCCAGAAACGGGTACGGTGCTGCGCCCCGGACTTGTTACACGTTTACGTACCTGCATCACCAATTATTCGCAGGTTCCTCTGGGGGCATTGACCCAGGAGGTGAGCAGTGCTTTTGGGGATGAGCTTGAGGACCTTAAAATTGCCCTTGAGCGTAACATCCGAGACAAACTGGGGCCAGATGATAATCCGATTTTTTCCGCGGCTCTGGCAGAACTGGAAGCACTGATACCGCAGGTGCGTTTCAGCCGACATGTCAACCGTGTAAATGGCGCATCATTTTCGTTGCAAAGTCCGCTGTCTTCGTCTTCAGGTACACTTTTTTCTCCCCCCTCCCCGGCCGATGAGCGGGTGGTTGCGGCCTGTGTCAATGCGCTGTTTGCCTGGGCCGACCATGTTGATACGGAATACCTGAACTCGCAGATAATCAGTGTTATAGACAAGGATTATGAAGGGACCTCCTGGCTCGGCACCTGGTCACGCCAGAGAGGTGAGAGCGTACGTAAGTATCTTAAGGAAAGCACTGAAAGTGGCGCACAGCGGCTCGGGTGGGTATTTGCCGGTGGCAGAAGGGAAGATGGTGCGTTGAACATCGCGCTGGTCGCAAGGCTTTATCCTTTGATGCTTGATAACGTAAAAGAGTGGTTTGCACAGCGAGCGCTGCCTGAGACGTTTCGTAAGGATTATTTCTGTCTGCAGGTGTTGAGTGAAGCCTGTAAAAGCCATGAAGGTACCGGCAAACGGCGGTTTGACGATGCACTGTCGCTTTATACGCAGCGCACCTGTGAAGCCGCGAAAACGGATGAGCGCTTTACGCACGCGCATGTTGCCGATATGGATAAGCGCGTTAACGACAGGCTCTATGAATGGGTGAGCCGCCTTGCTCCGGAAGTGTTCACCACGCTTGCATCCTCAGCCATTCGTACCTATGAGAGTGGTGGGTGGAAGATTTGGGGAACAGGCGTTTGCAGTCGAACGCGCGGGCCAGGGGCACGCGAGATTCTTCAAAAGCCCTTGCCCAACACCCAAAAGCTTGGCATGCTGTTGTCGGCTGCGGATTCGGCCAATCCTGACAGCTCGCTAAACTCTTACCTTCTAAGCCATTTGCTTGAAACCATGAAGCAGACCGATGAAGTCAGGACTGAGCCTCGTTATGCCTGTGTCCGCGCAGTCGGTAAATCATGGTGGAATTGGATACTGCTGCCAAAAATTGCTGAGCTTTCGAAGCCTTATGCAAATGGTGCGGGTCCGGCTGCGGCTTCTGGTTCGACGCGTTCAACTCCTCCGACTTCTGTGTCGGCGTCAAGCGTGCCAGTCGGCGGTTCGTTCAGTTTTGCAATGCCCGGAGGCCGTTGAAAAAATCCCCCTCTGGCAGGGGGGCGCGCTGACTGCAGCAGGCTGTGGAGGTAAAACCCGAGTAAGAGCACGGTAAAGATGGCCAGTGGAATCACAAGAATCAGTCCAGGTGTCAGCATGACCGCCGCACTGGTTACGGGAGTGTCAGGGTGAGCCGGAACGAAGAGCGGGGGTGGCGATATCGCCGGGGCAGCCTCAGGCGCAAGCGCCAGCGATGGCAGTGCCGCCAGACCCGGGTGACGTGCCTCGCGCCAGTGGTGCATGTTCTCCATCAATTGTTCGGCGGTCTGTCGCGTGCTTTCAAGAAGTGCTTCTTCCTCGGTACGGGTAGCGCCTTCCCGCAGGTGGCCACGCACTTCGTGGGTGCGCTGCGTCAGTTGATGCATGGCGCGCTGCATCGGAGTGCGGGTCGCTACACTGAGCGTCAGGCTGTCCTGATTCTCAAGAAAAGCGCTGGATTTGGCAGGGCCTCTGGGACGCAGAGCCGCGAGAATCCCTGTTTCCCGCCCCTTCATAAGCTGTCGTTGATACACCGCACGGTTGGCTTCACGAATGAAGGTTATCGGCTCGCCTGATTGATGAATAAAGTTTTCAACATCCAGCAGAAAGGCATCAATTTCCTCGCGAAACTGCAAGCGGGTCAGTACTTCTCCTGCCTGCTCTAAAAGGTGCAGCAGCTGGTGCAGAATACTGTCAAAGCGCAACAGCTCATGGACATCGGCAAGGGCTTTTGCGAATGCCTCGGCCAGTGTCGGGTCAAGTTTCTCAGGCAGGCTCAATGTTTTACAGGCTCTAAGGGTGTCGGCGTCGATGGTGATTGGCGTGTATCCACTGACAAGCGCGTGAGGCGCGCGTGCACAAAGGCTTGCGGCAAGCGTTGGAAACTCGCGCAGGTTCAGGGTGTGGGTGTCGGGGGGAGATTCCAGATATTCCAGATACGGATGGCTGTTGACCGGTGCATGTGAAAGTGAGAAGTGCAGGAGGGCATGGCGGTCTTCAGCGATGTCACGCACCTGCTGGCGAATCACTTCAAGCTGGAGCTTCAGAAAGCGCGAGCGCATCACCTGCTGGATTTCCGCGCTGACATCCTGCTCAAGAGCGGCGCGAAAATCGGCGAGAAAGAGCCTGTCTCCTCCCTCGAGGTGGACTTCCATGCCGCGGATATACTGCTCAAGGAGCTGGGCCTCGGTGCTGACGTATTCGGGGTCGTTGTTTTCAGCGAGCTTTCGGCTCATGCGCACAATATCGAGCAGTAAATAATTCATGGGCTGGTTCAGATGCTCTGGCGGAAGGTCCTGGTTTCTTATCAGGAGATAGTCGCCTGCGCGGCGAGCAAGGGTTTCAAGCGTTTGCCAGCGCATTTTACGGTGGTTCGTTAATGGCAGGTGAAAGGCATCGCGCGTGAGCAGGTGCTTTGGACGGTAAAGGCTTGCCAGCAACAGGGAGTCGGCATGCACATCAATAAAGGCATCTTCGAGGGCCGTGGCAAAAAAGCTGTCTGTGGTTTCCAGCAGTTCACGGTCCATACCGGAACGTGCGCGGGCTTCCAGAAGACGTTCACGAAAAGCCAGTTCCTCTGGTGTGTAGCAGGATTCGTCGCGAAGATAAAGCCATCCCAACACTCCAAAGCGCGATTGCGCAACCACCGGCTGGTAACCGATGTTTGAGTCTGTGTGCTTCATGCGTCTCTCCCTCGGGCTTCGTCCGTGCTGCCCTTAAGTTTCAGTGAGCCACAGTTTCGCGTAATTGTAAATGGTATGTAACCGTTCCCCTAAAGCATTCAAAATGTGGTGAATAGATACAATGGTATAGCATTAAGGGTCTGTGTTAGACTTTCGGCCATTGTTTTTGGAGGGCATCATTATGAGCACAACACGCATTGAAACCGACAGCATGGGTGAGATACCCGTTGCCAGCGACCGCCTTTGGGGGGCGCAGACTGAGCGTTCCCTGCACCATTTTCACATTGGCAATGACCGCATGCCGCGAGAGCTCGTGCATGCCTTTGGCATATTAAAGCTCGCTGCCGCGCGCACCAACGAAGCCCTCGGAAAACTGCCGCCGGAAAAGGCGCGCCTCATTGAGGCGGCCGCCCGTGAAGTGATGGATGGACAGCTTGATGAGCACTTTCCGCTGCATGTCTGGCAGACGGGCAGTGGCACGCAGTCGAACATGAATGCGAACGAGGTGATTTCAAACCGCGCCATTGCGATGCATGGCGGTGTACTCGGCAGCAAGTCGCCTGTGCATCCGAATGACGATGTGAACATGTCGCAGTCCTCAAACGACACCTTCCCAACCGCCATGCACATTGCCGCCGCCCGTGCGGTGACTGACAAGCTGTTGCCGTCCGTGCGCGCTCTCAGGGATGCGTTGCATGAAAAAGCAGAGGCCTTTGCCCATATCGTAAAAATTGGTCGCACACACCTTCAGGATGCGGTTCCCCTGACGCTTGGACAGGAGTTTTCCGGTTACGTGGCGCAGCTCGATGCCTGCCTGCATCGCCTGACACAGGTGTTACCGGAAATTTACGCGCTGGCGCTTGGTGGCACGGCGGTCGGCACGGGCCTTAATACGCATCCGCAGTTTGCTGAAAAGGCCGCGGCTGAAATTGCGAAGCTGACGGGCCTGCCTTTTGTTTCGGCTCCCAACAAGTTTGAAGCGCTCGCCGCGCACGAGCCGATGGTTATGCTCCATGCCTGCATGAAAACGCTCGCCTGCGCATTGATGAAAATTGGGAACGATATTCGCTGGCTGGGTTCAGGTCCGCGCTGTGGCATTGGCGAGCTGTTGCTGCCGGAAAATGAGCCAGGCTCATCCATCATGCCAGGCAAGGTCAATCCTACCCAGTGTGAAGCCCTCACCATGGTGTGTACCCAGGTGCTTGGTAACGATGTGACGGTTGGCATTGCTGCGAGTCAGGGGAATTTTGAGCTGAACGTGTTTAAGCCTGTTATTATTTTTAACGTCATGCAATCGTTAAATCTGCTGGCTGACAGCTGCCGTTCCTTCCGTGAATTCTGTGTGGAGGGGATAGTGCCTAATCTGCCGGTGATTGACTATTACGTTAAGCACTCCCTGATGCTGGTCACGGCACTCAATCAACACATTGGCTACGACAAAGCCGCCAAAATCGCCAAACTGGCGCACCATGAGAATTTGTCGCTGGAAGAAGCCGGTGTGAAGCTTGGCTTTTTGACCGCCGAGCAGTTTCGCGAGTGGGTAAATCCTGCAAAAATGGTATAAGCGGGGATTGGCTGTCTGCTGCCGGTTTTATTATGCATTCCATCCTGGGCCTGGCAGCCAAGGTTGCGGCGTTTTGTAGATAAAACAACGAGTTAAAGTAGGCTGTGCTAAGCGTAGCGTAGCGTAGCGCAGCGCGGCATTGGGTGTAGCCGTTGACTGGATGTCTGTTCAGGCATCCCTCCCGCGCTTATCAGCGCAGGCTACGGCGTTTTTTTAAATAAATCATTGTATTTAATGGGTTTTTTGTAGGCTGGGTTGAGCGAAGCGAAGCCTGGCATCGGATGTCATCATTTGCCGGATGTCTGTTCAGGCATCCCTCCCGCGCTTATCAGCGCAGGCTACGGCGTTTTTTTAAATAAATCATTGTATTTAATGGGTTTTTTGTAGGCTGGGTTGAGCGAAGCGAAGCCTGGCATCGGATGTCATCATTTGCCGGATGTCTGTTCAGGCATCCCTCCCGCGCTTATCAGCGCAGGCTACGGCGTTTTTTAAATAAATTATTGTATTTAATAGATTTTTTGTAGGCTGGGTTGGGCGAAGCGAAGCCTGGCATCGGATGTCATCATTTGCCGGATGTCTGTTCAGGCATCTCTCCCGCTACGGTATCATTCAAATAAAACAACCACTTGCCCAAACCGCTTCTTCAACGCGCCAGCGCCCGCAGTGCCTCAAGGTAGCGCGCTTCATCCGGGGGCGCATTATCCCGTTGTGCCTGCCAGAGGCATTCGGCGAGTGATTCCATCATGCAGTGTTCGGCAGCCAGCGCATCACCCGTGCGTGTGAGGAGCGCTTTCCAGACGGCCGCGATGCCTGCCGGGCGGTTGGTGGCCACCTGGTCGCGAATGGCAAGATGTAAGCCCATGTGCAGAAAGGGATTCGGGGTATCGGCGGGTAAATCGAGATGCACTTCGTTTTCCGGGTTTTCAAGCAGTGCGTGGTATTCGGGGTGTGCCAGTATGACATCGGCAATCTGCTGCTCAAGCGGCAGCAGAGGCAGGCGTGCGCGGTATTTTTTCCAGCTTTCAAAAAACGGCTTACGGATTTCTGTCGGTGAATCAGAATAAAACATGGTTTTTCCACTCAATTAAATATCGAGCGGGCTATTTGCCCGCCGCAATTACGCCACAGCCAATGCGCGCTCCGCCACCACCGAGAGGGGGCGTGTCGCTGTAGGTATCTCCACCGGCATGAATCATTAAGGCATGCCCCGCGAGGTCGCTTGTTTTAAGGCGCGGCGCGAGCAGCGGAATAGTGGCGTTTCCGGTGCTGTCCGAGGCAAGCACGGGAAGGTCGCCAAGATGCCCGCGGCCATAGGGGCCCTGATGGCTGTTGGTGTGATTCGGGTCAAAATGTCCACCGGCATTCATCCCCTTATCGCCGCAGTTCGGGTGCTCATGCAGGTGAAAGCCATGCAGGCCCGCTGGTGGCAGGTTACTGAGTTTTGGCGTGATAAGGAGGCCGTAGGGAGAGTCTTCAAAAACCACTTCACCAAGGGCTTTGCCATCGGTGCTGCTAACCGTGCAACGAACCTGCGCGGCAAGAGCGGGCTCGGAGAGGCATAAGGCGAGAAGTGCAATCAAGGGCAGTTTTTTCATGGGTTCTTCCGTTAACGGGTTTCATAGGAGTGGGTGATAACGCCTGTGTCACCCGCGGCCAGCACGATATCTGCCGTGCGCCTTGCAAAAAGGCCGTTTTCGATAACACCCGGTATGGCGTTAATCTGGTCTTCAAGCGCCATCGGTTCGATAATATTGAGATTGAAAACATCCAGAATGCAGTTGCCGTTATCTGTCACAAAGCCTTCGCGATACTGCGGATCGCCTCCAAGCGACACAATCGCACGGGCAACAAAGCTGCGCGCCATGGGCAGCACTTCCACTGCCAGCGGAAACGCACCAAGGTGTTTAACGCATTTATCAGCGCTCACCATGCATATAAAGCGTTTTGAAGCGCTGGCGATTATTTTCTCGCGGGTCAGTGCGCCACCTCCACCTTTAATCAGGGTACCGTGGGGGCCTGCCTCATCGGCGCCATCAACATAGAGCGCCAGCGTTCCGGTGGCGTTGAGCTCAAGAACCGGAATGCCGGCAGCCTTCAGTTTCGCGGCAGTAGCGTTTGAACTTGCGACACACCCCTCAAGCCGCCCGCGTATGCGTGCAAGCTCTTCAATGAAATAATTAACAGTGGAGCCAGTGCCCACTCCGAGAATCATGTCATCTTCAAGGTAGGCAAGAGCGGCTTTGGCCGCGGCTTTTTTCAGTGCATCCATAGTTCTCTCCAGCGTTGTTGCAGGAGCCCATTGTAGCCCTGGGATAGCGTCTGTGCCACCATTAATAGTGGCACAAAGGCGGCTTATTCTGCGGTTGGTGCCATTTGCGGAACGCCGGGGGAGTCCACGGGAACTACGGCAGAGCGTCCGACAGGGACAGACGTTGAGTTTGCAGCAGGTGCGGTGGCTTTGTCGTTACCGGAGCGTGCGGCCATGGATGCGTTGCCGGTCGAGGCACTGGCGGATGTTGAGCGCGTGCCTACCTGGTCGCTGACTGGTTTTACCTGACCGCTGGACTGTTGCCAGTGCGTATAATTAGGGTCTTCAAGCATCGAGCAGCCACTTAAAACCAGTAAGGGCATGGCGAGCAGAAGGGGGTGGCGTAACGTAATCATGTTGTCATCCCTGTGTTGAGGGCGCCGGATTTTTACGGGGGCGCCGGATTGGTTGTTGCAGAATCATCATAGCCCGAAAGCGTAAGCCTTGCAAAAAACCCGTTCTATTATGAACTCGAGGAAGAGGGTTTGTTGCTGGTGGAAGGGTTTGAAGATGCCGGCCCGTCCGTGTTTTTTGTGAAAAAACGATTGGCCGATGTTGCCGGCAGGGTTTGTGCGTAATGGAGCCTCGCGAGGCACTCCGCTCTTAGGGTCGGAGACAGTAAGTTCATCACCGTTTCGCCACCGTTATCCGGCTGATAAAGCGCTTTTTGCCACTCTTCGGAAGGCAGGGCGTTAAGAAAAATATCAAGGGCTTCGCCATTTCCCGTTATGGCTGCATAATGCAGTAAGGTAAGCCCCAGATTGTCAGCCATCTTGACTGCCATCGCCAATTCTTGCTGTGAAACCCGATTCAGAAGGATTTTTAGCGATGGCCTGCGAAAGCACGCCTTGTGAAACGCGGTTTTGCCATTTTCGTCCGGCGTTAACAGTGCGGCAATCTCTATCTCTCTCGAAGGATAGATACTGAGAACCGTCTCGAGGCACTCAGTGTTAGTGATTGCGGCATGCAAAAAAGCGAGCCCCTTCTGCTGCTTAGGGTTTACCAACGACAACCGTTCCCCTTCGGAATGCAGTGAAATAAGGTATTGCAGCGATTTAGGGTTGCGCAACGCCCCATGCAACAGCGGTCGCCTGTACCAGTCCAGCGTCTCAGTGATAACGCTCACCCTTTTTTCCGGCGCAATGCGCTCCATCACGATTTTCAAAGACGCATCATGCTCAGGCACTTCTTTCAGGAGCAAGTAGACAAGGCTACTCTCAGCCCACCAGTCATTATCAGGTACCGTATTAAAAAGCACGTTCAGCAGTTCTGGATTCTGAGCGCACTGTGACGCAAGACCCGGTTCAGCCTCCGTCATCCACCGCGTGATGTACTCTCGTATTTCCCTGGGGGGAATAGACTCCAGCAGCAGTTTGAACGTTGCCGCATCATCATTCGCCATGGCTCTTTGCAGCTCACGAGGAATCTCGGTCGGCAAAAGCGGCATACGGGCTCCGAGTGCCAGCAGCAGGCCCACAAACCGGGGTTCTCGTGCCTCAGCCGCGAGCAGTAACAGACTCTTGCCATTTTTATAAAGCGCATTGGGATTAAATCCGGCGCGCGGGTTTAAAAGCTTTGGGATGAGCCATTCTGCGGCATTGGGCGCGTAGGCCACGTAGAGTGCCATGCGGGCGCTTTCTTCAGGGCGCATGAGAGCTGGGGTCAGCACTGGCTGTTCTGAATCTGGCGGGAGCGGGCTGTCTGCCAGCAGCGAGTCGATTTGCGCCAGCAGGCTGTCAGGGTATGACTGCTGTTTGAGGGCGTTTTGATTCGCGTCGTAATCAGGCGCGTTAAACTGGTTACGAATAAACTGGACAACCGTTTCCAGTGACTCGCGAAACAGAGGCGACCAGGCGGCGCTGGGATAGCTTAAGGCATGTAGAAGAATGCGGTTAATCTGATAGACATCGAGATGAATCAGCCCTTCCTCATTGAGCCTGCGCCAGGCCTGCAGCACGTCATCGGTAATAAAAATAACGGGCGTTGCAAACCGCTGAACGCCTGCGAACGATGAAGCCTGTGACGCGGGCACAAGGCGCCGGGTGATTAATTCAATGTCGTTTGCATCGGCAACCTGATAGGTTTCTGTCATTTTGGCCTTAAGCCGGGAAACCTCAGCCTCAGTCTGTGGCGCGACTCTGACGGGCAGCAGGCGCTGCGCCTGTTGATCGACATAAAAGAGCGCATCGTCATAAAGCACGAGGGCATCCTTATCATGCAGGTGTGCGGCAAGCGTTTCAAAATGGGGAGGCGTGGAGACCTGCAAAAGTCCGCACCACAGGGTCGATGGCTCGCGATAGTAGATTTCAGCAAGCATTAATTCCTGTGCACCCTGCACCTGCAAGGCTTCCGTATCATTTTCTCCGGAAAACCACTTGTTAAAAAATTGCGCGATAAAATCGGCATAATTGCTGGTGCGGATGTGATGGCAGCCTTTTTCAAAAGCCGCAACATGCGCGTGCAGGGCATCTTCCTCAAGCAGCGCCTCAAGCGTAACAGTTTCATCTTCAAGCACGTGTCGCAGATATTCGCGTGCGGCGACAAAGGCGGCCTTGTCCGGGCCATCCGGCATTTCAAAAGCACTCATCAGGGTTTTGTTTTTCTCAAAGTAGGCCAGCGCGTCAAACAGGCGGGTGATGAGATAGAACGCCGTGAGGCTGTCTGAATCGGCGGCATCGGCAGACGTGGAAGGCTGAAAGGCGTCATGCTGCAGCCAGAGGAGGACCTCTCTGGCAAGCGCTTCGCGCCGGGTTTGGGGGATGCTGTCGGGCCATGCAACCAGACGGTCTGCATGTGTGCTCACCCACTCACTGAGCGTTGCGAGAAAAGGGATAACATCACAGGGATGATACTTTATGGAAGATGCCTGCGAGTAACGGTGGATAAGGCTTGAAAGTTTCTCATCCGGGATGATGCCTATCGCCTGAAACGCCTCGTTTAGGGTGCGCTGAAGGGCTTCGTAATCAATCATGCTGCTGAGTGTTTCCGGCATCTCCTGCTGTAAAATCCATGGCAGGAAGAGCGTTTTAAAGGCGCTCTCAAAGGCCGCTGGACTGCCAGTGACGAGACGGTCGTTATCAGACACGATTTTTAATCCGGTCAGGGACTCAATGTGTTGAACAAGGATTTTGCGAATGGTGGAAAAAATAAGGTCATCTTCATTCAGGGGCAGGGTCTTGCCTTCGTAGCCATCAAGCGCCTGAATCCAGGCGTTGCGTATCCCCGTGGCGCACAGATTCAATCGCGCCAGTTCTTTATTGAGGCCTGCAAAATCAAGAAGGCGTTTTTCTTTTTCAGCCGCCGCCGTACTGCCTTCAGGAATGGGCCAGGCGCTTTCATCGCTCAATGCGCCAAGTACAATCGCGAATGCTTCTCTGAGCGTAATTGTCTGCATGTCATCAACCACTTCGCCGTCTACTATTTTCTTGAGGGGAATGTCATTCCATTGCGGGCTGAGGCGCGCATCGCGCCCGGGGTTTGCATCGAGGATTTTTTTAAGATACATCTGCGTTACCGTGTCCAGGTGCCGATTTTTAAACCAGTATCCCCGGATAATGCGGTTCAGCGTTCTGTCATCAGGGAGTGGGGGTATCGCTGAATGGCTCACGGAGGGCTCATTGGGGCCGGGGAGGTACTTCGAGCGCAGCGCAAGCAGCAGCGAGCCTCCGGCGTTGACGGCAACGGGGTTATGCGTGCTGTCCGGCGCGATTACTGCAGCAGCGGTGCGCTGTGTTGGGCTGATGATATCAGGACGTGAGGCCATGATGATTCCGTAAAAGGTTTTTAAATCTAATTATAGAGCACCATGGCCAGTAAGAGTACGGATATCCGCGCTAACCCCCATCGTGTTTCGCAAAATCTGGCAGGACGCGTATACTTTCTAAAATTCCTCCAGCGAAAGAGACGCTCATGTTATATGCAAATATCCTTGAAACCATTGGCCATACACCGGTGGTGCGCATCAACCGCATTGGCGAGCCGCTTGCCTGTGAGCTCTATGCCAAGTGTGAATTTTTAAACCCTGGCGGTTCGGTGAAAGACAGGATTGGGTATGCCATGGTGCTCGAGGCGCAAAAAAAAGGGCGCATCAAGCCTGGTGACACGCTGATTGAGCCCACCTCAGGCAATACCGGCATTGGCATCGCGCTTGCGGGTGCCGTGCTTGGGTATCGCGTGATTATCACCATGCCCAACAAAATGAGCCATGAAAAACAAGTCGTTCTTGAGCGGCTGGGCGCCACGATTTACCGTACGCGCACGGAGGCCGCCTCTTTTGACCCGGACAGCCACATCATGCTGGCGCGCAAACTGCAGCAGGAAATTCCAAACGCGCACATTCTTGACCAGTATGGAAACCCTGACAATCCCGATGCTCATTATTACGGCACAGGTCAGGAAATTATCGATGATTTTGGTGACCATCTTGACATGGTGGTCGTGGGGGTCGGTACCGGCGGTACCATCTCAGGAATTGCGCGCCGCCTCCGTGAACATTATCCGAATATTCAGATTGTCGGCGTTGACCCGGTTGGTTCCATTCTTGGCGGCGGGGAGACTGTGGCTCCTTATCAGGTGGAAGGAATCGGCTATGACTTTTTCCCCGAAGTGCTCAACACCGGGCTGATTGACACATGGGTCAAGGTGAATGACCAGGACGCGTTTGCCATGGCGCGCCGCCTGATTCGCGAGGAAGGGCTTTTGGTCGGTGGTTCCTGTGGAGCTGCAATGTGGGCTGCTCTTGAGGCCGCTAAATCCCTTAAAGCCGGGCAGCGATGTCTCGTGATACTGCCGGATTCCATCCGCAATTACATGAGTAAATTCCCGGATGATAACTGGATGAAGGCTCAGGGTTTTGCCTGAATCCTGTTCTCAGCCGCGTTTGCGAGTTTCGTGTCCGATGACTCGAGGCTCGCAAACAATGTCTCGAGCGACACCTCACCAAGACTCACTCCCCGCGCAATAGCCTCTATCAAGAGAGCCGACAGGTCATTTTGAGCAGGCGCATTCTCCAGTGCGGCAAAGAAGGCGTCACTGCCATTGCGTGTGCCCGCGTGAGCCGGCGCGCGCGCCTCAGTGCGTGCATGGATGCAAAGGGTGAGGAGCGCACGCGCGTCAATCTCTTTGGCGTCAAGCATAACTTTAAGGCTGTTTCGTGTTTTGTCGCGCATGCTTAAGAGCGCTTTATTATGTGTGTCAATGGCATGACGGATATCGCTCATGGGATGTGCTGGCGCAATGCCCACAGGCGGCGGTGTTTGCGTTTGCACAGTCGCAAGGCGCGCGAAGGTTGCAGCATGTTTGAGCTCGACCTTAAGTGCGCCATTCTCTTTGCGCAGAAAAATTAGCGGCGTGTGCTGATTATCGGGATAGCGGGTGCGCTGATGCAGGGTTTTTCCCCCTTCCACGACCTTCAGCTCAACGGGCAGTTCCAGTGTTTTGGTCAGTGCTTCAAGGGCGGCATCGCCGAGCGGAAAGTCCGGGTCATGCAGGAAGGCGGTGCTCGCGTGTCCACGCAGGCGTTTGAAAACCTCCTGAAAGTGTTCGGGATGCTTTTCCATCGTTTCTGCAGCAATTTCGCGCAGTGTCAACGCCAGCGAGTCTACAAGCCGGCTGTTGCCGCCCTGATAGAGCCACAGCTTGATGGTGTCGAGTGGAGTCAGGCCGGGCTGAAGCGGGCGTTGTCCTGGAAAGTGCTGAAAATGCCGCTGAAGCAGAGGATACATCAGTTTTTTCAAAGCTCCCTGATTCGCAGGCGAGTTGTCCATGCAGCATTCAATCAAGCCCGCCGCCAGTGCGCGGCACTCGGTATTGCCCCCGTTCCCTGCCGCCACAGCGGTGCGCGCCGCGACAGGAGTATCGGCAGAGTGATGACTTTCAAAAAACCGCGCGGTATTGGCCGTCATGGAATGCTCCAGACATTGTGCTTACTTTTATTGTAAGCTGGCGACATTAAGCCAAGCTTAACAAATTCTTGACATTTTGCCAGTGCGCTCTGTGCGGGGCAATTTTTTAAAATTTAAAAGTAACATACAACGGTGCATCTATCCGGCCTTGACGCGAAGATTTCGGTAACGCAAACGGGCTCGCAAATGAAAGTAATTAAACGTTCGAGCACACACTGCCAGTGCGTTCCGAGTTATCCAATGGCTGTTTTTTTGATTATAAACGTGCTATTATGGCCAAAATTTGTGTTTTATGGGGTGATTCATGAGCAAAGCATTTAATTCGTTTGAGGATGTTCAGGCTTGTCTTAACGGTTACCGGCTTGCCGATATTACCCTAACGCTGGCTGATTCAAATATCAGCGAGTTTGTCACGCCCGAGACAATGGCCCAAGTACTGGAGGTACTTCCGGCAAACCGTATTAATGCATTTTTCTCTAAGGTCATACCAGATTTCAGATTGTCAAAAGAAGCTTTGTTTAGCCTGTTGCGGCCGTTGCCATTGGAGAAGAAATGGCAGTTTTTCTGCTCTTTTGCGCCTCGCCTCGAAGAAGGTATAACGTGGGAGAACATCGGCTTTTTGCGAGCAATGATGCCGCGGTATCAGCATTATTTGAGGGATCTAGGGCATTATCGCAGCTTTAGTATTACCAGTGCTGAAGAGGCCAGAAACTTACTCCAGTTTTTTATTTGCGAACGGCTGCCCACGTTACCGCGCGGTGCCTACAGTAAGCTTATACATGGCGGTAATGAAGAAATCGTTCAGACATGCTTAAGCTCTCCGCAAAACGTCGCTGAACTTGTTCAAAGCGGCACCGATACTCGTGCGAAAAATGCTGCAGCCCAATTTTTGGCTGACGTGTTGCCTCATAATTATTTTAACAATCTGTTTCAAGATGATACTCAGTTTGACCATTTCTTAAGGCTTCTTAACCATCTTGATAATCAAAATAAATGGCGAATTGCCCGGCAATTGCTTCAACCGAATTGTTTGCCACTCCTCAATGATACCCAGCGTCGTCAAGTTGCAGCATGTCTCAGTGTCAACGGCTGCTCGAATGTGAGCCGCGAAACAGTGGCCGCGTTGTATAATAACGGCTTACTGACAGCTGAGCAGTTTTTTAACTTTTGCCTGACGCTCTCCCGAGAAAGTTGCCGGCTCCATTCCATGGATGCACTTCCTGATAATCTTACCAATTATGAGAATGACTATATCTTTATCGGTAGTCACTATCCTTTAACGCTGTATTACATCCATCCAGGTGGGGTGCCGACCGAGGTAAAAATTCATGATATCTATTCGCTTGAAAAAAATATACGTAGAATCAGAGGAGACGGCACTCTTACGGCTTACCAGATTAGCAACCTCATTACCTCAAATGGAGGCCATACTCCACCTGACGATATCGATCAAATAATAGTAACGCTCTGTCCAGAGAAACTCACAGCGCTTTTTAATCACGCAAACGAATGGTTAAATCGGGTTCGTCCATCGCGGGAAGCAATGAAACGTTATCAACGTTACCAGGAAAGGTTGTATGCAATAGTGTTTGCCGCAGGAGAGATTATACACACTTTTACTCCGCGTAATTCTAAGGATCCTGCCTTCTGCTGCCTCTTTATATGTTGCTCTCCGCTTATGCTCATGGCGTATCTTGTCGCATTGGCAGTTGCGATTATCGGTTTGATTCCTGCGCTAATCGGGCTTTGTTTAGAAATCAAAAAAACACAGGCCGAGCAGGCTTTTATTGATAGTTGTGGTCTTAATGACCCTGAGGTTAGCGCGGATGTTATGGATGCGCGTTATCTGAATTCACAGCTATTCTGGCGGGCAGAAAGAACACAGCGTTATTGTGGTTCAATCAGTAGTGAGTCGAGGGCGGCACGTTCCAGTGATGCCTCATCAACAGATGAACAGTCATTGACTATCCCCTGCCACTGAGCCCTTGCCACGGATGCCCCTGCCCTGTGCCGTTTTTGGATGTTACAAAAGCGGCACAGGGCACGTGTTTCCCCGGGAACCGGGCACGCAAATGAATGCAATTTAAACGTTCGATGCACGGCCAGCTTTACGAGGTTTTATGGATTGGGTCGTACCGCCGCCTTGAAGGGGCTCGATTCGGTCCCGAAGAGGATGGCAGCGGACGTTGGCTATTTGGGTGTGTTAAAAATCCCTTCTTTTGATACAGGCGTCGCCTCGGCAGCAACGCTCATGCGAAAAACCTGTGCTCACAATAAACGCGCTGGGCATTGTTTGGCGCCCTGGCCCTGAAGTGCGGCACAGGGCTGCAAATTTTTTCATGGGGTGTGCTATAGTGGTTTTTGGGATGTTGTAAGCCACCGGAGAATCGCATGGGATCTGTTGATTCGGAAGATGTTGTGCGGATGCGTGAGCTGTTGCGACAAACCAGCGAATTTGTTGCCTGTTTTGAGCTGGCGGAGTCTAAAATGCTCGAATGGCAGCTGGTACTTGAGGCGCGTCAGGCGGCTCAGGAAAAACTTTTTGACGAGCAGTTTCAGCAAATTTCCGAATTACTGGAAAGCCTGCGGGCAGGATTGTCGCAGATGGGGCTTGCGCGCCTGCGTATGGCCGCGGATGAGGCACTTGAGAAAGGTGAGTATTGCGTTGAATCCTTACGCCTGACTGGCGAGCGGATAACCGACAGACTGGATGCTCATGAAGAGGCATTGGAAACACTTACCGAAGAGGCCCTGTCGCGGATTGCGCTGCAGGTGCAGGAAGGTCTTTTGCGCGTGGATAATGCATTTGCAGAGTATGATGCTCGACAGTTTGCACGGGTCGCCAGCGAAAGCTGCGAGCAGGTGGAGCGCGTGGCATTGCATGCCGTGCGCCGCAGTGAACAGCTTTTTCGTTCGTTTCAATGGCGAATCGCCGCTATCGCGCTGCTGACAACCCTTGCTACCACCCTGACCATTGGCCTTTATGTCAGTAACGAGCTGCCATGGGAGTCGCACCGGGTTGCCGTTAACGAGCGGGTGGCCGGTAAGGCGCTGCTGCAGGTGTGGCCGCAGCTCAGTGAGGCGGAAAAGAGCCGCATTCTGCAACGCGCGCAAAAGGTCGAGGATGAGGGTTAGGTGCGCATTCTCGCGGTCTGTCTGCTGTTAAGCCTCTTTGGCTACTCCTGCCTGACGGCATGGCGGCGTCGCCAGCTGCGGCAATGGCAGCGCGAGTGGCGCCTTGATGAACTGGCGCCGGTGTTCGATACGCTTTACGCTCCCGTTGATGGTTTTGCGCTCTCACGCGCCGCGCGTGAGGGGCGGAATGCGCCTGAGTATACCTATGGCGAGGTCTGTTTTTTACCGTTTGCTGCTCTGATGTGCAAGGCGGGTCTGACCCGGGAGTCAGTTTTCTGGGATTTGGGCTCAGGTACGGGGCGGGCGGTGCTGATTGCG
This sequence comes from Legionella geestiana, assembly GCF_004571195.1. Lineage (GTDB taxonomy): Bacteria > Pseudomonadota > Gammaproteobacteria > Legionellales > Legionellaceae > Legionella_B > Legionella_B geestiana. The sequence continues at coordinate 1,414,342 of NZ_CP038271.1, forward strand.
GCCATGGTCTTTGAGGTGCGAAAAAGTGCGGGTGTCGAGTACTTTGCGCCCCTGCATGAGGCAGCAAAGCTGGCAGGAGAGCGACTTTCGCAAACCCCGGGTTTTGCCGCATGCGCAAATTCCCTGCATTTTGAGCATGGTAATTTTCTGGAAACTGATTTTTACGATGCCACACATGTGTTTATTAACGCCTCGGCACTTTTTGGCGACACCTGGACGTTACTTGTAGAAAGGCTTCAGGCGCTCTGCCCTGGCACCGTGGTTGTGGTGACTTCAAAGCGTCTGCCAGCCACCTTTTTTACCCTTACGGGCACATCTGTGGTAGAAATGAGCTGGGGGAGTGTGCAGGCATTTTTGTATCAACGCAACAATACTTCTGATAAGCAACTTGATAACATTGAATAAATTATAACCTTGGCTATACTGATGAATATGAGCATGGGCGCCCTCGGTAGACATCGCAGGGACGGGCATTCACAGCGGATGATGGGAGTGGGTATGATTAAGTCGGAGCTTATGGCAAATATTGCTGCAAAGATGACACATCTTCCCGAAAAGATGGCAAATGATGGCATCAACCATATTCTCGATGTAATGAGCGGGGCTCTGGTTGAGGGCAATCGCATTGAAATCCGCGGGTTTGGCAGTTTTTCACTGCATTACCGGGCACCGCGTAATGCGCACAATCCGAAAACTGGCGAGAAAGTTGTGACTGAAGGCAAGCACAGCCCTCATTTCAAGCCAGGCAAGGAGTTGCGTGAGCGGGTTGATGCATCGCGCAAGAAGCATCCTATTCGGGGTTAGGGCCGCGTGCAGCGTTTATCAACATTCTGGCACCTTGCCGGGCTGTGGCTCTTAGCCCGGCCTGCAAATAACCTGCTGATATTGATGAAGCGTCAGGCTTTGGGCAGGGTCACTCCGGTTTGCCCCTGATACTTGCCTTTTCGGTCCCGGTAAGACACCCTGCACACTTCATCTGACTCCAGAAACAACATTTGCGCAACACCTTCGCCGGCATAAATTTTAGCTGGAAGCGGTGTGGTATTGGAAAATTCGAGCGTCACATGCCCTTCCCATTCCGGCTCCAGCGGGGTCACGTTGACGATGATACCGCAGCGGGCATAGGTTGATTTGCCAAGGCAGATGGTCAGAATGTTGCGCGGAATGCGAAAAAACTCCACCGTGCGTGCGAGTGCGAAAGAGTTTGGCGGGATAATGCAGACATCCGCTTCCACATCGACAAAGCTGTTGGGGTCAAACGCCTTGGGGTCAACAATGGCGGAATTAATGTTGGTGAATATTTTGAACTCACGCGAGCAGCGTGCATCATAGCCGTAGCTGGATACCCCGTAGGAAATGATGGCGCCCTGCGCACTGTCGCGTACCTGATTGCGCTCAAAAGGGGAAATCATCCCCTCTTCCATGGCCATTTTTTCTATCCAGCTGTCAGATTTGATGGACACCGTAATTCTCCCTAAAAGAACACCCCAATCTGTGCAATCAGCGAATCCGATGATGTGCCGGTGCCAACCGTGTTGGCATTGACAAACGGAGGCGTTGACGCGCCGTTGGCAAACTGGTTCGTGTTGTAGTTAATGTCGTGACGATACTCAAGGCTTTCTACGGTATCACGCCACAACGAGATGTTGAAGACACCGGCGTAGCGTTGTCGCGGCAGATTCAATGCGAGGCTGTCTCGAGTCCACTGGTAGCCCGCGGCAAGGGAGGCGGGGCGGTCGAAGGCCACAAAGGTTTTTCCGAGCTCAAGCTGGCCTGCCTGCGGTTGTGCGCCACGCCCGCTCATGCTGAGGTCCTGCACCAGAAATGCCTTTGTCGCACCTATCCATTCAGCCGTCAGGCTGTAGCCGGAGATGTTCAGGGTGGCATGTCCGCCAATCGATGGCACCGTACGGACATTTTCACTGCCGTTTGTGGGGTTGCCAAAGCCCGCGAAGGTCGTCAGGGGCGCTGAACCGGTATTCTGCAGCCCCTGGGCATCGGCCATGGAGCCTATCATGCTGAAGCCCAGCTCACCGAGGACTTTGTCGTTATCAATAATATATCCGGCATTGATACCGCCCACGCCTGATTTTCCAACTTTCGTGTCACTTTTAAAGCCGTATACGGCGGCATAAGGCCCTGATGCCGTCTGAGAACGATAGCCAAGCACAACGGGACGGGTTTTTACCCGGCCAATGAGCTGTGGCAGGGTAGAACTTACCATGGACGTTGAATAGCGGCCAAAGGGCGCATAAATCTGGCCCGCGGTAAAATAAAACGGCGTTTCGTCAAGGTCGCCGATGTTGACAAAACCGAGGTTCAGGTCAATGGAAGAGTTGTCTACCCGCTGCCCCCCAAAGAGCGGAGGCGCACTGTCAAAGGCAAAGCCGACAAACGCCTCGACCTTGTCGTTCAGTGCCGCTGCCACATCAATTTCGCTGGAGCCTAAATCCCAGTCGCCAGTGGTGGGGCCTTTGTAAGGCCGCGAGACAAAGCCGCCCGGTTCGAGCTTGCCGCTCAGCGCCACGATGGGAACCGAAGGCACCGGGTAGCCCTCTTTTTCATATGCGCGATAGAGGCGGCGGCGTTGCTGCATCAGGCGTACGTCGCGGTTGATACTGGAAATGTTAACGATATAATCCGAGCCGTCAAACGCGGGCCGGTCCCCAAGGTAGGGCGAGGTGATGACCGGGGTGCCGGCAATCCAGGTTATCACGCGGTCATCGGCAACAAGTGCAGTCGGGAAAAAGCCCAGTGAATCGGGATGCCCTTCAGGCTGATGCACTGTAAGCGGCGCCACATGAAACGGCTCAGGTTCCACGTTGTGAAGCCGTCGCCCCTTCACTCTGACTGGCTTGTTACTGCTGTTTTGCGCGGGCACCCTCGAGGGTTTCGCCGGCGCTTTTTGTGGAGCCACTTTTTTCGGTGTGTCCGTCTGTTGGACGAGCCGCTTCTCAAGCTGGGTTAGCTGGCTTTCGAGCAGGCGGGTCTGCTGCTTTAAGAGCTGAATTTCACGTTGCAGTTCGGCGTTGCTTGCGGCAAACAACGGAGAGGAAACGGCGGCTATGGCCAACAATAAGACGGTGTGTTTCACTCGAGGCGCTCCTGATAATTCTTTTTACTTCCATTGGCGGAGAGAGCCAGAGTATAACCCGACTTACGCATGCTGACCAGCCTTTGCGCACGCGCGCGTAAAGATGGTATGCTCGAAAACTTTTAATACAAAAGGGAGTGCCTGACATGTCAGAGTCTGACTTTTGGAGAGCGGGGTATCGCTCTACGGCGCACAACCGCAAAGCCATGCGAGGCAATGCCACTGCAGGACTGGTAACGGAGTTTGGCAATAATCCGCTGGACCCGCCAACGGTTTTGCTGTCAAAAATTCCACAGGCAGGCATCTCACTTTTTACGGCGGCTTTTGGCGATGTAAAGCCCGTTGAGCGTGTGATTCAAGGAGGGATTGGGATGGTTTCGTGTTTGCAGATAGTCTGTGCCATTCTCATGTTTGTAATGCAAGAGTCATGCGAAAACCGGATATTCTGGGTATGCGTGCTGGCAGAGCTTCTGCGCTATATTTCTCCTGGTCTCGTTATTTTGGCAGGCCTGCCTGCAGAGCTTGCCAAAGAAAAGTCTGGAAGTGGCGACGAACATGCGCTTGAAAACCCGATATCTAATACCCCGTCGGCGGGTGCACTGCCTCAGGATAACGATAATTCTGATGAAGAAATGGGAATAAATCCTGCTATTTGAGAGAGATGTGCATGCCAGAACTGCCAGAAGTTGAAACCGTGTTGCGCGGCATCCGTCCGCATCTTCTTAAGTCGCGCATTGAGTCACTCATCGTGCGGGATGCGCGCCTTCGCTGGCCGGTGCCACCGGAGCTTGCGGACCTCGTTCAGGGGCAGCGGGTCAGGGCACTTTCGCGACGCGGAAAATACCTGCTGGTAACGCTTGAGACGGGTACGCTCTTGATTCACCTTGGCATGTCAGGCAGGCTTCACATTGTGCCCCGAGAGACGCCGCCATTGCGGCACGATCACGTTGACATGCGCTTTTCTGACACGCACCTGTTGCGCTTTACCGACCCCCGCCGTTTTGGAGCGTGGCTCTATACGACAGCACCGCCAGAACTGCATCCGCTGCTGCAGGCACTCGGGCCTGAGCCGCTTGAAGAAGGGTTTAATGCCGCATTTCTCCACCGCCTGACCCGAAAACGCGTGCGTTCGGTGAAAACCCTTATCATGGACAGCCATGTAGTGGTGGGGGTTGGGAACATTTACGCACAGGAAGCCCTGTTTCTTGCGGGCATACATCCGGAAAAACCCGCTGGCAAGCTGAGTCTTGCCGAATGCGAGTGTCTGGTTCGCACCATTCGTGAAGTGCTGCAGGCAGCGATTGACGTGGGCGGTACAACGCTTAAAGATTTTACCAGCAGCGAGGGCAGGCCGGGCTACTTCAGCCAGTCGCTGCATGTCTACGGACGCGCCGGACAGCCCTGCACGCGCTGTGGAGCTGCTTTAGAGCTGCAGCGACTGGCCGCACGCAGTACGGTGTATTGCCCGTGCTGTCAGGTATTATAAGCCCTCGCCCCCCGCGTGCTCGATAAACCAGCGCTTCAGTGGCAGCAGATGGTTGCAGGCGCGCAGTGACGCGCCCCGCAAAGGGGCTGTCAGGGGGTTTGCAAAAAGTGCCTTCAGACCTTCCATCACGAGAATCGTCTGCCACACCGCGAATTTACGCTGGCGCTGGTACCGCCCGGCGAGGCGTGCGCTCCAGGCGAGGTCAGGGCATTCATCCAGCAGTTGCAGCCAGGTGTTGAGGTCGGCAAGGCCCACGTTCAGTCCAAGGCCGGCCAGCGGGTGAATGGTATGGGCGCAATCTCCAAGGAGCATCCAGCGCATGCCGCTGTAGGCTTCTGTATGGCGCATGTAGAGCGGAAAACGATGGCGCGCGCTGGTGACACGTACTTTACCGGTAAAATCGCCAAACATCTCGGTAAGCGCGTCTCCCAGCGCATCATCGGAAAGGGCGAGCAGGTGTTCGGTGTGCGAATGGCTCGAGGACCAGACAATGGAACGCTGGTGAGGGTCTGGCAGAGGGAGAAAAGCCAGCGTGCCGTGCGTGCGAAACACCTGGGCGGCTGTTTTTTCGTGCGGCTTTTCCGTCTCGACCTGGCAGATGAGCGCGTCCTGGTGATAGGGCCATGTGGTGGAACCGATGTTAAGCAGTTCGCGGGTGGGGGATTCACGCCCATCCGCCACCATCAGAAGACGCGCCTTTAATACCTGACCGCCGGCTTCAGCATGCACGCGGTCGGCATCACAGTTGACCTTGTCTATTTCGGTATGGGGCACGAGGTGCAGGCGGGGTTCAAGCGCCATTTTGCCAAGGAGTGCGGCGCGCAGTACCGATTCTTCGATGATAAAACCCAGAGCTGGCCGGGCGATGCTGCAGGCGTCAAAGTCGATGTGGGCGCCATTTTCGCCATCGCGCACATACATGCGCTGATAGGGTGAAAGGCGTGACTGTAAAAGGGTATGCCACACGCCGAGGGAGCGGAGCAGCGCTTCAGAAGCACTGTTGATGGCATAGACCCGTAAATCAGGAACAGAAAGGTCAACGGTGAGCGGGCCTTTATCAACCAGTGTGACATGGTGACCCCGCTCAGCCATGGCAAGCGCGCTGCAAAGTCCGACGACACCACCCCCTACAACGAGAACGTCTGACAGTTCACTCATGTATTTTCTCCGGTGTTATCGGAATGCGACAGGCCAGTTTGCCCGGTGTGCCGCCAAACCCCTGGGCGTAGCGCGCCAGCTCCCGCTTGAGCGGCGGGCAATTGTCAAGCAGCGTGAGCCCTGCCGCACGCAATGTGCCAAGGCCTGGCCAGGACTGTGTAAAAAGGCGCACCAGGCCATCGGTAAATCCACGGATAATGTGTTGATCCTGGCGCCGTTTGCTCGCCCAGTCCTGCAGCATGAGTGGCGTAATTCCCTGCTCAATGATGCACTCAGCGAGCATGCTGACATCCCTCAGGCCAAGATTAAATCCCTGTCCTGCCACCGGATGCAGGGTGTTGGCAGCATTGGCTACAAGTGCCAGCGGAAAGGCGGCAATAGTTTCTGCACGGACTTCCCGCAACGGATAAATAAGACGCTCACCAACGCGCTCAAAACGTCCGAGTCTATAGCCAAATGCATGCTGCAATTCACGCAGAAAGGTTTTTTCATCACATGCCCTGAGACGTGCCGCATCACGCGGTGTAAGGGTCCAGACGAGTGCCGCATGCATTTGGGTGAGCGGAAGCATGGCCATCGGGCCTGTGGGCGTAAAACGCTCATAGGCGACCTGCTGATGCGATTGCGACAAACCAATGTTCGCAATCAGCGCATGCTGTTGATACGTTTTGACCGTAGCGCCAATGCCCGCGAAGCGGCGCGCGGAAGAGTCGGCGCCATCGGCGGCCACCACAAGTTTCGCGCGGATATTAAGAGTTTCTGAGGGGGTTTCGACAGTCGCTGTGACAGTTTTAAGGTCAAGTGCTGTCAAGCGCGCGGGCATGAGGCAGGCGTTTTCTGGAAGGGCGCGCATCAACGCTGCATGGAGATGGTGCATTTCCACCACAAACCCAAGCGGGGTTTTCTGCGGTGCTTCGAGGCAGATTCTGCCAAAGCGCCCCTGCTCTGATACATGAATGGTGGTGATGGGGGTGGCGGCAGGCGCAACCTGTTCCCACACGCCCAGCATCTCGAGGATGTGTGTGGATGCCGGTGCGAGTGCCAGGGTGCGCGTATCGAGCGGACGGTCAGGCTCGGTTGCCGGCGTGCGCGCTTCCACGAGCAGTGTGCGAATGCCGTGAGGAGCGAGTGCGAGCTGGAGCGCCGCACCGGCAAGGCCGCCACCGATAATCAGTATGTCGGTATCCCGCTCAGTCACGAATTAACGCCTCCAGTGAATCAGCGTCCACGGCGAGGGCTGCCGTGAGGTTTTTATGCCCGTTTTCCGTCACCAGAATATCATCCTCAATGCGCACGCCTATGTTCCACCAGCGCGCATCAAGACCTGGAATATCGGCCGACAGGTAAAGGCCTGGTTCAACGGTTAACACCATGCCAGGCTCAAGCGGGCGCCAGGCGCCATCAACCCGGTAGCGGCCACAGTCGTGCACATCAAGTCCCAGCCAGTGCCCGGAATTATGCATGTAATACGGACGATACGCCTCATCCCTGATAAGTGCATCGGGATTGCCGCGCAAAATCCCAAGCTCACAAAGGCCTCTCGTGAGAATGTCAACGATAATGCGCTGAATGCTGTCCCATGGCGCGCCCGGACGAACCGCCTCAACCCCGGCCTTCTGGGCCGCAAGCACCAAATCGTACACAGCGCGCTGCTCAGGCGTGAAGCGTCCGTTGACCGGCCAGGTGCGCGTGATGTCCGCGGCGTAGCCCGCATACTCACCACCGGCATCGATTAGCACCAGATTGCCCGGCACAAGTGGAGCATTATTGGCGGTGTAGTGCAGCACGCAGGCATTGGCACCATTGCCGACAATCGGGTCGTAGGCGTTCGCACGACAGCCCTCACGCAGGAAGGTGTACACAAGTTCCGCTTCAAGCTGGCATTCATTATCCAGATGGCGACAGGCGGCCATGGCGCGCTGATGGGCGCGCACGGAAATATCGGCGGCCCGCATCATAAGTGCGCATTCGGCCTCGCTCTTGAAAAGGCGCATTTCGCCAAGCACGGGGTCGAGGTCCTGCAGAATATCAGGCGCGCCAGTGCCTCGGCGAATGCGCATTTTCACCGATTGCATGGCGGAATGTATGGCCTTTTCAAGCCAGGGTGAGCGTCCAAACGGAAAGCAGACGGCCGTGCGTCCTGCCAGCAGTTCCGGCAGTTGCGCTTGAAGCTGCTCCATCGGCCACGCTTCATCCATGCCAAGCTCACTGACAGCCCCCTCCTGACCCAGCCGTGGTCCGGTCCATTTTTCTTCAGAAGGATTGCGCGCCCGGCTAAAAAGCAGGCTTTGAGTGGATGCACCGGCCGTTATGACCAGCAGGGCATCGGGTTCGTCAAAACCCGTGAGGTAGAAAAAATCACTGTCCTGGCGGAAGCGGTAATGGGTGTCGGCGTTGCGTATACATTCGCCCGCCGCTGGAATCAGGGCGATGGCGCCTGCCGGGATGCGCGCGGCCAGGGTTTTGCGTCGGGTATGGTATTCCTTGCGGGTAATCATGAAACAGTCCTCAATACCGCCTCGGGTGGTGTGATCATATACATAAGTTCCTTAAAAATGCCAGTTTCCGCCATGTGCATGCATCTCTCCGTTTTTCATCAGGCAACACGGTGTTGTCAGCAGACCACAGAGCCCCTTTTTCAGCCGGATTTGCCCGATGCAGTCAAAATTGTTACCATTTTCAGACAGGCTGTAATGAGGAGGCGCGCGTAGATGACCACATCGCAACTTTGCACGGTTCGATTGCTGAACCGCAATTATGAATTCAAGTGCCCGGAGCACACGGTTGAGACCTTTCAACTGGCGGCGGCACGTCTGAATGACGCCCTGCTTTCTCAGAAAAAAAAATCGAAAAACCTCGATGAGTACCAGACCCTCCTGCTCGCGGCACTGCATCTGACTCATGACCTCGTTACCTCTGAGCAACAGCAGGAATCACAGCGTCGGCAGATGACGCAGTTTATCAATTCTCTTGAAGGCAAAATCAATCAGGTGGTACGTGGTTATCCTGAACATGAACCACAGACCGACTGAAAAAAATGTGTAAATCCGGCAAAAGAAAGTGGCGCATGCATGGAAGCCTGCGTATACTGACACTAACCCGACAGTGAGCGTTTTTCTGAACCAATACGCACATCGAGGGGAGCATACTGATGCCGGCGTTGTGCAAGCCCACCCTGAGTGGGAAGCCTGAACCGTCACATCCGCCCCCCACCTGAACCCCAGGGTTCAAATAACAGAGCTGCCGGGTTACTTTCTCTCCTGCTTTTTTGGTAATTATCAGTTAATATAACTCCTACTTTCTGTCACAAACGGTCTTACCAGCATGACATCCTCCGGGAAAAAAACCCATTTTGGCTTTACTCAGGTTGACTGGGAAGATAAAGCGCGGCGTGTGGGTGCGGTATTTGACTCGGTCGCGAGCCGTTACGACATCATGAATGACGTACTTTCTCTGGGCGTACATCGGCTCTGGAAGCGCTTTGCGGTTTCGGTGAGCGGTGTTCGTGAGGGACAGACCGTACTTGATTTGGCGGGTGGGACGGGGGATCTTGCGCGTCTTTTTTTGCCGCGTGTTGGTGAGAGTGGCCGGGTGGTACTTGCGGATATTAATGCGTCCATGCTGAGTGTCGGGCGTGAGCGCCTCCTTAATGAGGGCTATCTCGAAAATGTGATTCCGGTGCAGGCCAATGCGGAACGGCTGCCGTTTCCAGATAATTATTTTCATTGCGTCATCATCGGTTTTGGTCTGCGTAATGTCACAGACAAGGATGCAGCACTTCGTTCCATGTATCGTGTCTGCAAACCGGGCGGTAAACTGCTCGTGCTTGAATTTTCAAAGCCGGTGCTTCCGGGGCTTAAGCCGCTTTATGACTGGTATTCTTTCAATCTTTTGCCCACTCTTGGTGAATACATCGCCAATGACCGTGGCAGTTATGCTTATCTTGCGGAGTCGATTCGCATGCATCCGGACCAGGAAACCCTGAAAACCATGATTGAGCAGGCAGGCTTTGAAGATGGCCGTTACCATAATCTGAGCGGTGGGATAGTGGCCTTGCACACGGCCTGCAAATACTGAGGGTAAGATGATAAAAGAACTTTCGCTAAAGGCCCTGCAAAAGGCCATCAATACGGCACTTTCGCTTGATCCCACTATGCCGGAGCGGGTTCGTGCGCTTGCCGGCAAGGTGCTGGAGGTGGTGATTTCACCGCTTGAGGTGCGCTTTTTTATCCGTTTTGGCGAGGATGGGAGTCTGACACTGTCCGACAGAAGCGCGATCGCGGCAACGGCGGTCATTCACAGCAGCCCGCTTGGTCTGATTCGCTTGAGCCTGCTGCCGTCTTCGAAAGCCCGCTCGCTCTTTAACGACAAGGTACGCTTAAGCGGGGATGTGGCTTTTGGCGAGCAGGTCAAAAAGCTGTTTGACGCGATGGACATTGACTGGGAAAGCCATCTCGCGCATTTTACCGGCGATGTGGTGGCGCACCAGATAGGTACGCTATTTCGTCAGGGGCGCGCGTTTAAAAACCGTCTCGAGAATTCCCTGCGCGGCAGTGTGACGGAATACCTGCAGGAAGAGGCGCGTCTTTTTCCGGGGCGTCAGGAAATTAACGACTTCCTAAGCGATGTGGATGCCCTGATGCTCTCCGTTGAGCGTCTGCAGGCACGCATCAATCATTTACAGGCCCGCCATGAAGTCGATTAAAACTCTGCTGCGACTGTCGCAGATTAACCATATTCTTGCCAAAAATGGCCTTGATCAGGTGATTGTGTCGATTCGCCTGTTTGCGCCGCTGCGCTTTATTGTCTGGTTTAATCCGTGGAACTGGGTGCGAAACCGTGGCCAGACCCGGGGTGAAGCCCTGCGTCGCAGTTTTGAAGCGCTTGGCCCCGTTTTTGTGAAGTTTGGCCAGGCGCTTTCCACGCGACCGGATATTTTGCCCCCGGATATTGCCATGGAGCTTTCAAGGCTTCAGGACCGTGTGCCGCCGTTTCCCGGTGAGCGTGCGCTCGAGATTATTCACGAGGCCTATGGCGAAAGTGCAGATAGCCTCTTTGCCACCTTTGACCCGGTACCGCTTGCCTCGGCGTCCATGGCGCAGGTACATGCCGCCACCTTTAACGACGGTCGCGAAGTGGTGGTTAAGGTCCTGCGACCGAACATGCGTCGCTTGATTGAACGCGACATCGATGTGCTCTACACGCTTGCCACCCTTGCGGAGCGCTACTGGCCGCTCGCCAAACGGCTGAAGCCGCGCGAGATAGTGCGCGAATTTGAAATCAACCTGCTGGATGAGCTTGATTTGCAGCGCGAAGCAGCAAACGCAAGCCAGCTGCGGCGCAATTTTGAAGGCTCGGAAAAACTCTATGTTCCCGAAGTCTACTGGGATTATGTGCGCGATAACGTGCTCGTGCAGGAGCGCATTTACGGTATTCCCGTCTCTGATATCGCCTCGCTGAAAGCGCATGGCATTGATATTAAAAGGCTTGCCGAACGCGGGGTGGATATTTTTTTCACCCAGGTATTTCGTGACAGCTTTTTTCATGCAGACATGCACCCTGGCAATATTTTTGTTTCTCCCGAGCATCCGGCAAACCCGCAGTACATGTGCGTGGATTTTGGCATTATGGGCACCTTGACCGACAGCGATCAGCGTTATCTCGCTGAGAATCTCTTCGCGTTTTTTAACCGCGATTACCGGCGGGTTGCGCAATTGCATGTGGAGTCTGGATGGGTATCACGTGACACACGGGTAGGCGATTTTGAAAGCGCCATTCGCACTGTATGTGAGCCGGTTTTTGAAAAACCACTGCGGGATATTTCATTTGCCCAGCTGATGATGCGGCTTTTTCAGGTGGCGCGGCGTTTTCACATGGAAGTCCAGCCACAGCTCGTACTGCTGCAAAAAACCCTGCTGGCGATAGAGGGACTCGGACGTCAGCTGTATCCTGATCTCGATCTCTGGACCACGGCGAAACCCTTCCTTGAAAAATGGCTGAAAGCGCAGGTCGGGCCTCGCGCCTTTGTGAAGCGTCTGCGTGAAAACATCCCGTTTTTGACTGAGCAGCTGCCAGGCATGCCGCGTCTGCTCAATGATGTGCTGGTGCTTGCCAAGGAAGAAAAAATAGAAGCGCTGCAGGCGATTGCACGCGCATCGGAAAGTTCGAAAGTGCCCGCACGGCGTGGCGGTCTCGGACTTGGAATCTGTATCACGGCGATTGGCGCCCTTGCCCTGCATGTCGTGAAGCTGCCCCCGGAGCTGCCCGTTGTCTGGATATGGTCGACAGTGGCGGCAGCGGGTGCATTAACGGCGCTTATCGCACAAAAAACAGGGAGATAAAAATGGGGTTAAGTGGCGTAAGTCCATTGTCGCTGTTGCTGATTCTGCTGATTGTGATTGTGCTTTTTGGTTCCAGCAAACTGAAAACCCTGGGTAAAGACCTTGGAGACGCACTGCGTAATTTCCGTGAGAGCGCGGCGCGGGACGATGACCGCCCGTCATGAGCATGGCTGAAGTCGGTTTGACACTCATCATTGCCGTCTGTGTGTTTGGGCCTTCCCGTCTGCCCATGCTGGCGCGTCATCTGGGTGCTGGATTGCGGCGGCTGAAGATGCTGCGGGAGCGCTTCAGCGGGATGCTCGAAGAGGTCGCAAAAGAATGCACGCTTGCTGAAAACGAAAAGCGCGCAGCCGATGCAGATGCCCGGTACGAAGATACGCGCTAACTTGTCACCACTTTCACTGAAAGGTCACATTTGGCGCATCTTGGGCGAACGCGTTGCAAAAACTGCTCACATACCCTTGTATGCTGCGCTTTTTTTCCAACGCGTTCGCCCAACCTGCACTCAAATCTGACTTTTCTCTTTTAGAATTCAGAGCATTTAAGGATTACGCTTACAAATCTTATCTGCGAGATATCCGATGGCGCCTGCGTAATAGATGGAATTGTTATAGCGCAGAATCATGCGGTAGTTCGGATAGGCGAGAAAGGTCGGGCCGCCGAAGGGCTGCACGATGCTTGCCGGCAGATTCGGCCATGGCAATTCCTTGCCGGACTCGGTGCGTACGCCTAAAGCATTCCATTCGGAGGCCGTTTTGATAGTGTCCTTGCCTTCAAGCTTCATGTCAAAGCCGCGCGGCAGCTTGACAATAACCGCCCATGGCTCCCCGGCATGCCAGCCGTTCATTTTCATGTAGTTGGCAATGGATGCAAACACATCCGGCTTGCTCTCCCAGATATCACGCCGTCCATCATGGTCATAATCGACCGCGTATTTCACCCAGCTTGACGGCAGAAACTGCGGTTGCCCCGAAGCGCCTGCCCACTCGCCCTTGAAGTGTCCAAGGTCGACATGTCCGTCATTCAGGATATGGAGTGCCAGGAAAAGTTCTTTACGGAAGAACTCGGGGCGGTTTGAGTCATAGGCCAGTGTTGCGAGCGAGCGCACAACGGGAAAGTTCCCCATGTAGCTGCCATAGCTCGATTCCATGCCCCAGAATGACACGATAAAGCAGGGGTCAACGCCAAATTCGTTGCCGATTTTTGTCAAAAGAGCGCGGTTTTTTTCAAAATTGCGCTGTCCGATGATAATGCGGTAATTATCAACCCGTGAGTGCAGGTATTTGGAATAGGTCAGCCGGTGTTCAGGCTGGGAGCGCGCCAGATTTTTCACCGTACGGCTTGGTTCGCTGACGCCGGCGAAAGCGGCATCGAACACTGAAGGAGAGATACCCTGAGAAAGTGCTTCCCGGCGGACGTCCTTGACCCACTGGTTCCATGGCTGGCTGTTGGCATGCAGCGTGTGTGGCAGCAATAGCCACAGGACGGTGGCCGGTAGAATTTTCCAGTGTTTCATGAAGTTCCCCTTCGTCAAAAGATGGTCTGCAAATCGCTGCATGCAGGAAATATGCCGTTAATTGATGGTACACTGGGCTTTTACCGGTCACAAGGTAAACATGCTCATTTGCAATCATCAGCTCGATACGGCGCAGTTTGACGCGCTTAAAGCACTCTGGCAGCGTGCACGCGTGCATGACGCTGGCCTGCCGGTGTTTTATCCTGATTTATTGACACGTGCGCGCGCGCTGAAATCCAATGTCTGCTGGTTTGAACACGGGATGCTGCAAGGCATTCTCTCTGCCTGTTTTTTCTACGAGACGGCCTGTGAAATCAGCCTGCTGGTTGACCCCGCACATCGCCAGCAGGGGATTGCGCGCCGTTTGATTGCCGCCATTCTGCCGCTGCTTCGTCAGCAGGGCATGCGCACCGTGATTTTCAGCCTCGCCAAAGGCCACGCGCCCTGGCTGGAAGCGCTTGGCGTGCGTTATACCCATACCGAATACCGCATGATGCGTCATGAGAGTCCGTTGCAGCCAGAGCCTGTAACCGCGCTGTCCTTCCGGCGGGCATTGCCGGTTGATGTGCCGTTGATGGTCGGGATTGATGCGGCCTGTTTTAATACGAGCGGGGTTGACATGAACAGCCGTTTTCAGCACCTGCTGCGGGAGGCAGACTGTCAGGTACTGCTCGCAGTTCTTGGGGAAAGCGTGATAGGCAAGGCGCATCTGCGCCTGTCAGACGGGGTGTGGGTAGTGTCGGATGTTGGCATTCTGCCGGCGTTTCAAGGGCAGGGATATGGGTATGCGCTGCTTCTGCATGCCATCAACGAGGCGCAAGTGCAGCGTGCCACCGACATGCGCCTTGATGTTGAAACGACGAATCAAAGCGCATTGAATCTTTATATGCGTCTTGGATTTTCGGTTCAGGATGCGTATGATTACCGGTCGTTGGCTCTGGATGCCCTGGAGAATCTCATGAACAGACGCAAACTGGCTTGACACTGTTTCCGGGCCCTCTGTAGTATTGCCCATTCAGCAGAGGGATGATGCTGGTCAATTGTGAGGACAGGGCATGAGAAAGCGCGTTGTAATAACCGGAATGGAAATCACCTCCTCCATTGGTACCGGGCTTGAGACCTTCTGGCAGGCCGCCCGTCGTGGTCAGTGTGGCATTGACCATATCAAAGCCTATGACCCATCACCCTATACGACCCGTATAGCCGGCGAGGTGCGCGATCTTGATTTAAGCGCACTGCCTGAATTTGATAAAAGTAAACGTTATCCGCGCGCGGCGCAGTACGCGCTTTATTGTGCTCACCACGCCATTCGCCGCTCCGGCATCAGTCAGGATGCGCTGCGTGAAGCGGGCACCTTTATCGGTACGAGTCTCGGGGGTGCGCCTGAGCTTGAGCTCGCCTATCACTCCTTTTATACCGATACCTGGAAAAAAATTCCGGCACTGAGCGTGATTCGCGGCATGCCCAATTCCGTGGCTAACCATGTTGCCATCGCCTTTGGACTTGGGGGTCCCAATTCCACCATTTCCAACGCCTGTGTCTCTTCCGCGGAAGCCATTGGCAATGCGTTCCACCAGATTGCGGCCGGGCGGCTGCAGGTTGCCCTTTGCGGCGGCACAGAATCGCTGGTGTGGGAAACCATCATGGCGGCGTGGTGCAAGCTGCGTGTCATGTCGACCCGTAACGAAGACCCAAAGCGTGCCAGTCGTCCCTTTGACCGTGACCGCGATGGCATGGTGATGGCCGATGGTGCCGGTGTACTTGTGCTCGAGGAGCTTGAGCATGCCCGTGCACGTGGTGCGCATATTCATGCTGAAATTCTCGGGTTTGGCGCAAGTTGTGATGCGTATCACGTAACGGCCCCCAGTTCCGAGGGGCAGGCGCGCGCCATTCGTGCGGCACTGAATGATGCCCGCGTATCGCCATCGGACGTGCAGTACATCAATGCCCACGGAACCGGCACCCAGCTCAATGACATCACCGAAACCGAAACCATTCAGGCTGTGTTTGGCGAGCGCGCGAAAGACATTCCCATAACCGCGCAAAAAGCCATGACCGGCCACACCATTGGTGCAGCGGGGGTCATGGAAGTCATTGCAACCACGCTCTGTCTTGAAAACGACACCCATTTGCCCACTATTAACCTCGAAAACCCCGACCCCGCCTGCTACCTTGACTATGTTCCCAACGAAGCGCGTTCCCAGCGTGTCAATATCGCGCTGTCGAACCATTTTGCATTTGGCGGTGCAAATGCGGCAGTTTTACTGGGGCGCATGGGATAAGTCGCATTCTTGAGCGTCTTGAGGTTATAATCTGCCTATTTTGCATAATCAGGCTAAATCATGAATGTTTCTCTGCAGGAGATTGCCCGCCTTGTGGACGGTGTGGTGGTGGGTGATGAAAGCGTTTTAGTGTGTGGTCTTGCGCCAATTGACGATGTGAGTGCAGGCTCGCTGGTGTTTGCGGACGGTGCGCAGAATCTTGAGCGCGCAGAAGCTTCGGCGGCGGGTGCGATTCTTGCGGGCGAGCAGGTTGAAGCGTCTTCAAAACCGCTCGTGCGGGTTAAGCATCCTTTTGCCGCATTTATCCGACTCATGGAGCATTTTTTCCCGGAACCGACGCCTGCTCCCGGCGTGCATCCATCGGCATTTGTGGCCCCTGATGTCACCCTGGGGGCGCGTGTCAGCATTGGTCCTTTTGTTTCGGTAGGTTCTGGCAGTGTGATTGGGGACGACTGTATACTGCTCTCGCATGTCAGTGTGGGCAATGATGTGACCCTTGGTGCCGGCACGCGTCTCTATCCGCATGTCACTGTTTATGACAAAACCCGCATCGGTGCGCGTGTTCGCGTGCATGCTGGCAGTGTCATCGGTTCAGACGGTTTTGGATACACCTTTATCAACGGCCAGCATCAGAAGGTGCCGCATATCGGTAACGTTGTCATCGACGATGATGTGGAAATCGGGGCAAATACGGTCATTGACCGCGCCACCATGGGTGCCACACATATTGGGGAAGGGACCAAAATCGATAACCTTGTGCAGGTGGCGCATTCCGTGCGTCTCGGCCGACACAATATTCTCTGTGCCTTCACAGGCGTTGCCGGCAGTACGGTCAGTGGCGATCGCGTAGTATTTGCCGCTAACGTGGGCGTCAGCGACCATGTGCGCATTGACGATGATGTTGTGCTTGGCGCGCGAGCCGGCGTACCGCCTAAAAAGCACCTGAAGCAGGGTAATGTGTATCTTGGAAGTCCCGCGCGTCCGCGCGACAAAGCCATTGAGCAGGAACTCTCTGTCACCCGAATCCCCATCATGCGCAAAAATCTGCGTGCACTGAGTGAGCGCGTTGATGCATTGCGTGCCCGTGTTGAGAGGGATGGAGACGCCAGTCAATGACAGCTCCCCTTGTGCTGGTTGATGGCTCCTCGTGGCTGTATCGCGCTTTTCACGCTCTGCCTCCGCTGACAAATTCCAAAGGACAGGCAACCGGTGCAGTCTATGGGGTTGCCAACATGGTGCGCCGCCTGCTGCGCGATTATGCGCCAGAGCACATTGCCATCGTGTTTGACGCCAAAGGCAAAACGTTCAGGGATGAGTGGTACCCGGCCTACAAGGCGAACCGTCCGCCAATGCCGCAGGACCTGGCGCAACAAATACCCATACTGCATGATTTACTGCGCGCAATGGGGTTGCCCCTGCTTATCATTGACGGGGTTGAAGCCGATGATGTTATCGGTACCCTCGCTCGTGCGGCCTGCGCCCGTGGGCAGAGGGTCATTATTTCTACGGGTGATAAGGACATGGCGCAGCTGGTCAGCCCGAACGTGACCCTTGTTAACACCATGAATGGTGAAACACTGGATGTTAACGGCGTGAGCGCTAAATTTGGCGTGCCGCCCGAGCGTATTGTGGATTACCTCACACTTGTGGGAGATACGTCTGATAACGTGCCGGGCATCAGCGGTTGTGGTCCAAAGACCGCCGTCAAATGGCTCACGCAGTATGGAACGCTCGATAATCTGCTGGCGCATGCCGCGGATGTGGGCGGAAAAATTGGCGAATCCCTGCGCGCCGGTATGGCGCATCTGCCGCTTTCGCGCCGGCTTGTGACCATTCGTGATGATGTTCCGCTGCCCTCCTGTCCGCTGACACCGGCGCCTGAAGATAAGGCCACACTGCTTGAAATCGTGCGCGCGTGTGAATTTCGCAGCTGGATAAAAGAACTGCTTGCTGATGCGCCCTCAGAACCTGCGGAGGCGACCGTGCATGCCGAGCCTCAAAAAGAGCCGCAGATGCAGGTCGAAATTATCACCACCTGGGCGGCACTTGAGGCCTGGATTGCACGCATTCGAGCTGCGGGAAAAATGTGTGTGGACACAGAAACCACAAGCCTTGACAGCCTGCGTGCCCGTATTGTGGGAGTGGCGCTGGCACTTAAACCGCATGAAGGCGCGTATATTCCCCTCATGCATACAGACGGGTCGCCACAGCTTGACCTGGACCGGGTGCTTGCCGCTTTGAAGCCGCTGCTCGAGGACCCTGAAATCCAGAAGATTGGGCAGAATCTTAAATATGACTGGAACGTGTTTAAAAACCACGGTATTACCCTGCAGGGCATCACCTTTGATACCATGCTGGAATCGTATGTGTTGAACAGTCAGGGAGCGCGCCATGATATGGATTCGCTGGCGCTTAAGTACCTTGGGCACAAGACTATCACGTATGAAGAAGTTGCCGGCAAGGGTGCAAAACAAGTGGGGTTTGACGCGGTAGCGGTCTCAACCGCTGCCGCCTATGCCGCTGAAGATGCGGAAGTGACCCTGCGGCTGCATGAAACCCTCTATCCCAAAATGGACGCGCGCCTGAAGCAGGTGTTTCACGAGATTGAAATGCCGCTCGTCAGGGTGCTTGCCGGCATGGAGCGCACTGGCGTACAGATTGATGAGGGTGTGCTCATGGAGCACGGTACCCGTTTACGGGCGCGTATCGCGGCCCTGGAAGAGGAGGCCTGTCTGCTGGCAGGCAGGCCCTTTAACCTGAGCTCACCGGCACAGCTGCAGGCGATTCTTTTTGGTGAGCAGGGGTTGCCGGTGATGGCGAAAACGCCTGGCGGACAACCCTCGACGGCAGAAGCGGTTTTGCAGGAACTGGCCTTTACCTACCGCCTGCCGGCCGTGATTCTTGAGTACCGCAGCCTCAGCAAACTGGTATCAACTTATATTGAGGCGCTTCCGCGCGCAGTCAATCCTGAAACCGGTCGGGTACACACGTCCTATAACCAGGCCGTGGCCGCGACCGGGCGCCTGTCGTCCAGTGAGCCAAATTTGCAGAACATCCCCGTGAGAACGGAAGAAGGGCGCCTTATTCGCCGTGCGTTTATTGCACCTCAGGGCCATGTTTTGATGAGTGCGGATTATTCTCAGATTGAGCTGCGTATCATGGCGCACCTTTCTGAAGACCCGGGTCTTTTACGCGCTTTTGCTAACGATCTGGATATTCATGTGGCCACGGCGAGTGAAGTATTCGGCGTGCCGTTTGCCGAAGTGAGCCGCGAGCAGCGACGTCGCGCCAAGGCCGTCAATTTTGGACTCATCTACGGCATGTCCGCTTTTGGACTGGCGCGCCAGCTTGGCATCGAGCGTAACGAGGCCCAGATGTACATGACGCGCTATTTTGAGCGCTACCCGGGCGTGCAGGCGTTTATGGAGCGTACACGGGCTTTGGCGCACCGTTTAGGCTATGTCGAAACGCTTTTTGGTCGCCGCCTGTATCTCCCGGAAATCAATGCGCAAAACCAGATGCGAAAGCGTGCCGCCGAGCGTGCTGCCGTTAATGCACCCATGCAGGGAACGGCGGCTGACATCATTAAGCGAGCAATGCATGCGCTCTGGTGTCAACTTGAAAATCAGTCAGAACCGGTTGCCAAAATGATAATGCAGGTGCATGATGAACTGATACTTGAAGTGCCAGAAGCCCATGTTTCCACGGTTCGGGAGGTGCTTACCGGCGCCATGGAAAATGCCGCCACTCTCCTTGTACCGCTGCGTGTATCGGTGGGTGTTGGAAAAAACTGGGATGAAGCACACTAGGGCGTGTCCCCGTCATGGAATAAGCACGCGCAGGGAGTAAGGTGATGCGAAAGGATGTCGCACCAGCGTTGTCAGGAGGCTGGACGAGGGTATGCCTGTCAGCCGCACGGGTGCTACTCGTGTCAGACGATGCTGCCTTTGCGGCCGCACTTGCGGCAGAACTTAAATCACTGCCCCATATGCGCATCAGCCTGATACGGGTGAGTGATGCACACGAAGCGCTCACGGAAATGCTGAGTCGTCAGTATCATTTGTGTTTTCTGGCGCCGGTGACTGCTCAAACGACCGGAGTTTCGCTCGTTGAGGCGGCCTTAAAAAAAGGCTGTACAATGCCGGTGGTGTTGCTCGCATCAGAAGACACCCTCTCTGAAAAAGAGCGTATGCTTGCCGACCACCTGATGGCCTGTGTGCCCGCAACCTCCATCAACGCGCATCTCACAGAACATTTTTTACGTCATGCACATACTGTTAGGGCGTTGCAGCAGCAGGTGGATGCCCTCGAGGCCGAATTGAGAGTGCACGCTGAAATCGATACGCTCACCGGTGTCGGCAGTCGAAAACTCTTTGAAAAAGCATTACCCATGGCGCTTGAACGGTGCCAGCGTGCCGAGCAATCTCTGGCACTTCTACACATTGACCTTGACCAGTTTCGCCGTATAAACGGTATGCTCGGGCACGGTGTGGGTGACAGGGTGTTGCAGCAGGCAGGTACCCGCATTCGTTCAGTGCTGCGTCGAGTGGACAGCGTTTTTCGTTTTGGGGGAGATGAGTTTGTAGTCCTTTGCGAGGGCAATCTTAACGCACAAAACCTTGGAGGCATTGCCGGGAAAATCATTGATACCCTGGCGACTCCCTGTTTTATCGATGATATGCCCTGTCAGATTTCGGCGAGCGTAGGTATTGCACTGGCCGAAGCTCCTATTACCTGCAGCATGGACGATTTATTACGGGAAGCCGACATTGCGATGTATCGCGCGAAACGTCACGGGCGGAATAATTATCAGTTCTATGATGCGGGGTTTCTCGAAGAATTTCTCATTTACTCACAAATGACCACAGCACTCCAGTTTGCCATTGCGCATAACGAGCTGTCGCTTTGCTACCAGCCGCTCATTGAGATGAAAAATAGCTCTACTATCGGCGTTGAGGCGCTGCTGCGCTGGAATCATCCTACCCTTGGAGCGGTCAGTCCCGCGGAATTTATACCGGTTGCTGAAAAAACCGGGCTCATCATTCCGATTGGCGAGTGGGTGCTGCGTGAGGCGTGCATGCAGAAGCGGCGCTGGGAATTTGCCGGATTCCCCCGTCTGCGCGTGGCGGTCAACGTGTCCATTCACCAGCTGCAGCATGCGGGATTTGTGGAGTGCGTTGAGCGGATTTTGCATGAAACGGATGTCGATGCGACAGGAATTGAGCTTGAGGTTGCCGAAAACGTGCTGTCTTCTGACCGTGAAACCTGTGTGAAAACCATGAACCGCCTGCGTGCACTCGGGGTGCATCTGGTCATAGATGATTTCGGTACCGGTTATTCCAATCTTGGCTATCTGCGCGATTTTCCTTTTGAAAAGATAAAGATAGATAAAATTTTTATTGATGAAATTGTGAGTGGCAACCGGGAACAGTGCATTGTAGAAGCCATCATTGCCATGGCAAAAAGGCTTGGGCTTGAGGTGGTGGCAGAGGGCGTGGAGACAGAAGTACAGGTTCAATACCTGCGCCGTCACCATGGAACGCAGATTCAGGGATACTATTACAGCAAGCCACTTTCGGCAAAAGATTGCACGGATTATCTGTCCAGGTTATAATCGATTCACTTGTGGCATAACGTAATGGCCGGACTGAGCCGGTGTTCCCCGTGAAAATCCCTCCTTTTGAATTTCAGAGCGAAGAATTTGACACTGTGTACGCCAAACGCCCAATCCAGTTGCTGCGTTCCGCAAGGGTGTGTTTAATTTAATTTGGAAAACAAAATGTCTGTCAAAGAAACTGGTACCGTAAAGTGGTTTAACGATGATAAAGGGTACGGCTTCATCAGCCGTGATGAAGGTGAAGATGTATTCGTACATTTTCGTTCAATCGTAAGCGGTGCTGGTCGCAAAACGCTGCACGAAGGGCAACGCGTACAATTCGTGGTAACGAAAGGTCCTAAAGGCCTGCAGGCGGAAGACGTCACTTCCCTGTAACCCCTCCGCTATACTCTTCGTCTCTCTCCCTCCCAAAGGTTTCCTGCGGGAGGGAGAGAGAGACTTTCCCCCCCTAAAAATCCGTTACATGCCACCGACAGTGGATTTTTCATGAAGCTACTGTATTGAGCCAAAAATAAGACGGTTGTTATTTTTAAATAACACATTGTATTTAATGGAATTTCGGTAGGCTGGGTTGAGCGAAGCGAAGCCCGGCATCGGGTATCGCTGTTGGCCGGATGTTTTATTAAACGTCCCTGCCTGAGCTTATCAGGCCAACAGGTACGGCACTGGTGCTCGCCATACGCTTCTGTACCCGTTATACTGGCGACCTGCAAATGGAATGATGAATCCAACCCCATGCGCCACCGAAGAGTCTGGGTGCCTAATGCCACCTGTTTTTTTACAATGAATCTTCAAGACAGAAAGAGCGACGCTCTTACTCGCCATATTCATGCTTTGCGCCTTGCTTTTAGAACCGTTAAAGTCCGTCATCCATTTCGTTTAAACGCGATCGTTGTCATGCCTGAGCATTGCCATTTTATTATGACACTCCAGGAAAATGACTTGAATTTTTCCATGCGCATCGCGCTTATCAAGGCAACGTTTTCAAGGCAACTGACTGTTTCTGAAAATATATCTTTTTCGCGGCGTCACAGGCGTGAACGGGGTATATGGCAGCGCCGATTTTGGGATCATGTTATCAGGGATGAGCAGGATTACATGCATCATGTTCATTACATACATTTCAACCCGGTCAAACACGGTTATGTGCAAAATCCGCATGATTGGCCCTATTCAAGTATTCACCGTTTTATCACAGATGGCGCGCTTCCCGCCAATTGGGCGTGTGATGGAGATTTTGGTAACGCCACGTTTGGAGAGTGAGGGGGTTATGCCTGGCGCTGATAAGCGCGGGATGGGATGCGCGAAAAAAACATCCGGCCTTTGGGGATACCCGATGCCGGGCTTCGCTACGCTCAACCCAGCCTACCGCACAATGGTAAATAATTAGCCGTAGCCTGCGCTGATAAGCGCGGGATGGGATGCGCAATAAAACACCCGGCCTTTGGGGATACCCGATGCCGGGCTTCGCTACGCTCAGTCCAGCATAACAGCATGTTTTTATTGGTTTTTGGCTTCAATGGCTTTCACGGGGCGCTTCCATCCGCACACGGTTTTTTGACGGGATTCTGTGAGGGTCAGCTCATCGGCCGGGGCATCTTTACGCAATGTTGTGCCCGCACCAATGGTGGCGTGCGCGCCTACTGTGACGGGAGCCACGAGCTGAGTGTCGGAGCCGATGAACGCTCCATCGCCAATAATCGTCTGATGTTTGTTAACGCCATCATAATTGCAGGTAATGGTACCTGCACCAATATTAACTTTTTTACCAATAGTGGCGTCACCGATATAGCTCAGGTGACTGGCCTTGCTGTGCTCAGCCATTTGAATATTTTTCGTTTCCACAAAGTTGCCGATTTTGCAGTGCGCTTCAAGGCGCGTGCCCGGGCGAAGGCGCGCAAAAGGGCCGATTGCGCAGTGCTCGCCGAGGACCGTATCTTCAAGTACGCTGTTGGCATGCACTTCGGTAAATGCGCCGATGGTGACATTGTGCAGCGTGCAGTTAGGGCCAATACGACACCCCTCGCCGATGCTGTTGTTGCCGGTAAATACCACGTTAACATCAATAAACACATCCCGCCCGCATGTGAGTGTGCCGCGCACATCCAGCCGACTGGCATCGGCAAGGGATACGCCATTGTGCAGGAGCTGCTCGGCCATGTGGCGCTGCCACGCGCGCTCAAGGCGCTCAAGCTGCAGCCGTGAATTAACGCCCTCGACTTCCATGGGATTGAGGGCTTCCTGGGTACACACCGGAATGCCTTCCGCGAGCGCTTTGGTGAGAATTTCTGTCAGGTAATATTCGCCTTGGGCATTGTCGCAACTGAGGCGTGGCAGCCAGCGGTGCAGGTGTCTGGCACTCACGCAGCAGATGCCTGAGTAGATTTCACGAATGCCACGCTGTTCAGGCGTTGCATCTTTTTCCTCGACAATCGCAAGAATATTGCCAAGTGCATCGCGCACCATGCGCCCTAAACCCGTGGGGTCTTTGGGGCGGGCAACGAGCAGTGCGAGCGGCTCGGTGCTGATGCTTGCCGAGTTCACAAGGTCCTTAAGGGTTTCCGTGCGAATAAGCGGCACGTCACCTGAAAGAATAAGCACCTGCGCGTCCGGGGATACAAAAGGCAATGCCTGAAGCATCGCGTGTCCCGTGCCAAGCTGTGCCGCCTGATGCACCCATTGCACGGGAAGGTCGGCAAGGGCTGCGCGGATGGTGTCGCCGCCGTGCCCGGTTATTACGTGAATGGCCGAAGGATTCAGCGCCTGTGCCGTCGTAATCACACGCTTTAACATCGGCGTACCGGCAATCGGGTGCAGCACTTTAGGCAGATTTGAGTGCATGCGCTTGCCCTGGCCTGCGGCTAAAACTACAATTTCCAAAGATTTCATGCGTCAGTTCCTTCGATGAGTCGAATGTTTGCACACAGTGCTTTTGGCATTGCGAATCAGACTAAAGCTGATATCATAAAAAAATTGCAACAAAAGGAGTAGTGCAATGAGTAGCTCTAAGGATAATACCACCCTGTTCCTTGAACTTGCCAAGGCTTTTCTTCCAACACAGTTTTTGGCGGCAAAAGAGAGCGCCAACGGCCGGGATACCAGCTGGTCAGGGTGGATTGGTGGAAAGTTAGGCGTCAGAGACATCGAGTTATCCAAGTCAAAGCAGACCTTGCTTGAAGAATTTGCC
Organism: Legionella geestiana; assembly: GCF_004571195.1. Lineage (GTDB taxonomy): Bacteria > Pseudomonadota > Gammaproteobacteria > Legionellales > Legionellaceae > Legionella_B > Legionella_B geestiana. The sequence goes on from NZ_CP038271.1 coordinate 1,439,023, forward strand.
GCGAAGTTTCACCGAATTACTTTTTCATCGTCAGTCGTTTTTGTCAGTGAATACCCGCCCCGCCCTTTGGAGCTGATTAAAAATGGAGACGTCCACGTATACGTCAACCGGGAGCGTGTCCTCGAGTGCACTTTGCGTGCCCCATGGGGGGAGGTGGTGACAGAAGTGTTACAGGAGTTTAAGACGCCTGCTCAGATTGACCGTCGTTTTATTGAAACGCACCATTACAGTATTAAAACCGCTCTGATTAACAAAGGTCTCATTCTCGAGGTAAATGAGGCACTTGCTGATTCCTGTGCTAAAGCAGTGTTGCATAATCTAATACTGCGCTGCAGAACGGCACTTAGCGATGAAGCGGGGCCAATAGGGATTGGCAAAATGGGGGACGATCTTGACCAGCTAACGGCATTTGTTGAAACCCTGTATAAGAAATTTGAAAATGCACGCCTGTTAAGCGTACGTTATTATGAACAAGACGCTTTCACCCTCTTCAGGCGGCATGCAGGTGCCTATCTTCTGGACAAAGTCTGGAAGATGGAGAAAAAAACGGACTCCCCGTTGCCGAAATCCTGGGATTTGTACCGTTCCGCGGGTGTAGCAAAAGAAGCCATGCTCATTAAGGCGCTGGAGGCCTTGACAATGGCACTGGATGCGCTGCACCCGGATGACCGGGATGCACGGGAAGCTGCTGTTTGTCAGGCTATCGAAAGCATCCTGTTACAAAATTATATCATTTGCCAGCAGAACGGCCTTCAGATATACATGCCGCTGTCAGCCGTGGTGAAGCTGCCATTGGGCTTAAGTTTTAGTACTTCAGCACTGGAGCCTGGTAAGGGGGAACTGGAGCAGGTATTTGAGGCCGCCTATTTGCTCATTAATCCAGAAAAAGCAAAAGAATTTTTGGGTCAGTACATCAAGACTGTCAGAGAGGCCACAACCGGTTCATCGGTGGCCAACCCTCATTCATCACGGTTTTTTTCACCACCTGCTTCTACAGCTGCTCTGGGCTATCATCCCCAGCCGGGGTATACAGAGAGCTCCGGGTATCAAGGGCCTCGCGGCCATCTTCAGCGCAGTGAGTATTCCTCCTTTGCGGAAGCCTCAAGGTCTTCTGCATATATGCCATCGCACCTGCCGCCAGTAGGGCCTGCATATCCAGTTTTTCCTGAGCGTCCGGCCTTTCCGGGGCACGTGCCGCAACCCATGAGCCGCCCGCCGCTGCCACCAAAGCCCGCTGAATTGGCCGGCCTGCCATTATCCCCGACACCTGCTCAATACGCGTTACCGGAAGGTGTGCAGGATACGACCCCGTCAGCCGAGCCTGCTTCACCCTCGTTCAGCTAAAATGCACTCAGGGCTGAGCCTCGTGCAGGCTCAGCTCGCCGCAGAGCGACTGCTGCATCTGCGCGCGCACCCATTCAGCATCGTGATTTTTGCCAAGCAGGTGCAGAAGCTTGCAGTGGGCGGCTTCAGGGGTCATGTCATGCCCGCTGACAAGGCCTGTCGTCAGGAGCGCGTGTCCGGTGGCGTACTGGTTCATTTCTACCCGTCCCTGCAGGCACTGGGTGCAGTTGACGATAATCACGCCGCGCGCCGTGGCATCCTTGAGCAATTTCAGGAAACGCGGGTCATTGTTCTGGGCATTGCCGGCGCCATAGGTTTCAAGAATCAGCCCCTTTACCGGCTGGTGCAGAATAAAATCGAGCACATCGGTGGCAAAGCCCGGGAAGAGCCGGAAGTTCGCGATGAAATGGGATTGCAGCGGCTGCAGGTGAAAGGGTGCCGTGGGGAGGGGCAGAAGCCGCTCGTGGTTAAGTTCGATGTCAATGCCGATGCGGGCAAGTTCGGGAAAATTGGGGGAAGTGAAGGCGTTAAACCCCTGAGCGCTTGTTTTACGGGTGCGGTTGCCGCGTAAAAGTCGCTGGTTAAAGTACACGCAAACTTCGTGAAGGGGCGCGTGAGCGGCGAGCCAGAGGGACGTAATGACATTCTCCAGCGCATCGTTGCGCACTTCGGAAAGCGGGATTTGTGAGCCGGTCAGAATGACCGGTTTTGGCAGATTTTCGAGCATGAACGCGAGTGCTGAAGCCGTGTAGGCGAGCGTGTCGGTGCCATGAAATACGACAAAGCCATCATAGTCGTTGAGGTGATCGGCAATGTCTTTTGCGATACGGTTCCAGTCATTCAGCGTCATGTTGGATGAGTCCAGCAGCGGGTCGTATTCGCGGATGGTGTAACGGGGCATGTCGGCATGTGAAAGCGTTGGAATGTCTCTCAGCATCTTTGCGACATACCCGCGTACGGGCTCATACCCCATCGGGGTTTTTTTACAGCTGATGGTGCCGCCGGTATTAAGAATCAGGATGTGTTTTTTCATGGACAGTCTGTGTAAATGCGTCAATACCCTTATTATCAGGTGAGAGGCACAAAAAATCCACAATCCGTCTGATGACGAGAACACTTACGTCTTGACAGTCATGTCGGGGAGCGGTAGAAAAGAAATTAAAGCGTGCAACAGAGAGAGCGGCATGCCAGAGACTGTTGAAACATGCGAAAAGACCACGGCAGCCATTCTTGAGCCGCTGCAGCGGCGGCGGGAGCAGTGTGCGGGCGCGCAGGCGCTTGTCAGAAAGGTGATAAGCGACCACTTCATGACCTCTGAAAAACTGAAGCAGGATGGTCTTGTTGAGGCGCATATCCGGGCAGGAATGTTAACTTCGCTGGACACCAGCCTCAACCATCCCTTAATGCTCGATGCCTGTATCAAGGCCTGTTTCCCGGACCTTAGGCTTGAGGCGAGCGGCATGTATGCCTATAACGCTTCAAGGGCGTTACCTGAGGGAGCCGCACGCTGGTATGAAGAGCTGGCCATTTCCTTCAGTGTATTGCGCACCATCTTAAGCCTCGACTTACTGTGCTGCTGGTGCATGGAAGACCCTTTTCTCGATACGAGCTCTGAACGTGCCTGCTTCGAGGCCGCAGAGACGTTGTCCCAGAGATACGCTAATGCCGATGCGTCACGCCTGCCGGTATTTTTTCACGCCCTTAATGAGCAGGGATTAAAGATTGACGCATTGTTTTCGCAGACAGAGAAGGGACGGGAGCACTTCATCAGCAAACTGGCAGGGGGCACCGCTGCCGTGACCGAACTGCTGCATAAGGCATGTACGATGCTTGAGGCATCTTATCGCGCCTGCAAAAACACCTACAGGCTCTGGATGGTGTGGGATACCCCCTGGCACCGGACATTGAAGCAGCTTACTGCAGCCCTCGTTGACAACCAGTACACCTGCTCCACGCGCGAGGGAACGCTGACCATTTATCCTGCCTACCGGAAGGCGCTTCATGCAGATTTTGTTGCCTTTAACGATAAGGCGCTTCAATGCTTTCCAGAACTGCGGCGTGCATTGCTGGTTAATGCTTCACATAAGAATCAAACGCTTCGTACTTCGATTCAGGCGATGGCCTCTCAGCAACGCATCAGCCTTGAGGAACTGCCTCGATTCTTTGCTGAATATTCGCCAGACCCGCATCTCCCGGTGGCAGGATACCTGGAGTGTGCGTCAATGGCACCGGAAAGAACATCCGTCGCATCGTCTTCCTCGCCGGTTTAAGAATGTTCCACGTGAAGCATCCATTGCCAAACCCTTGTCATCTGTGAAAAAATCAAGGCATTACGGTGTTTACGTGTGTGCTTTTCATGGTGATTGACAGAGCCGGTTATCGGCTGAATGTGGGCATTGTGCTGGTCAACGCGTCTGGAAGGGTTTTCTGGGGGCGTCGTTATGGGCACGATGCATGGCAGTTTCCCCAGGGAGGGCTTGCTTCCGGAGAGACGGCACTGGAAGCGATGTATCGCGAACTCTATGAGGAAGTCGGCCTTTTACGCGAAGATGTCGAGGTTTTGGGCGCAACACGCCGATGGTTGAAATACCGTCTGCCCAAACAGTATCTGCGCCACGGCAGTGAACCGCTGGTTATCGGCCAGAAGCAGAAATGGTTTCTGCTGCGCCTTGTCGTACCTGAGCAGAAAATTCGTCTGGATTTGGGAGATGCACAGGAATTTGACAGCTGGCGCTGGATTGATTACAACACTCCCCAGGAGCAGGTGATTTTTTTCAAGCGTCAGGTGTATGTGCAGGCGCTGAAAGAGCTGGAGCATTTGCTGAAAAAACGCAGTGTGCCTGCGGGTGCGCGCCGAAAACGAGGTCAACAAAGTCGATAGATGTTAAAGATTCTCAAACGCATAGTACAGGATGTTACGGCAGCAGGCGCGCTTGATGAGGCGCTTTCGGTGTTGGTTGCGCGTGTTCACAAGGCCATTGGAGCCGAGGCGGTTTCTGTTTTTCTGATAGACAGCAAGCACGCAGAATTCGTGTTAATGGCGACTGAGGGCTTAAACCGTGGCGCTGAGAAGCGGGTGCGGGTACCGCTTGATTTCGGTTTGATTGGGCAGGTAGGGCGCCGGGAAGAACCGCTCAACATTGATGATGCGCCCTCGCACCCCGATTATTATCGCAATGCGCTGCTGCAGGAAGAGCATTTGAGTGCGTTTCTTGGCGTTCCCATCATTCACCACCGTAAACTCTACGGCGTGCTCACAGTGCAGCAGGCGGAGAGGCGGTATTTTGATGATGCTGAAGAAGCCTTCCTGATTACCCTGGCCGCGCAGATTGGTGGCGTGATAGCGCATGCTGAAGCCACCGGCGAGCTGGCGCTCCTCACCCTTCCGGCGATGGCGAAGGCGGCCCTCACGGAAAACGTGTACGAACCCCTGACCGGCACCGGCGCGCTTCCAGGCATTGGCATGGGAACCGCGGTGGTTGTGTATCCACCGGCTGACATTGACGCGGTATTGCGCACGCTCACGGACGATATCGAGCACGAGGTGTTCCTTTTTCACGAGGCGCTCCAGAGTGCACGCGAGGACATTCACCGCCTTGGCCGTCGGCTTAAGGCCTCAGTCGCCGAAGAAGACCACGCGCTTTTTGAGGTCTATCTGCGCATTCTCGATCGCGACAGTCTCGGGGCCGAGGTAGAGGCGCAGATTCGTACCGAGCAGCTCTCGGCACAGGCGGCGCTCGCCGCCGTTATCAAGAAACATGTGCAGCATTTTGAAAATGTTGAGGATGATTATCTGCGTGAGCGCGCAAGCGATGTGCGCGATCTTGGCCGCCGTGTGCTGGCAGAACTGCAGCTTTCGGCGCGCGAAGAAATTGACTACCCGCGCCGCACCGTGCTGATTGGGGAAGAAATTACACCAGCCGCTCTTGCTGAAGTGCCGGAAGGCCAGCTTGTGGGGGTGGTGTCGGTTCGTGGCTCCAACAATTCTCACACGGCGATTCTTGCCCGCGCACTGGGCGTACCAGTCGTGATGGGGGTACGTGGCTGTCGCTTTGAGAATCTCTCGAGGCGCGCGGTTATTGTCGATGGCTTTGCGGCAAAGGTTTATATTTCGCCCTCTAAAGCACTGGTGGCGCAATACCGTCAGCTCGCTGAGGAAGAGCGGCTTTTAAACCAGAGCCTTGTCGCACTCCGTGATAAGCCTGCAGAAACGCTCGATGCACACCGCATTTCACTGCAGGTCAACACGGGCCTTGAGATGGACGCGGGCTTGTCGATGAGTGTAGGTGCTGAAGGTGTGGGACTGTATCGCTCAGAAGTGCCCTTTATGAGCCGTGACCGCTTTCCCTCTGAAGACGAGCAGCGCATCATCTATCGCCAGACCCTGAAGGCCTTTGCGCCTCGCCCGGTTACCATGCGCACGCTTGATATTGGTGGCGACAAGGTATTGCCGTATTTTCCGGTGAAGGAAGAAAACCCCTGCCTTGGCTGGCGCGGAATCCGCGTGACCCTTGACCATCCCGATATGTTCTTGATGCAGGTGCGCGCCATGATGCGTGCGAGTGAAGAGCTTGATAACCTGCGCATCATGCTGCCGATGGTGACCGCCCTCAGCGAGGTCGATGAAGCGGTGGCACTGGTACACCAGGCCTATGAAGAGCTGCTCGAAGAAGGGTTTGCCATCCAGAAGCCGCGCCTTGGGGTGATGGTGGAAGTCCCGGCGGCGGCATGGCTGGCGCGTGAACTTGCAAAGCGCGTTGATTTTCTTTCCGTAGGCACGAATGACCTGACCCAGTACCTGCTGGCAGTCGACCGTAATAATTCACGCGTTGCCGGCCTTTACGATTCACTGCATCCGGCGATGCTAAGAACGCTTGCCAAGGTGGTAGAGGGGGCGCAGGCCGCGGGCGTGCCGGTGAGCGTGTGCGGTGAAATGGCGAGTGAGCCGCTTGCGGTGGTGCTGCTGCTCGCCATGGGGTTTGACACACTCAGCATGAATTCTGCGAGCCTGCCACGGGTAAAGTGGCTCGTGCGCCAGATTTCCATGAGTACGGCGCGCCGCCTGCTGGCGGAAGTGCTGGAACTGCATCACCCTGCTGAAATTCGTGCGCATCTTCATGCTGTGCTGGTGAAAGAAGGCCTCTCAGGCCTCCTGCGCGCCGGTGGCATGTAGCATGTCCCAGGATGCATTGATGCTCGTGGCGTTTCTCCTGAGTGGCGCCTTTGCCGGTACAATGTCCGGTATGCTGGGGATTGGGGGCGGCATTGTTGTGGTGCCGGCACTCTTCTGGATTTTTGAACGCAGCGCACTGGTGCCCGCCGATATTCTCATGCACATGAGTGCCGGCACTTCACTCACGGCCATGCTCTTTACCGCGCTCTCATCCGTATTTGCGCATGCCCGTCGCGGCGACATTCGCATGGATATCTATCGCCGTCTGGCGCCTGGCATTGCCATTGGCACCGTTAGTGGCGCCATTTTTGCCGATATTCTTCCAACGCGCGGCCTTGAAATTCTTTTTGGACTGTTTTTGCTGTTTATTGCCGCACATATGCTATGGCATGTGCGCACCGAGCATGCGCCACACACACCCTCAAGATTACAAAACCTCTGCGTCAGTTTGCTTATCGGCCTGAAGTCCGGTTTGCTCGGTATTGGCGGGGGCGCGCTAATTGTGCCGTATCTCTCCTGGTGTGGCGTGTCAATGCGTGCGCTGGTGCCGGTATCTGCACTCTGTACCTTTACGGTGGCGATAATTGGCAGCCTGAGCTTCATGCTGACAGGGCGTCTTGAGCCTCTTATACCGCCTCTGGCCACAGGCTTTGTCTATTGGCCCGCCGTTTTTAGTGTAGGTCTTGCCAGTGCATTGTTCGCGCCGCTCGGCGCGCACTGGGCGTGGCGGGTGCCGGAGCGTCCCCTGCGTGTGGGATTTGTGGTATTGTTGATACTCACCGCCCTTGGCATGCTTCTTTGAGAGGCTTTTATGATTGCATACCCTCATCTTTCACCAGTCGCGTTTTCGCTTGGCCCCATTCAGGTACACTGGTACGGACTGATGTACCTTGTGGGTTTTGTGCTGGCCTGGCTGCTGGCGCGCTGGCGCGCTCGCCATTATCAGCTTGATTTTTCTCCGACAGCCATTGACGATATCATCTTCTATGCGGCGATGGGCGTTATCATCGGCGGGCGCCTCGGATACATGATTTTCTATAATGCCTCGCAATGGCTTTCGCATCCGCTGTCGATTTTCAAGCTGTGGGAAGGTGGGATGTCGTTTCATGGCGGGTTGCTGGGCGTGATAGCCGGCGTGTGGCTCGTTGGGCGGCGCATTGGCAAATCCTTTCTTGAAATTGGCGATTTTATTGCCCCCCTTGTTCCACTTGGACTTGCGGCCGGGCGGCTTGGGAATTTTATTAACGGTGAGCTCTGGGGGCGGCCTGCTGACGTCCCGTGGGCGATGATTTTTCCGCACGCGGACAACCTGCCGCGTCACCCCTCTCAGCTCTATGAAATGGGGCTTGAGGGCATCGCGCTGTTTGTGCTGGTCTGGGTGTATGCATCTCGAAAGCGTGCCACAGGCGCTGTAAGCGGCGTGTTTCTGATGGGCTATGCCGTGAGCCGCATGCTGGCCGAGTGTTTTCGAGAGCCGGATGTGCAGCTTGGTTTTCTGGCCTTTGACTGGCTGACGATGGGGCAGCTTCTCTCGATTCCCATGCTGCTCGCAGGCTTTCTTTTATGGTGGAAGAAACGATGAGACAATACCTCGATTTACTGACGCACATCCTTGAAAATGGTGTCGAAAAATCCGACCGCACCGGTACCGGCACGCTGTCGGTGTTTGCGTATTCCATGCGCTTTGACCTCGCAAAGGGCTTTCCGCTCGTTACCACCAAGAAACTCCATACGCGCAGCATTGTCCATGAACTGCTCTGGTTTCTAAAGGGTGATACCAATATCCGTTATCTGAAGGAAAACGGCGTCAGCATCTGGGATGAGTGGGCGGATGCCGAGGGCAATCTTGGCCCTGTTTACGGGCGTCAATGGCGCAGCTGGCCGCTGCCCAATGGCGAGAGTGTTGACCAGATTGCGGCAGTGGTCGAGCAGATTCGCAACAACCCCGATTCGCGACGGCTCATTGTGAGCGCCTGGAATGTCGCGGAACTGCCGAAAATGGCGCTGGTTCCCTGTCATGCGCTGTTTCAGTTTTATGTGGCGCGCGGCAGGCTTTCCTGTCAGTTGTACCAGCGTTCTGCCGATGTGTTTCTGGGCGTGCCTTTTAACATCGCCTCCTATGCGCTCTTGACCCACCTTGTGGCCGCACAGTGCGGGCTTGATGTAGGCGAGTTTGTCTGGACGGGGGGGGATTGTCACCTGTATCTCAATCACCTCGAGCAGGCGCGCACGCAGCTTCAACGCGAGCCGCTGCCCCTGCCGACATTGAAGCTTTTGCGAAAGCCAGACAGCCTCTTTGACTACCGCTTTGAAGACATCGTGTTTGAGGGCTATCAGTCGCATGCGGCCATTCGTGCGCCAGTGGCGGTTTAAGGCGTGTAACTGATGCGCCAGTGCATGCTTTCGCTTCTCGAATTTTATTGACAAGGATGTGTCCAAATTTTATATTTCGCATGCATTTAGGCGTTTATTTTTTGAAATCTTCAATAGGATATCTGGACAGGAATCAGCGCCGTTCATGAGGGGGTTTTAAGTGCGCAAACGATTTTTACCGGCCTTGTTTTTATTATCCATGATAACCACATGCGCAGAAGTTGATATTTCTGTTCCTGGATTTCCACAGATAGCCGAGTTTTTCGGCGTCAGTGCCAGTCTCGTTCAGGCAACAATTACCTGGAACTTTTTAGGCTACTGTCTCGGTGCGCTTGTGTATGGGCCGCTTTCCGATTGTTTTGGGCGCAGAAGAATGATGGTGCTTGGCAACGCCCTTATGACACTCGGTGCCGTGGGCTGTTATTTTGCGCCGGATATTCATTGGCTTTTACTGTCCCGGCTTATTCAGGGCTTCGGCGCGAGCACGTCTGTTGTGCTGGTGTTCACCATGATTGCCGACCTGTATCAGGGTGAAAAGGCGATGAAGCTGATAGGTTTTATGAATGCCGCACTTTCCATCGTTATGTCGTGTGCGCCACTCATCGGCGGATTTATCAACGAGGCGCTTGGCTGGAAGGGAAATTACGGCGTGGTAGCGATTTTCAGCCTGATGACCTGGTTGCTGCTGCTGTTCTTCCTGCCCGAATCCCGGCAGGAATTTGACAGGCTTGATACGAGAAAGGTGATGAACGATTACCGCAGGCTGTTGACAAGCCCCCGCTTCCTCACCGCATCCATGGTGCCCAGTTTGATGTTCGCCGCTTACATGGCCTACATTGCAGCCAGTGCTTTTCTCTACATGGGTGCTTATGAGCTGACAACGCTGAAGTTTGTGATGCATCAGGCCGTTATTATCGCATCGTTCGCGGTAACGAGCATGCAGGTTGGTAAGATAATTCCCTATTTTGGACCGTTGAATACGGTCAGGTACGGGGTATTGCTCTCGTGCGCCAGCATGGCCGCCTTTGTCCTGTTGAGTATGGCTCATATCAGCTCGCCGTATCTGACGACACTCTGGATGTCACTCTTTTCCGTTGGGTTCGCGGCCTGTTATCCGGTGCTCTTCTCTAACTCCATGTCTGTTTATCCTGACATGCAGGGACCGGCATCTTCTCTTGTAATGAGCATGAGGGCGTTGTTAGTGACGATTTCTACTGGTGCTGCCGGCTATTTCTTTAACGGTCAGACCGTAACGGTCGCGCTGACGGTTGCCACAGGCGTTTTTGTTGCTGCCGGCTTCGCCTTCAGCTGGCTACAGTCTAACCAGCCGGCGCAAGAGCTTCGTTTGGCGTGAGTGCGGCTCCTTTAATGTCAACATGTGCCGTGCGGGGTGGTTCTATCCACTATCGGATTTTTAATCCCGATGCGTCAGGGGTACCATGCCTTGTTATCCATGGTGGCCCTGGCACCCCGCATCCATATCTGGTGCCCGTTTGCGTTACCGCCTCAGCCAGGAAACGATAGCGCGCTATTTGGGCACATTGAAAAAATATTGATAAAGGTGATATACTCTCTTTTTTTAAACACAGAGAGTGTATTATGACTTTTTTAGATGCCCTTAAAGAGGCGGCGAAAGACGCCTGGTATGATACCGTTATGCCGCTTGCGAGTGAAGAGCAGCGCAAAACCCGCTCCTTTAAAGACTACTTTCTGGCTGCGCATTTAGGCGTCCTCGCCATTATCCCGACCCTTGTTAACCTCGTGCGCCGCCCTCCGGCGTTTTTGCTTAATTTCATGGCCGAACTGATGTATCAGGGGCGTATGGCTCTGGAATCCCGCCTTGGGGATTATGCGTCTGCGTCACTTATATTGGCCTTTCCTGAAATAGCATTTCGTGCCACCGCGAGACTTTTTCGAATGGTTGTCTCGCCGGTAGAGAGTGTGTATGTCACTCAGCAGTGGATTAAGGATAACATGCCTCAAAACAGCTTGTTCAAACCTTACCTCACGGTTTTAAATGTCTTGTCTCACCTCGGTATGGCAGCGGTACTTTTTGCGATTTTTGTGGTTAACATCGCTATTCCGCCCCTCTGGATTATCTTGCCTGCTGGCGGCCTGGCAGCAACCATGTTTACCGATATTATGGAATTAAATGAGCAGGGCGTATTGTACAACATGTGGGCAACGGCAATACAGTCATTTGAAGGGCTGTTCACGCAAGATTTTACGCCGTGTACGACAGAGCCTCGTTTTGAGGCTGGTAAGCAGCATAAAACTGTAGAGCCACCTGCGGAGGATACAGTGCATTCGAGTCCGCTTCACTCGCCAGAGCCCGCAATCGAACCGACAGCGCCTTACAGCCCGCCCGGCATGTCTCCATCACGCGGCTCAGAGTGAGCCGCGAGTCATCGCTTAAGGTTTTTTGAGCGCGTCCGGGAGTTCAACGGGACGCGCGCTGGAGTAATTCACCCAGACAAGCTTACAGTGCCCCTCTGCCATCAGCGTGTCATTCTGGAAGAGAAAATGGCGCATGATGATGCTCGTGCGGCCCGGGTTTTCAAGGCGGCTCTTAAGGGTGAGGGTGGCGGGATAGACCACGGGCTTTAAAAAGGTACAGGCGGCCTCCACCACCACCGGGCCGCTTTCGCTGGTGAGGTTCATGCCCAGCTGGTGCAGCCAGTCAATGCGCGCTTCCTGAAAATAGTCAAAATAACGGGCGTTGTTCACATGCCCGAGCGCATCCATATCGCCCCAGGCGATGGCAAAGGTGAACTCGTGGATAAAGGTGTTATTCATTATGCAGACTTCCATCCATGGATATGGCGTGATTGATGGCACGTCCATATATTAAGTGGCAGAGGTATTTGTGCTCGGAATTGAAAAGAACATAACCCCTCCCGAAATAACGTATAACAGGCTCAGAACAATCTAAGTTAGCATATCTGAGCACGCTTCCATCGTCACGTTTTATTAGGGTCTGTTGACAATTGGTGACACGGCTGCAAACCACGTCAATTTGTCCAAATTTAACCTTGAGTTCGTTAAATAGAGCCGGCTATTCGCCTCACTCAAGATAAAATTTGGCCTAAATTGACGTGATTTTCGCTTCGCACCACCAAATGTCAACAGACCCTAGCAGAATTTAGATAATAATGAAAATCACGGAACCTGATAATCGACTCGAAATAAAAGATGGTTTGTGACTCCCAGTTTTAGCGCATTGATAACTTAAACTTTTGATCAACATACAAAACAGCCTGATTTTGGCTTATTGCCAGTTTGGGCTGGATATGCGGTAAAACCTTTTTTTAAGATATAAATGACATATGGTGGATATTTTTCTTCATCTATCCATGCATATCCATCATTTTTATCGCCTAAAGGCCGCATTGTTTCCACGTGCATAAAGTGGGTTTTGTTTATGACCTCCAGATAGTCCTCATGTGTCCAATAGTAGTCATATACTAAAACGTTGACATCAGAAAGCAGAACTTTGGCAATGTCCCCGCTTTTGAGATTTTTATTCTCCGGGAAATCAACATCCATTGTTAACCATTTTTTCTTGTACAGCTCTTCTGTTCCGGTAATAGAGATGAAAACCCCTCCCGGGGCTAAAACACGGTATATTTCATTAAAAACGTCAATCATCTCCGCTTTGGAGCCTATTTCAAACAGCACAAAACTGGAAAAAACAATATTAAAGCAGTTGTTATCATAAGGTAATTGAGCGCTTTGAATTAAGGTTAACGGTATATCTGTATGATTTGATGCTTCTTGTAACATATGTGGACAAATATCTACCCCCTCAACATCGAGTCCTGTTTCAGCCAGAAATAGTGTTGAGCAGCCCGTGCCACATCCATAATCTAACGTTTTTTTGCCTGAGGCGTGCTTGTTTATGAGCGCGGGAATATTTTTAAATGCAACGTGAGTGGTGCCGCCATTGTCCGCGATGGCATATTCTTTTGCTTTAAAAGAATAATCATTTAGTTTCATTTTTACTGCCTGAAATTTTTTCAATGTGGTCATGAAGGTCATTTGTTGACAATAGGTGGCGCGAAGCGAAAAGCACGTCAATTCAGGTCAAATTTTATCTTGAGTGAGGCGAATAGTCAGCTCTATTTAACGAGCTCAAGGTTAAATTTGGACAAATTGATGTGCTTTACAGTCGCGTCACCAATTGTCAACAGCCCCTCGTATAAGCGTTACAGCTCTGAATTATCGATAACGCATTCTTTGTGTCATGTAACTGTCCGAGGGCGTGTCCGCATTTCATGACAGGGCTGCAAACGGGGCGTTTTGGTGTCACATCATGAAATGCGGACGCGCCCTAAAAGCAAGATGCAAAATAGTGTTAAATGGCGTTCATTAGTGCAGTTTCGTAACCAGTATCGGTAACGCAGACCGCCGTGCAAAAGCGCGAGCCAGCACATAGAATGCATGTACGCCCGTCTGTGTTATCTGAATTTTTCTCTCATGATGCACCTGCATCGTATTGACTCAGGCTCCTTCTGGTATTCGAGCGTCTCCTCAGTATACAATGCCGCTCATGGAGCTCTCCGGCAATGATGGAGTTTGTGGCGTGAAAATAATTGCTCATCGCGGCGACAAGGCGCATGCCCCCGAGAATACGCTGGCGGCCTTTAGAAAAGCCAAAGAAAATGGTGCCACCTGTGTGGAGTTTGATGTGATGCTCACCCGCGACCGGGTTGCCATCATCATGCATGACGAAACGCTCAACCGCACCACCAATGGGGAGGGGCGCGTTGGTGAATGTGATGCAGACTACATTGCAGGCCTTGATGCCGGCTCGTGGTTTGGAGAGGCATTTACAGGCGAGCACGTGCCCACGCTCAAAGACGCCATCCTTCTTCTCAACGAACTTGAGCTGGATGCCAATATAGAAATCAAACCCTGCGGAGATGATGAAGCCCTTGCAAGGGACACTACCCGCGTTATCATCGATGAGGTGCGCACCCTGTGGAAGGGTAAAAATCCGCCGCTGCTCTCAAGCTTTGTGTACTCTTGTCTCCTTGAGGCACAGGAAGCAGCATCAGACCTTCCCCGCGCTCTTCTGATGGATGCATGGAGCGAAAACGCCATAGCGCTTGCCCGGGACAATCAATGTGTCAGCATCAATCTCAATGCAGACGTTTTAAACGCTGAGCGGGTGAAGCTTATTAAAAATGCGAATTTTGCCGTGTATGCCTATACGGTCAGAAACCGAGAGGTGGCACAGGCCCTCGAAGAGATGGGGGTAGACGCCATTTTCTGTGATGACCCGACGCTTCTGGCGCTCGAGCACCAGTCGCTCGAGCACCAGTCCTCCTCGAGTTATTGCGCAGTCATGTAGGGATACCCGACACGGATGAACATGAAACACACCTGGATGTTGTTCGCTCTCATTTTTGGGGGCGGCATGGTTATTTCCCCTTTCACCCATGCGGCTGTGGGTCGTGGCATGGTGGTAACCTCCCAGCATCTTGCCAGTACCGTGGGGCGTGACATCCTTAACGCAGGAGGCAATGCCGTGGACGCAGCCGTGGCTATTGGCTATGCGCTCGCGGTCGTTGAGCCCTGCTGCGGTAATCTTGGCGGCGGCGGGTTTATGGTGATTCACCGCAAAAATGGTGAGAACCTGGTCATTAACTTTCGCGAAACCGCCCCTCAAAAAGCTGTTCCTGCCCGATTTTTTGATGCAAAGCGTGCGCCTGTTCCTGAGCGGTTGCGAGAAGGCGGGCTTTCGGTGGCCACACCAGGCACCGTGATGGGGCTTGAGATAGCACGCGAGAAATACGGCACTTTTTCACGCGAGCGCCTCCTCGCGCCCGCCATTGCGCTCGCTGAAAAGGGTTTTATCCTGACTGCCGGCGATGTCAAGCTCATTGCTGACAGCTGGGAGGGCTTGAAAAAAAGTGCAGCGGTACGTGCTGTTTTTGGTGAGAGGCTGCCAGGCGTTGGTGAGCGCCTTGTGCAGTCTGACCTTTCAAAGACTCTGAAAACCCTTGCAAAAGAAGGCAGCAGCGCTTTTTATACCGGGTCAATTGCAGCTGCTATCGTGAAAAGCAGCGAGCGTCACGGTGGCCTGCTTCAGCTTTCAGATTTTAGCGCTTATCGCGCGCAAGTGCTGTCGCCACTGGTCTGTGAATACCGGGGCTTTACCGTAATAACGACCCCGCCTCCCAGTTCCGGCGGTGTGGTGTTGTGTGAAATGCTGAAAATTCTTGAGCCTTATCCGCTTGCAAAATCCGGCTTCAGACAGCCCGGGGGTACCCGAGAGATACTGGAAGCCATGCGTGCGGCCTATGCCGACAGGGTTCAGCTTGGCGACCCGGATTTTGTTAAAAATCCAATTGATATGCTGCTCTCTCCAGCACATATCAAGGCGGTGCGTGCGCGTATGGATTCAACGGCCCCCCGGCAACCGGCTCTACATCCTGTCGGGAATGAGCGCGCAGAAACCACGCATTATTCCGTGGTTGATGCCGAGGGTAATGCGGTTGCCGTTACTTATACCCTGAACGGGTATTTTGGTGCTAAAGAAATTGCCGAGGGCACCGGGATTTTTTTGAACAACGAAATGGATGATTTTACCCTCACCCCAGGGGTCGCAAATGAATTTGGCCTGATTCAGGGGGAAGCCAACGCCATCGCGCCCGGAAAGCGGCCACTGAGCTCCATGACGCCAACGGTGGTGCTGAAAGACGGCACACTTTTTATGGTGCTCGGGGCGCCAGGCGGCTCTACCATTCCTACACAGGTGCTCGAAACGCTTATCAACGTGATTGATTATGGCCTGTCCTTAACGCTCGCTGTTGATGCTCCGCGCTTTCACATGCAGTGGCGTCCCGATGTGGTCTTTGTGGAACGGGGCGCTTTTTCAGAAAACACCCTCAAAACCCTGCGCGACTGGGGATATCGTTTTGAGGAGCAGTCTCCCTGGGGCACGCCACTCTGGGGTGCCGTTGCCGCCATCGCGTATTACCCCAAATTGCAGCGTCTGGTTGGAGCGATTGACAAGCGCCGACCAGCGGGGGCGGTCATGGAGAGTGATGTGCAGTCACGATAACTCCACCGGGTCGACATCCACGCTCCAGCGCACACCCGATAGTGCGCGTGCGGGTGGCAGGGTGTTGCGCAAATGTGCCAGTGCTTCATGAAGCGAGCGGCGGGCAGGGGCGCGCAGCAGCAATTGCAGGCGATGCTGGTGAGCCTTGCGAGAGAGAGGGGCGGGCGCCGGACCCATGATTTCCAGGGCGGGGTGTTGCAGGAGTTTGCGTGCTTGGTGCAGAAAAGCGAGAACCGGAGCAGCCTCACGCCCCTCCGCCCGCAGAAGGGCCAGATACTGATAGGGCGGCAAAAGCCCCTCGCGCCGCTCGCTGAGCAGTCTTTCGGCAAAGGCTTCATACCCCTCGCGCACGAGCAAATTCAGCAGCGGATGCTGTGGGAAGTGCGTTTGAATCAAAACTTCGCCGGCAAGCGCTTCACGTCCGGCACGCCCCGCAACCTGCGTCAGCAGCTGTCCAAAACGTTCGGTTGCGCGAAAATCAGGATTTTGCAGGCCATTGTCAGCGTCCAGAATCACAACAAGCGTCAGCCCCGGGAAATGATGCCCCTTGGCCAGCATCTGCGTGCCGACACAAAGCTGCGTTTCTCCCTGAAGAATCTTTTCAAGATGTGCTTCCAGTTCGCCTTTTCTGCGGACTTCATCACGGTCAATGCGTGCCATGGATACGTTCGGAAAGCAGGTTTGAAGATAATCAAAGACGCGCTGCGTGCCATTGCCTACCGGCACAAGATCCATGCTCTGGCAATCAGGGCAGGCAGAGGGAATGCGCGCACTCGCGCCGCAATGGTGGCACTGGAGGCGATGGGATTTGCGGTGCAGGGTCAGGTGGCTGTCGCAGGCTCTGCAATCGGCCATCCAGCCGCACTCATGGCAAAGCATCACTGGCGCGAAACCACGGCGATTAATAAAGACGAGCACCTGCTGCCCGCGCTCGAGGTGTTCGCGAATGCGCGCGAGTGTCGGTTTGGCAAGGCCATGCTCGAGCGGGAGGCTGCGAATATCCTGTATGCAAAAGCGTGTGGGTGCTGTACTTTGCGCGCGTTGAGTCAATGTCAGCCGTTGATACTTCGCACGCGTGGCATTATAGAGGCTTTCAAGGCTTGGGGTGGCCGAGCCAAGGATAATGGGGATGGAAAGCTGGCGTGCGCGCCAGAGTGCCACATCGCGGGCGGAGTAACGCACACCGTCCATTTGCTTGAGGGAGGTGTCGTGTTCTTCATCAATCACGATAAGCCCCGGATTTTGCAGGGGCACAAACACCGCCGTTCGCGTACCGATAATAAGGCGCGCCCGCCCGTCACGCGCGTGCAGCCATGCCCGGCGCCGCTCACCTTCACTTAAACTCGAGTGTAAGACCACCATGGATTCTTTAAAACGCCCGGCAAAACGCGCGAGCAGCTGTGGTGTCAGTCCGATTTCAGGCACGAGCACAAGCGCCTGCTGCCCGCGGGCCAGCACGTCCGCAATCACCTGCAGATACACTTCTGTTTTACCGCTGCCAGTCACCCCCTGTAAAAGAAAGCTCTCAAAGCGACCAAAGGCCTTGCGTACGCTATCGATGGCGATCGTCTGCTCGGGATGCAGCAGCGGCGGTGGATGTGCTTTCGCGCTGATGACCGGTGGGTATTCGGTGCGGGTTTCGGTGTGTAAGAGAGCGGCGTCTTTAAGGCGCATGATGAGGGTCTGATTAAAGCCCGCGGCCAGGATGGCGCTTTGAGTCACGGAGGTCGCCTGCGCGGCAAGCCAGTCAATGAGCGCGTGTTGACGGCCTGCGCGCGCCGGAATTTTTGCGTGCGCGTCAACGGTGTTTAATGCAAGTGTCACGTGTTCTGTAATTTCGGCCGCAGCAGCATGCCCTTCACGCAAATGTTTGGGCAGTGCCAGGGGAATAACGGCTGACAGCGGTGACTGATAATAACCCGCCGCCCACTCGCAAAGTCTCAGCACATCTTCAGGCATACAGGGGGTCGTATCGAGCGTTTGTTCAATGGCTTTAAGGGCTTTGGGCGCGCAATCGGCATCCCCTTCTCCAAGCACGATACCGATGCGGGTTTTGTTGCGAAACGGCACCAAAACCCGCGCGCCTCGCAAAGGCGGCTCACCAGTCGCCAGATAATCAAACGCGTCATGGTGCGTGTTGGGGACACACACTTTGATGACGCGCATTTAGCCGCGCTTCCAGCGATGGCTGGCGCACTGACCAGGTGCTGAAAACACCTTAATGACAAGCTCTTCGATGCGGTGCCTTTCAAGTTCCGCGGCATCGGCAATGAGCTCCTGTACAAACCAGCGCGAGAGTTCTTCGACGGTGATATTGCAAAGCGGCATCAGTGTCACGTCCTCTTTTAAAAAGGGCATGGTTTTACCGTTAAAGGTGAAATAATGGTATTCCTCGTCTTCGCGGTGACTGAGATAGGGGGAAAACTGTGGCATCAGAAAAGTCTGGTTGACCCTGCGGCACAGGGTGTGAATACGCTCTTTGTAATAGCGGTAGTCAAAGGTCATGCCATTGTCTTCAACCCAGGTGGTGAGAGCGAGATAAACGTTATATTGATGCCCGTGCAGCGGTTCGCGTTCAGTGGCAGAAAAGATGGTCGTGTGGCCGGCGGCGAACTTCATTGATTCTTTTTGCAGTTCAACCGTTGTCAGATAACGTTTCATGGTTCAGGCTCGCGCGTTTGTCAAAAGAATGAAAGCCTCTGAGAGGCATCGAATAATCCCGGGTCAGCGCCATCACTTTAAAAAGCTCCCCCATTTCACCGGGCATCAGGAGCTGGCGCACGGCCATGGAGGTCGCGAGATTACCATCAGGAGGCGATTCCTGAAGAATGTCGAGCAGCCCTGCATTCACAAGAAAGGCGGCTTGACTGGTAAAGCCCGCAACGGTAAGCCCCGCGTTATTTGCCGCTTCAGCCACGTGCGTAAAATCCACGTGCGCGGTGATGTCTTCATCTCCAGGATGTGCCAGCGGGTTGGTGTGGGCCTGGTGGCGCCAGTGACACATCAGTGTACCGGTATGGCGGTCGGGATGGTAGTATTCATGACGCGGGAACCCGTAATCAATGATAATTACCACGCCCCGTTCCAGTAATTCGTGGCAGGCTTGCATCCAGCCGTCTATATGCAGATTCACCTCCGAAAGATAAGGCGGCGTGAGCGGTGGCAGGCGTTTTTGCACGTGTGCCTGAAGCCTTTCATGGGTACAGGGCAGAAAAATTTCCTTAAGCGCATCCTTTTCATCGAGCGTCACATGGCTTTCAAGAAGGCCTTCATGCGTCTGTAAAAAACGGTGCACGGGCATGGCATCGAGCACTTCATTGGCAAGCACAATGCCCTTCAGAGGCTTCTCGGGCAGGGTGAGGTGCCAGTGCACGCGCCCGGCGAGATGCGGGATTTCGTCACGGATACGCGCCTCCTGGCGCGCACGCAGAGTGGGGCTTATTTCAAGAATGTGATAGGCTTCTGGCAGCGCATCCAGGTGTTCAAGAGCCATGAGGATGTCAACGCAGAGCGCGCCACTGCCGGCGCCAAACTCGAAAATCGCGCCGTTGCCGAGTTCGTTTAAAATGTCGGCGCACTGGCGCGCGAGGGTTTTGCCAAAGAGGGTGCTGATTTCAGGAGCCGTAACAAAGTCGCCTTCTTTCCCGAGTTTGGGCAGGTCGGCGGTATAATAGCCAAAATGCGGCGAGTAAAGTGCGGCCTGCATGTAGTCGGCAAACGGCAGAGGACCCTTTTCCCGCACGGTGCGGCGCAGGGTTTCAAGCAGAGACATGAAAAAATCCGTACAAAAGGGGAACAATACCGTGAAATCGTCCAACACACAAGAGGCGCCAGTGGTGCTGATAACGGGAGCGGCACGCCGCATTGGGGCCGCCATCGCGCGCCTCTTTCATGCAAGGGGCTGGCGCGTGGCGCTGCATTGTAATACCTCTAATAAAGAGGCTGAAGTGCTGGGGGACGCACTTTGCGAAGAGCGCGCGGCAAGCGCCTGGGTGTTAAGGGCTGACTTATGTGACGCAGAAGCCGTATCGAGACTGATACCCGAGACGCTTGCCCTGTGTGGACGTCTGGATGTGCTCGTGAATAATGCCTCGCGTTTTCTGCGCACGGAAGATGCGAACAGTAAAGCGTTTCAGGAGATGTTCGCGCTGCATGTCACCACGCCCTGGACCCTTGCCATGGCCGCCCGCGATGCCTTAAGCCGCACAAAGGGGGCGATTATTAATCTGACGGATATTCACGCAGAGAAGCCGCTTAAAGAGTATGGCCTTTACTGCCAGACCAAGGCGGCGCTTAAGATGCAGACCATGGCGCTCGCAAAAACCCTGGCGCCTGATATACGCGTTAACGCGGTCGCCCCTGGCGCCATTGCCTGGCCCGAAGGCGATAATGCGCTCGATGAGGCGAAGAAAGCCGCCATCATCGCCAAAACGCCCCTTGCACGCCACGGCGACCCGCAGTTTATTGCCGAAGCCGTGTTCATGATGGCCACCAACCGCTTCATCACCGGCCAGTCGCTTGCAGTGGATGGGGGAAGGAGTCTTGGATAAAAATCATCCGATAAGTTTTCGCTCCTTGGGTTAGGGTGTTTCCAATGCAGAAAATATTCAGCATGATAAACCGCATTCCGCACCACCTTGCACTGGATGCCTTGCCCGCACCATCCCCTTCCCATTAAGATGAGCCTTTGTATTTTCGTGAAACGTGATGAAATTCATTGGCAGGATGCAGGTTTTCATAGGGGTGTGGCTGTTTAGCATACAGGTTGTGTGGGCTGATGCCTGGTATACCGGTACGCTGCTGGCACAGCCTGGCATTAATACGCCAAAGGGGCAGTTTGTCGTAACGCCCTATGTTTTGTGGACGCGTGCGCTTGGAACGTTTGACCAGAATGGCGTCAAGCAATCCGAGTTGCCTTACCGCTCCATGAACCCCGCAATGCAGTTTTCATTTGGCCTTACAGAGCGCATTGATGCCCTGCTTCTTTTCCAGTATCAGGAAAACCGCACACTGGGGTATCGTTATGGGGATACGGGCGACCCTCAGGTGCTGCTTGGGTATCAGGTGTATGCTTCTCCTAAAAACGGTTTTTTTTCGCCAAGCATCAGAATCTATGTGCAGGAGACTTTTCCGCTCGGGCGTTTTGACCGGGCATCCGAGGAAAAAAATCTGGTGGAAATTACCGGGGCCGGCGCCTGGCAGACGCAGATTGGCATGAACCTCGAAAGTCTTCAGCCTCTCTGGAATGATCATGTCCTTCACAGTGTACTGACACTCTCGGTCAACGCGGCACCTGCCGTTTTTGTTGTCGGGCCCAATGCTTATGGAGGCGGGATAGATGCCCGTGGCTGGGCGCGACCAGGAATGGAATTCTTAAACATCTGGGCCAATGAACTGACCCTCACGCAACGCTGGGCGCTCTCGCTGGAGTGCGCATGGCTTTACAGCGACAGCAACGCCTATCGCGGTTATCCCGGGCGGGCATCGACCGGGCGTCGCGCAAAAATAGACCGCTCCCCGGGCTATCAAATTTCGGTGCTTCCAGGCATTGAATACAATTTTACGCAAAATCTCGGGCTGCTCTTCAGCACCTGGTACACGCCGGTTGGACGCAATAGCTCGCGCTTTACGTCCGCCTTTGTGATGCTGAATTATTCCATCGCCTGAGCCGACTGCAGCCGTTCAAGCACGTCTCGAAGGCGCGCCTCGTCGCGGTAATGAATGACCAGCGTGCCATTCCCTTTTTTGCCCGCTCGCAGTACTACCCTTGTGTCGAGTGCACGAGATAGCGCCTGCATTTCTGTCTTGAAGGCTTTGGAGAGGTCGGGTTTGGGCAGTGAGGAAGCAGGAGCCACGCCATCGCGTACCCGTGCAACCAGGCGTTCGGTTTCGCGCACCGACAGCTGGCGCGCTATCACCAGTGTGGCCACTTCAGCCTGCTGTTCACTGGCAAGCATCAAGAGTGCGCGCGCATGCCCCATGTCAATGTCGCCATTTTCGAGGAGCTTTTGCACCGGCTGTGCGAGTGTCAGGAGCCGCAAATGGTTACTCACGGCCGCACGCGATTTACCCACCAGTTCGGCCACCTGTTGATGGGTGAGGGAAAATTCACTGGTCAGACGCCCAAGCGCACGCGCTTCATCAAGCGCGTTTAAGTCTTCGCGCTGCAGGTTTTCAACGAGTGCAATCACCATCGCGGTTTCATCGTCACACTCGCGAATGACCACCGGCACTTCAGTCAGGCCGGCGCGTCTGCAGGCACGCCAGCGGCGTTCGCCGGCAAGAATTTCATGACGGCCATCCTTGAGCGGACGCACCACGAGTGGCTGCAACAGCCCCTGCTGGCGAATGGACTGCGCAAGTTCTTCAAGGCGCGCCTCGTCCATATCGCCGCGCGGCTGATATTTTCCAGGCTGCAGGGCATCAATCGAAAGTGTGGCTCCCGATGGCGCAGCTGCTGAAGTTTCGGCATGTATCGGGAGCGGGGTATTGCCAAGCAACACGGAGAGATTACGCCCAAGGCCACCACGTTTTACAGTCATTATGGATTATTCCTTTGTTTTGGCTAAAGCCTGCGTGCGCTCAAGGACTTCCTCGGCAAAGACCATGTAAGCACGTGCGCCGAGCGAGGATTTGTCATAAAAAAGTACCGGCATGCCGTGACTTGGCGCTTCGGCAAGGCGAATGTTGCGTGGGATGACCGTACGATACACCCGTTTGCCAAAATGCTCGAGGAGTTGTTTGGACACTTCCTGACCAAGGCGGTTGCGGGCATCATGCATGGTGCGCAAAATGCCCTCAAGCTGCAGGCGCGGATTGACCGATGACTGAATTTGCCCAATCGTTGACATCAATGCAGCAAGTCCTTCGAGTGCGTAATATTCACACTGCATGGGCACAATCACGGAATCGGCGGCTACAAACGCGTTGATGGTGAGCGTGTTGAGTGCCGGCGGGCAGTCAATGAGGATGAAATCATACCGGGAGGCAATCGGTTGCAGAGCCTTAAATAAAAAGGTTTCACGGTGCGGCTGCTCCATGAGGCTGACTTCCGCGACCGTTAAGTCGCCGTTTGCCGGAATGAGGTCAAAGCCCGCGGCGGTGGTGAGGGAGGCCTGCTCAGCCAGGCAGTCGCGCAGCAGGACGTCATTGGTGGTATGCACCAGCGCGTTCTTATCAACGCCAGAGCCCATGGTGGCGTTGCCCTGGGGGTCGAGGTCGACCAGTAAAATCTGCTGATGACTGGCGGCCAGTGAGGCGGCAAGGTTGATGGCCGTTGTGGTTTTGCCCACGCCGCCCTTCTGGTTGGCAATGGCGATGACTTTTGTCATGGTGATTCCTGATTCCCGTTGTGAATGCGTATGACGGAGCGCTCGGCATCCAGCCCTGGTACCCGATAGCGTGTAATCTCAAACGCCGCGGGGATGGCCGCAAGTTCTTCATCAGTGGGTCGCCCTTTCATGGCAAGCCACTGACCATCATCCGCCACAAGGTGGCGGGTCCAGTCCAGTAGTTCCTCGATGGTGCAGAGCGCTCGACAGGTTACTGTATCAAATCGCACGTCGGCCTGCCATGCTTGTGCGCGCGCATGCACGACACTCACGTTCGCAAGTTTAAGTACCCGGCGCGCCTCTTGCAGAAAACGGGTTTTTTTGCCATTGCCATCGAGGAGCGTGATATTCCAGTCAGGGCGTGCAATGGCGAGCATCAGCCCCGGGAGTCCGGCACCACTGCCGACATCGATGATGCGCCTCCCCTGAATCATTGGGAGAATCGCGAGACTGTCGAGGATGTGGTGCGACACGACCTCCTCGAGCTGGTCGATAGCGGTCAGATTATAGGCGCGGTTCCAGTGCAGCAGCAGCTGCGCCCAGGTGAGCCAGGGGGCGGGGTCTTGTGACAGTCCAAGGGCGCTTAAGCCTTGAGAGAGCAGGGTTTCAGCCGTCATGCCATTATCCGGTGTTTTTTAAGGTGCACGAGCAGACGCGAGAGTGCTGCCGGTGTCATGCCGGCGATGCGCCCGGCCTGTGCGATGGAAGCCGGGCGAATCTGCGTGAGTTTTTGTACCACTTCACTTGAAAGCCCTGATACCCCGGCGTAATCCAAATCAGGCGGCAGGCGCGTGTCTTCAAGTTTTTTAAGGCGTGCGATTTCCGCGTTCTGACGTTCAATGTAGCCCGCGTATTTGACATCAATTTCCACCTGCTCGGCAACATCGTTTGCTACCGCCGGCAGTTCAAGCGCATCCACGGCCTGCAAATCCTGATAGCGGATTTCCGGGCGCTTTAACACATCCAGCGCGCGGGTGTCCTGCGTAAGTGGCGTTTCCAGTGCCGCAATACTGGCCGAATGCGCGACCCGTACAAAACAGCCGGCAAGACGCTTTTGCGTATCAGCGATGGCTTCACGCTTTTCGCAAAAAGCCTGCCAGCGCGTGTCATCGACAACGCCAAGGCCACGCCCGGTTTCGGTCAGGCGTAAATCGGCGTTATCTTCGCGCAGTTTCAGGCGGAATTCGGCGCGTGAGGTAAACATGCGATAGGGCTCCTGCGTACCGCAGGTGATGAGGTCGTCAATGAGCACGCCGATGTAGGCCTCATCGCGCCCGGGGCTCCACATTTCACGCTCTTTCACAAGGCGTGCGGCGTTAATCCCGGCGATAATGCCTTGAGCGGCGGCTTCTTCATAGCCGGTGGTGCCGTTTATTTGACCTGCAAAAAACAGGTTTGAAAAGGCTTTGGTCTGGAGAAAACGCGTCAGACCGCGCGGGTCAAAATAATCATATTCAATGGCATAGCCCGGGCGCGTAATGTGTGCGTTTTCAAAGCCTTTGATGGTGCGCACAAAGGCGCACTGGACTTCAAAAGGCAGGCTTGTAGAAATGCCGTTGGGGTAGATTTCATGGGTGGTGAGCCCTTCGGGTTCGACAAAAATCTGATGCGAGAGCTTATCGGCAAAACGTACCACCTTGTCTTCAATGGAGGGACAGTAGCGCGGGCCAACGCCTTCAATGACACCGGCATACATCGGCGACTGATGCAGGTTGGCCTGAATGATGGCGTGTGTTGCTTCCGTGGTGTGGGTAATGAAGCAGGGCACCTGCTGCGGATGGTCTTCAGCCTTTCCAAGAAAGGAGAACACCGGAACCGGAGTGTCACCTGGCTGCACGCTCATTTGCGTATAATCGAGGCTGCGCCCGTCTATGCGCGGCGGTGTGCCGGTTTTAAGACGTCCCACGGGAAGCGACAGTTCACGAAGACGCACGGAAAGCGCGTTCGAAGGCGGGCAGCCAGCTCGACCCCCGGCCAGCTGCTGCATGCCAACGTGAATGCGCCCGCCAAGAAAAGTGCCCACAGTCAGCACGATGGCGCGTGCCTGAAGTCTGAGGCCTGTTTGGGTAATGACGCCGGTAACGCGCTCGCCCGTGACCTCAAGGTCATCGACTGACTGCTGAAAGAGCGTCAGATTCGGCTGGGTCTGGAGGATTTCGCGAATGGCCTGGCGATAGAGCACCCGGTCAGCCTGGGCGCGCGTGGCGCGAACAGCAGGCCCCTTGGAGGCATTGAGCATGCGAAACTGGATGCCGGCCAAGTCTGCCGCGCGCGCCATCGCACCTCCAAGCGCATCAACCTCGCGTACAAGATGACCCTTGCCGATGCCGCCAATGGCGGGATTACAGGACATTTGTCCGAGTAAATCCATGTTATGCGTTAAGAGCAGCGTCTCAGCACCCGCCCTTGCGGCGGCAAGAGCCGCTTCAGTGCCTGCGTGTCCTGCGCCCACCACAATGACATCGTATTGCTTATTGAGATCCATGAAAGACTAAAACCTGTTCAACAAAGGGTGCAATTATACACTTTTTTACGGCGTTGCTTAAAGACTGATTAGAGTCTTATAAAGCATAAAAACCATTAACCATGTTCATCCAGGGTATAAAGCCCCTGTTCAATGTCGATGGCCGGGGTAAACCGAAGTATTTCCTGCGCTTTTTTCGGGCATCCGCAGGAAAGACGAATGTCTTCAGCGCGTGGAGGCTCGTATACAACCGGTACTTCCCGGTTAAATCTTCGCATCATGTATTGAGCGAGTTGATTAATGCTCGTGGTTTTTCCGGTACTGACGTTGAAAACACCAGAGAGCGCCGGCGGCGTATTTGCGGCCTTAATCAAGGCACATACCACATCACTGACGTGGACGAAATCGCGCAATTGTTCCCCGTCACCGTAAATGGTCAGAGGTTTTCCCTGCAGAAGGTTTTTGCGAAAGGCCGCGATGACGCCGCTGTAAGGACTTGAATCACGCTGCAGGGGGCCATAAACGTTGAAAAAGCGCAGTCCAATGGAGGGTATTCCAAAGCATTTTGCGAGCATGCCCGCATAAATTTCATTGACCAGTTTATCGGCACCATAAGGCGAAATGGGAGCCGGCATCATGGCTTCCGTAAGCGGAAGCGGCGTAATTTCTCCGTAAACGGCACATGATGAGGCATATACGGTCTTAATGGGGCGCCCGGTTGATTTAATTGCATTGAGTACAGCATTAAAGCCGTCAACATTATTTTGGTGGCTAAAAAGCCAGTCGCGTTTGCATTGCACCACATTAAGAATGGCGGCAAGATGAAAGCAGGTATCCACGTTTTGCAGGCATTCGCGCACCGTTTCACGTGAGAGAAGGTCGGCCTCAACGAAGGTACATCCTTCGAGTGGCTGAGAAGTCTGGGGCGGCTGTTTGTCGAGTACCGTGACGTTTACGTCCATTGCGCGCAGCGCATGAACGAGGTGTGTGCCGATAAAACCACAACCGCCTGTTACCAGTGCATGTTTCATCATCTTATGACTCCCTGCCGTTTGTATCAGACGCTGATGCGATACTTGTGAGTATAGACACTCAGCCAGCGTTTGGCAGAAGGCTCGTCTTTTCATCATCAGAGAGACTGACATCATCCGGTGCCGGCAGGGCGGGGACTGGCGCAGGGGTGAGGTTATCGAGATACTGTAAAAACGCTTCTTCATCAAATTCCGGGTGAGGTTCTCGTTCCGGCTGCAGTTGCTTAATAAGTGTGCTGCCTGCCAGTGCGAGCAGCAGGATGCCGACCACCACGCCGATAGAGATGCCAAACGGGAGATACACCGTACCGGCAAAAAGTGCCAGCGGCAGGATAAGGTCGACCAGTGTCGAGTAGACAAGATCGATAGTGCGATACTGTATCAGGGCATACTGGTACTCAACTTCCGCGAGCTGCTGGTGCATTTCAAGCCAGGCCACTCTTTTGGCGTTGTCATCCGTATCGTGTGCAAAAATCAGGGCACGCTGGCGTTCTGCCTCGGCCCTTGCAATGCCGGCCTCTTCATAAGCCCGGTAAATGTTAACGAGCCGCGTTAAGGCTTCATTCAAGGTGTTGAGGGCAAGGCAGAGCGAGGCGCCCGCGAGGGGCGCCATAAAGGCCATGATACAGAATGCCCCCGTGAGCTGTGCCGCATAGGCAAATTTTAGAGCGAGCTGCAGGCGATTGTATTTACGGTCACGCTCGCGGGTTTCAAGGGCGCGTTGAAGCTCAGCGATTGCCAGAGCAAGCTCAAGTTGCTCATCCTCATCCTCGCTTGCCGCATAACGCTCCTGCAACGCAAGAATATCCTGCTGATATTGAACGCACTGGCGCAGAAGTTTAGCCTCTTCCTCGGCAAGCTCCCAGATGCTCATCAGGGTATCAAAAAGCAGCAGGCCTGCCGTCAGGATATTCGCCTGACGAATCCGTAAATCACTGCCCTTCAGCCAGAAAAAACAGGCCATGTTGGCAGGCGCCCAGAGGAGGTCATTCATGATGCCAAACTTGCGCTCATCAAGCTGCAGCAGCAGGCGCTCCATCGGGTCAATGGCTTTTTCTTCCTCACTCATCCAAAAGCCCGGGATGAGGTGGCGAAAGACCAGTCCAAGTTCCATGGCCAGACGGAAATAATAGAGGGTAAAGCTCATATAGCCGGTGACCTTCGATACCTGCTCGAGGTCTTTTTTCATTTGCAGTTTATAGAAATAATCAAGCGGCAGCTTCTCAAAGATTTCGAACAGCAGGCTGCTGCCCCAGACCCAGTAGAGGCGGCGTTCGTTGATGTTGGCAATCCAGCGGCGCAGGGTTACGGTAACAGCATCAAACCAGTTAGGAATGGCATCAAGCGCCTGTATCCCGGTGGCTTCGGCCAGTTCGTGAATACGGTCTGCGAGAAATTTTCCAAGTGCAAACCCCATGTAAACAGCGGGCTTTTCTTCGGGAATTTGCGTGCCCTCGAGCCTTGCCACGTGTCGCGCACACGCCCACATTTTTTCGCGGTAGTCCGCAAGGTTCTGGTTTCGCCCCTCAGACGTATCAATCTGATACTGCAGATGCAGCAGATAAAAAGTGAACTTTAACCGCTCGGCACGCACTTTTTTACGCGCCTCAGGCAGCAGGCGGTAGAGTGCCGGATTTTCCTGCTCAAGGAGCGATTCGTACCATGGCAGCAGGTGTTTGATGTCCTGGCGAAAGGCATAAGGAGGCGGTGTTTCCTCGATAAGGGGTTTTTCCTCGAGCCCACTGTCGTGAGCGGGCTTATCATCGTGAAGTTCTTTTGGCGCCAGGTTGTCCTGAGGCGCACCATCCCCTTCATCTTCATCAGCAACCGCTGCGGGAAGTGCTTCTTGTTCGATGCCCTCGTTTGGCAGCGGCTTGCCGTTTTTCATCGGCTCCATGGGCACGGCATGCTGCTTTATCCAAAGCCTGAAGGAGTCCTCGACTGTTCGCTTTGAGGTCTCATCCAGGTTGAAAAAAGACGTGCGCATTACAAAGGCCATGGCCTTGCCCCCAGCCGGCATCATGTGCAGGCATGCTAAATTTATCGTACATTATGTGTTAATTTATAACACAGGATGTCTTTAAGGGGCAAGGTGTTTGAAAAATTTAGCAGGCTTGTCTCGCAATGAAAGGCATTAATACCACGCCTGTGTGCCATCTCTATCGGTAACGCAGACGGGCACGCAGACGTTCGCGTGAATGACGCGCGAGCGCAGCGGTTTGATTTTTTACAGTGCGCCTGCCTTTTGCATCTCAGCCTGGTAAAACACTTCGGCAATACGCATCGTCAAAGCGTTCAATGTCATCTTCACCGAGGTAGTTGCCGCTTTGCACTTCAATGACAAAAAGTGGCTCTTCTCGCGTGTTACTGAGGCGATGGAGGGTGCGTTTAGGAATGTAGGTCGACTGGTTAATGCCAAGACGCAGAGTTTTACTGTCGTTGACAACTTCAGCCTCACCGCCCACCACCACCCAGTGTTCGGCGCGGTGCTCATGGCGCTGCAGGGAGAGCCTCGCCCCGGGTTTCACCATCAGGCGTTTGACTTTGAACGCTTCTCCCTCGGCGAGCACTTCGTAATATCCCCAGGGGCGGGTGACGCGGTGCGGGTCGTGGAGAAAGCGGTGATGGTCAATGCTCAGGGTCTGAACGAGATCTTTTACCTGCTGCGCGTGCGTTTTATCCGCAACAAGAACCGCATCGCGTGTTGCGATGACGATATGGTCTTGAAGGCCCAGTGTCGTGACAAGGGTTTCTTCGCTTTGAATCAGGCAGTTGCGGGAGTTGTGCGCGACCACATTACCGCGCAGGGTATTGCCGCTTGCATCCGTATCCCCGGCCTCAGCAACGGCGCGCCAGCAGCCAAGGTCGCTCCAGCCCATGCTGGCCGGCACCACCACGACATCCCGTGCTTTCTCCAGCACGGCGTAGTCGAAGGATGCATTCTCGCATTGTGCAAACGCGCCCTTGTCGAGGCGCAAAAAATCATGGTGGCGCTGACCCTGATAAAAAGCGTCCTCAGCTCGCGCGAGGAGTTCGGGCGCGTGCTCGCGCAGCGCATTCAGACAGACGCCGGCGCGCACGGCGAGCATGCCGCTGTTCCAGAGAAAATCACTCCCTGCAAGCAGACGCTCAGCCTGCGCGCGGTCTGGTTTTTCAACAAAACGCGATACGGCATACACGCCCTCGCCACAGGCGGCAGCCTTTCCAATATAACCATAGGCGGTTGCCGGGTATTCAGGCTGCATGCCAAAGGTCACCAGAGCGTCATGGGTACTCGCAAAGCGTAAGGCTTTCTGCATGGCATCGGTAAAGGCAGGTGTGTCGGCAATGGCGTGGTCAGAGGGTAAAACCAGCATCAGGGCATCTTCGCCGCCGCGCTCAGCCGCTGCCAGCGCGCTCGCCGCGATGGCAGGTGCGGTGTTGCGCCCGCCTGGCTCAAGCAGATAGAAGGGGACCGGGTTCACGCCTTCGAGCTGTTCCTGACAAAGAAAATAATGCGCCTCATTACTGACGACAAAAAGCCCGTCAGGATTAAGCGCGCCAACGCGCGCCGCAGTTGCCTGAATGAGTGAGTTTAAGCCGTTAAGGCGCAGAAACTGTTTGGGATAATTGGTACGCGACAGTGGCCAGAGCCTTGTACCGGAGCCGCCGGCCAGAATGACGGGAAAAAGAGGCGCCACCGGATACCCCCGCTTAAGCATAAGAAAATGGGAAATTCTACCGCATTCTGGTTGCGTGTCGCAAACTGCGTTTGACAATCCCTGGTTGGCTGGAACGCCTCCTGATTCACTTTGCCATACACCAGATCTGATTATAACTCTGCAGCTGAGGTGGTCCCAGTTGTCCAGACAGCCTCTGTATCACATGTTCTGTGCTGTTTTTTTTATAAAGTTAAAGCGCTATCAGATGACGTTTTCTCCATCCATTGTGTGCAGATTTCTTTTACTTTTAATTGAATCAGCTCCTGAGGGGCATTCGATATAGATTGAAAGAAAACCCCTTTGAAAAGATTATGCAGCAGACTATCGCTATCTTTAGAAGACAGGAGTTGTTTTAGCAATTCCGTGTTATCGTCTGTCGATTTACATAAAAGCTCAAATAAATCACGTTCCATGTTGCACAACATGGTATAAAGATTTTCAGTGAAAGCAGAATTAATTTTATTTTCGAAATCATAGGGCAATAAGAAAAACCCCGATGCTTTTTTTGAAATTTCTTGCAATTTATTAGTCACTGATTGACCAAAAATTTCCCCCAATGCTTTCGTTAGAGGCAAAGCCAGATCATAACCTGGTCCAACTTCAACAATTTCAGCACTCAAAAAAGACTCCGTAACACAACGAATGTAGAGGTTATAGTGTCTTCCTGGATTCAGGTGTTCAAGTGTATTGCAAGGAATCGTATAGTCTTCACGTCGCGAGGAATAAATGTCTTCTCTTTGGCCACCTCGATGTAGAATCGAAAAATGTTGTCTGGATGGCCTGAATAAGACCGCTTTTAAAGTGAGGCTATTGATATCAGTTAGACTATTAAATGTCATACAATCAAACGACTTTCTTTCAGACTGAAGGCGACAAGCAACCGGTTGAGAAGTTTTCTCAGGCATCTTGGTTAAGTCCACAGTGTGGATACATTTGCTACCCAAATAAATATCTATGCTTCCTACATGAGCACCACGATACGCTTTTTGACCTTCCCACATAATTTTGATGGAGGAGCTTGGGGAATGACGGACTTTTTCTATATCTTCACGTGAAGCGGCCATTGGAATAATTCCGGGATTTAAAAATGCAGAATGATACCTGGCTGAATTAATTTTGTCAATAAAGTTTACTAAATTATCTTATGGGTCTTCTATTGGTCACCCGTAATCTGGCACCGGATAAAATGAGCGGTCAGGGTTGCGCTATTCGTGGCGAATATGAGCAGGCAAACTCCGCCGTGCACCGCCCACGGCTTTACACCAGTGCCCATTTATTTTCCTGTTATCCCATTTTTTATCCAAAAGTCGGTATAAGTGCAGCTTAAAGCATTTTCACAGGTAAAATGATATGCTCTTGCCCTGAAAGATCACCCTGTTTTGAGAAAGCATCATGAAAAAAGCGGTCGTGCTCCTGTCTGGAGGCCTTGACTCGGCAACGTGTCTCGCCATGGCGCGGGAGGCGGGCTATGAAACCCATGCCTTGAGTTTTGACTATGGGCAGCGCCATGCCGGTGAGCTTCACGCCGCGCGCGCAGTTGCCGCCGCTCTGGGGGCTGCAGAGCACCGTGTGGTCACGCTCGACATTGGTCAGTTCGGCGGCTCGGCACTCACTGACAGCCGCATCGCGGTGCCTGATCATGGTGAAGCGGGCAGTGGTATCCCTGTTACCTACGTGCCTGCCCGCAACACGGTGTTTCTTGCCATTGCACTTGGTTTTGCCGAGAGCATCGGGGCAGACGTACTGTATATTGGCGTGAATTCGGTGGATTATTCAGGCTACCCGGATTGCCGACCGGCCTTTATTGAAGCTTTTGAACGTCTCGCAAACCTTGCTACCAAAAGCGGGGTGGAGGGACAGGCTTTTCGCATTCATGCCCCGCTGCAACACCTTGACAAGGCTGACATCATCCGCGAAGGCGTACGCCTTGGGGTCGATTATGCGCTCACCGTTTCCTGCTACCGGGCAACGCCCGACAACAGGGCCTGCGGACGCTGCGACAGTTGCACGTTCAGGCGGGAAGGTTTTTTACGTGCAGGTCTTTCAGACCCCACGCGCTATCAGGTGGAACAGGTTTTTTGAGGCAGGTTTGTTTTTGGTGGTTTTGGATTTTTGTTAGTCAGAAAAAAATGGATTTGATGGATTTAAATGGTGCACAAATTTTGTTACAGTGCATTGTTTTTAATAAATGGAGATGAAAGTCATGTTGAAGTTTTTATGGAATCACAAAGGCAAGGTTGCTCTCGGTCTGCTGGCAGTAGCGATTTTTGCCGCATTGTTTGTCGTTTGCTGGAAAGTGCCAGATGCACTGCCGGCGATAATGAAATTCAAAGCTTTTGGCATTCATCCGTTTGGATTCCTTGCAGGGCTTCCAGTGCTGTCGCAATCCGCTGTGTTTGCTGCCATTGGTACCGCCTCAGCCGCTCTTGCAGGTGTGCTGACTTTTGGTTTTTACAAAGCCATTGAATGGTGCTGTGGTCGGTGCTCAAGGTCTGAAGCCGACAAAAATTACGCCCGTCACGACAGGGATTACAAGGATGGCCAATCTGTGTCAGGACAGCATCATCAACGCCGGCGTCAGGTAAATCCAGCTGCTCCCGAAGTCCATGGCAACCCGGCGTATGGGCAATCATTCTCATCCACTCGCAGAGCTGCTCCCGTTCCCCAGCCCAGAGAAACGGACCAAACCGCTCTTCAGCCAGGGATGCCGGTTTCCACTTTTGGTCAATAAAACCTCTAAAACCCCCAGACACGTCGCTTAACAGGACGTGTCTGCTTCCCCCCAGCGTTTTACCAGCCCACAGTCAATGTCGAACAAATCGAGCGCGCGTCCTACGGTATCGTTGATGATGTCATCGAGCGTTTGCGGACGGTTATAAAAAGCCGGTACCGGCGGGCAGATAATGCCGCCCATGCGGGTAATGGTGAGCATGTTTTCAAGGTGCACCTGATGCAGCGGCGTTTCGCGCACGAGCAGCACAAGCCGGCGGCGTTCTTTCAGCACGACATCGGCCGCGCGTGAGAGCAGGTTGCTGCTGGTGCCGTGGGCTATGTCGGCAAGCGAGCGCATCGAGCAGGGGGCGACAATCATGCCGAGCGTGCGAAACGAGCCGCTCGCGATGCTTGCCGCAAAATCATTCACCGGATGCCAGACATCGCAGAGTTCGCGAAGGGCGGCGGCTGTGAGCTCGGTTTCATAGGCGCGTGTGAGCTGCGCGGTTTTGGTGACGACAAGGTGCGTTTCTATCGGCAACGGTTTTAGTGCCTCAAGAAGGCGTTGACCATAGCAGATACCGGTAGCACCGGAGATGCCAATAATAAGGCGGTCAGGAGTGGCTGGCATGGCTAAGATGCTCAAAAAATAGTGGATTGGGCTATAGCATATACTCGGGTCGCTCAAAATGCGAGGCGGCTTTGTCGCATATGCCGGTAATGACAATCCCAAATCTCGCATTTAAAAGACCTGCAGTGTATAATCACGCACCCTTCCGGCAAGAGACAACGCATTCATGACAAACCGCCGCCGCATGCTCGTGACGAGCGCCCTTCCCTATGCCAACGGGCATTTGCACCTTGGCCATCTTGTGGAACATATCCAGACTGATATCTGGGTGCGCACGCACAAAATGCTCGGGCATACCTGCATCAGTGTCTGTGCCGATGACGCGCACGGTACCCCCATCATGCTGAAGGCGGCGGAGCTTGGCATGACCCCGCAGGCGCTGACAGAAGACATTCGTAAAAGCCATGAAGCCGATTTTGCGGCTTTTCGTGTCGACTATGACACCTATCATACGACCCATTCACCGGAGAATGAGGCGCTTGCCGCTTCCATTTTTGAAGCGCTGAATGCCCGTGGCGATATTTTGCAAAAAACCATTCGCCAGGCGTTTGATCCTGTCGAGAACATGTTTCTGCCGGACCGCTATGTACGCGGCACCTGCCCGCGGTGCAAGGCTGATGACCAGTATGGCGACAGCTGTGAAGTCTGTGGCGCTACCTATCAGCCGACAGACCTTATCAACCCGCGCTCTGTGCTCTCAGGCGCGACTCCGGTAGAAAAAGAATCTCTGCACTATTTCTTCGACCTGCCGCGTCATGAGGCACTGCTTCAGGCCTGGACGCGTGGCGGGCACCTGCAGGAAGAAGTCGCCAATAAGCTTGATGAATGGTTTGAAAGCGGCTTAAAACCCTGGGACATTTCGCGGGACGCGCCATATTTTGGTTTTCGCATTCCAGGTACCACAGATAAATATTTTTACGTCTGGCTCGATGCGCCGATTGGGTACATGGCAAGCTTTAAAAAATACTGCGAAACCACAGGCACTTCGTTTGAAGAGTACTGGGGGGCTGACAGTACGGCGGAGCTTTATCATTTCATTGGCAAAGACATCGTATATTTTCATGCGCTTTTCTGGCCGGCGATGCTGGCCGGCAGCAATCATCGTCTGCCAACGTCCGTGTTTGCGCATGGCTTTCTGACCGTTAACGGCCAGAAAATGTCGAAGTCCCGGGGCACGTTTATCGAAGCGCGCACGTACCTCCGTCATTTAAATCCCGAGTACCTGCGCTATTACTTCGCGGCGAAGCTGAACGGGCGGGTAGAGGACATTGACCTCAACCTTGAAGACTTCAGTAACCGCGTAAATGCCGATTTAGTGGGCAAGGTCGTGAACATCGCGAGCCGTTCAGCGGGCTTTATCCATAAATACTTTGACGGCGAGCTTGCCGACACACTGGCAGACCCCGCACTTTTTGCAACTCTGCTCGAAGCGCGTGCGGCCATTATCGAGACCTATGTCGCGCGTGATAGTGCGAAGGCCGTGCGCCTTATCATGAATGAGGCCGAGCGCATTAACCAGTATATCGATACCCATAAACCCTGGGCGCTTGCCAAAGATAGTAATCGCCTGCCAGACGTTCAGGCGGTTGCCACCATGGCGCTCAACGGGTTTCGTTTTCTCATTGGCTGCCTGAAGCCTGTGCTGCCATCAATGGCAGAAGCCAGTGAAACCTTTTTGCAGTGCGCGCCGCTTACGTTTGACAATCTGGAATCTCCTCTCCTGAAGCAGCGTATCGCGCCGTTTGTGCCGCTCATGCAGCGGGTTGAAAAAGACAAGACTGAGGCCTTACTGAAAGACAGCGGGGCGGGCGCATGAAGGCCACTGCCGAATCTCTGGATGCGCTTTTGCCGCAGACACAGTGCCGGGAATGTGGTTATAACGGATGTAAACCCTATGCCGAGGCGCTTGCTGGCGGTGAAGCACCCATTGACCGTTGTCCGCCGGGTGGTGTTCATACGCTCCATCGTCTTGGGGAGGCCCTTGGCATTGACTCGCTGCCTTATGAGGCAGCCATGCGGGAAAAAACCCGTGAGCCGTCAGTGGCGCGCATTCGGGAAGCTGAATGCATTGGCTGCACCAAATGCCTGAAGGCCTGTCCAGTGGATGCAATTATCGGTGTGGGCAAACACATGCACGCGGTTCTCGCGCACGAATGCACGGGCTGTGGTCTTTGCGTGGAACCCTGCCCGGTTGACTGCATTGAAATGCTCCCCCTGCCAGAAGCACTGTTTTCGCCTGAAAAAGCCCGTGAGCGCGTGCGCGCCCGGGCAAAGCGGGAAGATGCGGCGCGGATAAAGCCGGTTTCTGTGCCGGTTTCCGAAAAGTCACAGCAGCAGAGCTATATTCTCGAGGCTCTGGCGCGCGTGCGTCAGAAACAATCCCCTAAATCCCAGGATGCGTATGGACGCGAAGACCCGCCAGCAGATTTTTGAGCGTTTACGGGCGCAAAATCCGCACCCGCAAACAGAGCTTCATTACACAACGCCTTTTGAGCTTTTGACAGCGGTTATTCTTTCTGCCCAAAGTACCGATGTTCGGGTGAATCTTGCAACTGACGAACTTTTTAAAGTCGCCAATACCGCGGAGGCGATAGTGGCGCTTGGTGAAGAGCGGCTTCGGGAATACATCAAAACCATCGGCCTTTTCAACACCAAGGCGCGAAACATCATGGCAACCTGCCGGATACTGGTTGAGCGCTTCAAGGGGCAGGTGCCGAATGCGCGTGCAGCGCTGGAAGCGCTGCCTGGCGTTGGCCGCAAAACGGCAAATGTGGTGCTGAATACCGCGTTTGGCGAGCCGGTTATCGCGGTTGATACCCATATTTTCCGGGTGGCAAACCGCACGGGACTGGCGCCTGGCGCGACAGTACTTGCGGTTGAGCAGGGGCTTGAAAAGCAGGTACCGCCCGCGTTTTTAAAGGATGCCCACCACTGGCTGGTGCTGCATGGCCGATATGTCTGCACGGCACGCAAGCCGCAGTGCGCACTTTGCATTCTTGTTGACTTGTGTGAATATAAAGGGAAAAATCTGCCCGCCGATTTGTCGAAAGGACGGAATGGCCTATAAGTCTTTCACGGAGAGCC
Organism: Legionella geestiana; assembly: GCF_004571195.1. Taxonomy (GTDB): domain Bacteria; phylum Pseudomonadota; class Gammaproteobacteria; order Legionellales; family Legionellaceae; genus Legionella_B; species Legionella_B geestiana. The sequence goes on from NZ_CP038271.1 coordinate 1,475,936, forward strand.
ACAATGAAGGAACGACAGGAAGAGCCCCGCGTGCCAACCCCCTCCACAGTATTAACGGAGGAAGCTGCCGGATGGGGGAGCGCCGCCTTTAACAACGCCCTAGCGCGCAATTTTGCCGCAGGCTCTGCCGCCTATACCTGGCGCACCCTGACCTGGATGACACGCCAGGGGGGCGCTTCCATGGAGGCGCTCTACCACGCCGCCACCCATAAAAACATGCGAGAACTGGCCGATAATCTGCGACGCCTCGTTGTGGAGTGGTCGCCCATCGTGGGTGCCAACGTGACGGTATCTCTCCTCGAAGCGTGGGGAAACAACTACCTTGTGCCGATGACTGACGGCCTTTTTCCTGGCGCGCCCCTGCTGCTTTCAGGCGCATTTTTTTTGCCGGGGGTCGCGGTAACGGCCTGGTCATTTAATCGCATAATGGAATTTAATCTGCACGCTGCCGTAGTAGCTTCCAAAACACCAGGTGTGACCCAGAGCCTGCGTCTGCGCGTGCCCTTTAAAACCTGTGAGAACCCCTTTGATTATGATGTTTCTGTGGTGCATGAGGAAGGTTTACCGGAAACGCTGGAACCCTACAAACTGTATCTGCGCCTGATAAATGGGAAGCTTGCCTATTCGGTTATCACGCCTAAAGGGGAGCCGGTGCGCGATCGTCTCTTAAGCAATATGCCGGTGCCCGAGCCTTTCATGAAAGCGACAGTCGTCCCCTTGCTCGGTGCTATTTTTGAGGCTACGGCAAAGCGAGGACATACGCTGCCGGGTGCTGCATGCGGTGGCATGCGGCGTTTAAAGGGCTCGCTCATCATGGAGCCCGCGCGCTACTGGGCAAGCGAGCTTGGGCTGCGCCTTGTTGGTTATGTTTTTCCCTCAATGACGATTCCGGTCGGTATTCTGCGTCTTTTTCATAACGGACGTTTTCTGCTCGGTGAATCTTTGCCGGAGCTTTGCTATCGGCACAAGGATACCTACTATCAGGAGCACCCTGAGCTGACTCTGTCACTGGGGCTCGCTCATTTTCTGACAGCCCTTGGTCTTGCGTGGTGCCTCTCTACACTGCCAACCCTGATGTTCGCCATGATGGGGATAGCAGGGCCTGAGATAAGCCCGCTGCATTTTCTTTCGGGGCTGCAGCAGATAATGCTGGTAGTGTTCGTTATGATTGCATCCCACATGACGCTGCCAGAGCCTGTTAAACATTCGCGCCGTCCGTTCTGGCTTGACCCGATGAACATCTGGTATACCATCACCGGCTTTGAAGTAGACGCTCATATCCATGAGGGTAAAAAGCGGATTGAAGCGCTGATGAAGGCACCAAAGGATCCGGACGCCATCACGTTAGAGGAAGTCATGCAGAAAACTGCCGATATCACCGGCAGTCGACCGGTACAGATGGTTAAAAAGCTGCTGCTGCCTAAAGCCTTTCACAGCATGCAAAATCTGATTGAAGACCCCTTTGTGCGTGAAGTATGGCCTGAATACCGTGTTGAGATAATCAAGCGGTTGTGCTTTGTAGAAAGTATCTTTGCCAGCTGGACGATACAGGGGCTTGCCTGGAAACCCAAGCAGGCGGCGCATGTGATAGCCTGGATAGCCGGAGCCAAGCCGAACATTGTCTATGCCGCATTGAAGCTTGCCGGAAGTGAAAAAGCGCGCCTCCTGCTGGGAGATATTCGCCGATATGTCGAGGGACTGGTATTGCGGGTAGATACGGTTATTAATGCTGAGACAAGCGCGCCATTGGCACCTGCGGTGTTGCCGGAAATCCCTGAAACCCTGGTGCCAGCGACGCTGATTGCAGTGGCGCAGGCAGAGGAAAACGCGCCATTTCACCCTGCGTTTACAGCGCCGACCCCGTCTTCATCTTCATCCTCTTCATCGTCTTCCATGCCCTCCGTTTCGCCATTTTCAGTGGGACGATTAGGGTTTTTTGGTTCCGAAGACCCGCCCCTGCCCTCGGCTGCAGAACTTCAAAGAGCGCTGCAGGCATCAACGAGCGGGCAGAGCGGGGGGTTGAATCCATTCTAAGGAATCAGGCGCGGTGGTGTTTGACCCAGTCCACGAAACGGTCGATAAAGGCCTGAAAAAAGGACTTACTGCCGGCTCCCAGCGCGCCTGATGCATCAAAGAGGCCTTCTTTGGCATGAATGAAAGCTTCTGGCTGCCCGAGCAGCGGGACGTCCAGGTAGGCAAGGACGTTGCGCAGATGCTGTTGCGCGAGCGCAGTCCCGATACTGCCTACTGACACGCCGGTGACAGCGGCAGGAATCCCGGCAAACGCGCTTTCGCCATAAGGGCGTGAGGCGTGGTCAATGGCATTTTTGAGCACGCCCGGAATGGAGCGATTGTATTCGGGCGTGATAAAAAGCAGCCCATCGCAGGATTTAATCTCTGCCTTGAAGCGTTTGACGGACTCTGCAGGATGCCCGTCATCGTCCTGGTTATAAAGCGGCAAATCGTCGATGCAAAGCATGGTGGCGTGAACATCTTCCGGCAGCAGGGGCATGAGTGCGTTTGCGAGCTGTCGATTAAGAGACTCTTTACGCAGGCTGCCAACAATAATTCCAATCCGATAGTTTTTCATGATGTTCCCTCACGAATGATTGATTTTCAGCATAGCACTTACAACAGTTTTTTGCGCCGGAAATAATACAGCATTAAGACCACAAGAAGCGCCATGAACCCTAAGACCATCGGGTAGCCATAGCGCCAGCCAAGCTCCGGCATGTACTGAAAGTTCATGCCATACACCCCGGCAACAAAGGTCAGCGGGATAAAGATGCTCGCAAAAAGCGTCAGCACCTTGATGGTTTCGTTCATGCGGTTATTCAGCGTAGAGTGATAGATTTCAAGCATGCTGCCGATTATTTCACGGTGCATGTCAACGGACTCCAGCAGGCGCAGGCAGTGGTCGTGTAAATCCTGGTAGTAAAGGTCAAAGCTGTCGCCGGGCTTTCGTACGTGTTCTTCGAGCAAGAGGTGCACAATGTCACGCAGGGGGGCTATGGCCTTGCGCAGCACCTGCGTGCGCCGTTTCAGCATGTAAAGCTCATCAATGGCAAGGGAGTCCGGTTCGCGGGTCAGCAGGTCTTCCATCGCCTCAAGGTCGCTGCCGGTATTTTCCACAAAGTTGAAATATTCGTCCACCATGCTGTCCAGCAAAAGGTAGGTGAGGTAATCGCTGCCATGGGCGCGCACCAGAGAGTGCTCGGCGCGCAGCCGCTCGGAGAGGAGTGCGAAATCATGCAGGGGAGACTCGCGAAACGTGAGTACGAGGTTATTTTTGACCACGAGGGAGCACTGTTCGGTGTGATAGGTCAGGCCTTCCGTTTTCATGTCGAGGCGCTTCATGACAATGAAAAGGTAATCGCCGATGGCATCCAGTTTGGGGCGCTGGCCGGTGTTGAGGATGTCTTCAGTAATCAGCGGATGAATACCAAAGTCGTTGCAAAGACGCGTAATAAGCGCGGCATCGCCAAGGCCTGCGACATCCACCCAGACATGCTGGCCGGCATCCAGTGCTACAAAAAGCGCGTCCATCGACAGTTTAGTATGGTGCTCGCAGTGACTGGCATCGTAAATATAGACTTGTATCGTGGTCGGGTTTGGCGGTTTTTCACCAACATAGACCGGTGAGCCCGGCAGCATGCCAAGCTTGGCGGAAGACTGCTTGCGGTGTTTATGCACGGTATATCCTGCGGTAAAAAGGGTATTTCTGACAGCATAACGCTGAATTGATTTTAATCGCCATGCTCTGATGAAAATATCCGTCACCATAAACATAAAATTCGTTGATGGCTGATAACGGATTTAGAAAGTAAACAGGCAGTATTTTCAGTGTGCCAGGCGGTTGAAGCGGATATTTATGATGGCTTTATGTTTTTATTTTGGTTGCATTGATATATAATCGCCCAATCTTTTATTTTTAAAGGCAATAGGGCTCAAAATGGTTAATCAATCGCGTGTTTTTAAAACGGTTTCTGATTTAGAGCGGGCCAGGGACAGCTATCATTTTTACGGAGCTCCTGATGCGCATCCCAGTCGTCATTGTTTTGGACCGCATTTACAACTTCAGTTTTTTAACCTTGCGGTGGAAAGAAGTCCCGGGAATTTAAGTCTTTTGCAGTCAGCCATTGGGGAAAATCAAGCATTCTTAAGTATCCTTGCTCAGGAAGGTATTGGGTTACAGGTATTGCGCGCGGAAAGCAAGAATGCATACTCTGTCGGGCATGGTGAGGAAGTGCAACTGGTATTTCCCTACTTTGTACCTAATGGAACATTTGAGGATAAAACAGTCAAGAAGGCGATTCTCACCCTCTTCCAATTGCTGCAAAACAAAGGCGTAGTATTTCGTACACCTTTTCAGCACCTGACACCGTTTACGCCAGTAAAAGATTTCTACCTTCAAGAGTTGGAATCAGCGCAAGCTGTTGCCAGGAATCAGGGCCGGGGTCATTCATCAAGCTCTGCTGCGTCCGTGGTGAATGTTAGCCATAAGTTCGACACACGTTACATTTCAGCAACGTTTCTCCCGGTCGTAGACGAGCCTCTAAACCTGCCTTTTAGCTACAGCGTGAGATTGCCGCAGTTAACTGCGGATATCGACAAAGAGGAAGGTAAAGAGTATCCCCGCATTCGAATAGAATCCGCGAATTTCTATGATGCCGACTTACAAAGCATAAACCCGCCCACCTTTAGTGCCCAGGAATTACGCGATGAGGGAATCGACCTCACTCCCTTTATCAAAACATCAGAAAGTGCTGCAGCAGAAATTCAGCGGGCTTCAGACGATTTGGTACGTGATATAACGGCAATTTCTCAAGCGATTGAGGGTGCACTACGAAAACATGATGGCGCTTCATGCTCGACAGATGAACCAGTCAATGGATCAGATGTTCGCGCCTTTACTGACTCGCTTTTCACCATGGAAGTGAGCCTTTATCCACCACGTCTGCCAGAAAGAGTTACCCCGGAAGATGTAAGGTTCAGAAAAATAACGTATTTTAATGGAGTGGCTCCATCCATTTTTGAGCCTGTGCAGCAGACAGAAATTGGCAGGCATGCAAATCCTGTTACCTTGGATTCCAGAACATGGCCTCAGACCGTTCAGGGACAATTTCGATGCCTCGTAGATAAATTTGGGAAAGCCGCGACTGTCAGTCCGCATATATGGCACACATACAAGCCCTGTTTGACCGAGCTTGCCAGTCGGTTACGCAGTTATTACGTTTTATGTCACAAAGCCGCTTCGCGCCCTTCATCGGTACACACGACAGCTGCATCTTCGGTCGCCAAAGAGCCGAGTGCGCCTCGAATTGCGGGTACGAATTCCCAAAAGTTTCCGCAGTCTTACGATGCGTTATGGCATGACAGGGATTGCAGAACTGAACTGGCCCGCATACGTAACCTGCTGCAGGATTATGTGAAGGGAGGATTTTGGGGCCGTTTGCTGCATTTCCATCTGGGCAGAAATCATACCTCTGCTGTTGCGATAGTGTTGAACGATAAATCGGTTGTTTCGAGCCAGGGTTTGCTGAATGCGTTAGTTAGGGAGCTTGATGGACGCGGTGCCTCTTTAAATCCTACAGGCTCCCTGATGCGGCGACTCGAGTTTATCAAATCAAGGTGTCCTGAACTGAACATTGATGGTATCAAGAGTTTACAAGAGACGCCTCAACCACGAATGTGCGGTTTCTGACCGCATCTTCGCGAGTGGTGTATCCGGCAGCACGGATGCGTTGATTGTGCTTGCGCGCGAATTAATGGTAGAATTCTGCGCAATTTATCTGGAATCCCGGTCATGCCTGCACCCTCACGTGTTGCCAGTCGGTTATCGCCGACCGGGGCCTGTCTTGGCCTCATAACGATTCTGTCGCTGCTGCTCGTAACGTCTTTTAAATGCGTACAGGTGCACGGCGCCATTTTTACGGCGAGCAGCCTGCTGACCCCGGTACTCACATGGCTTTACTGGCGGGTGCTTGTGAGCTTTACGCCAGAGACTCAGCGGCATGTGCTTAACGTGTCGCTGATGGGGCTTTATCTCTTCTCCATTGGCCTTTATGTGGTGTTGAACCTCCCGGCGGCAGAGGCGCTGCGTGACCCGCTTGCGCATCAGATTGTTTTTGAGGATGTGCCGCGCCAGTTTTTTGCCACCACGGTGGCCTTTGGACTGGGATGCTATCTGCCGGGGCTGTTTCTCACACGATTGCAAGCGCTTGAGGGGGTTAGACCTGAGGTAAAGCTGCTCTCTGCACTCATCGGTGGGGCGGCCTTTTTCGCGCTGAATTTTATTTCCCTGTTTTCTGAACTGCATGAGGCGCTTTCTGCGGCACTCTTTCCAATCTCAGCGGCGGTAGTCGGTGTTTTGCTGCTCGTCGGGGGATTTTGCACCCGCCAGTGTCTGAGGCGCACGCGGTACTCGCCGCGCCGTTTAACGCCCCGCGCCATCCCAAGGCTCTATCTCGAAGGATTTGCCGCCTCCCTTCTGCTCGTGTGTTTCATTGGTGAGTACCGTCTGGTGGCGTTTGGTGCCGGTGGCATCATGCCGGCAAGCATAGTGCTGCTGCCCTTTATTCTTTTCGCGACCAACCTCATCCATGAGCGCTGGGGCGAGAGCGCCAACCGGCATATGGTGTTTTATCTGGTGGCGGTCATTGTGTGGTTTGGCAGTGCCGTTTTAATGCTCATCGCGATGCCCTCACCCATGCATGATACGGCAGACTCTCTTTACATCACGGTCATGCCGCGGCGCATTCCGGTATCGATAGTGGCTTTTGGCATCCTCTTTTACGTCAATGCCCGGCTGCTCGCGGTCCTGCGCCGTCTGCCGCGTTTCGGGCAGCCCTGGAGCCGCATCCTTCTTGCCAATGCCCTTGCCGCGCTGTTCGCGGGTGTCGTCAATCATTATCTTCTGACGCCCGCCATTTTCAGCGATGCACAGATGCATCAACTGTCACGTGATTCACTGACCTACCTGATGCTGATGGGCCTGCCCTGTCTGCTGGTTCTGTGTGCGGTGTTTCACCTGACGCAGCAGAAGTATCGGGGGTGACAGCCTCACGATTTCACGTTAGGATGATTACCCGCACATTTGCGCTATTTTGCAGGGGACTCATATGGAACAGGGCGCTCTTTCCCATGCACATCGGGTGCAACACCATCTTCATACACTGCGTGAACACCTTAATCAACGCATTCTTGGCCAGGAGGCGCTGGTCGAGCGTCTGCTGATAGCCCTTCTTGCAGACGGGCATTTACTGGTCGAAGGTGCGCCAGGGCTTGCCAAAACCCGTGCGGTCAAGGAACTTGCAGCGGGCGTTGAAGGCAGTTTTCACCGCATTCAGTTTACGCCGGACCTCCTTCCAGGTGACTTGACCGGTACGGATATTTTTCATCCTGAGGATGGTTCGTTTGTCTTTCAGAAAGGCCCCATTTTTCATAATATGGTACTGGCCGATGAAATCAACCGCGCACCGGCCAAGGTGCAGTCGGCATTGCTCGAAGGCATGGCCGAGCGGCAGGTCACCATTGGCAGCAAAACCTATCCGCTGCCTGAACTGTTTTTGGTAATGGCTACCCAGAACCCGATTGAGCAGGAAGGCACCTACCCATTACCTGAAGCCCAGCTTGACCGCTTTTTGATGTTTGTCAAAATTGGCTACCCGGATGCGATGGTGGAGCATGATATTCTCGCGCTGGCACGCCTTGAAGCGCGCAACGAAACAGCCGATAACCTAAAGCCTGTAATCAGCCCGCTGCCACAGCGGGAGCTCCTTGAGGCGCGCCAGCTGGTGCTTGACGTGCATATGAGCGATGTTTTGCAAAATTATCTGGTGAAGCTTGTCATTGCCACTCGAAACCCAGGTCCCTGGAACGCGTCACTCGCGCGCTGGCTCCGTTTCGGGGCAAGCCCGAGGGGTACGATTGCGCTTGACCGCTGCGCACGTGCACGCGCCTGGCTTGCCGGTCGTGAATACGTAACCCCTGAAGACATCCATGCCATTGCGCATGATGTGCTGCGTCATCGCCTGCTGCTTACTTTCGAAGCCGAAGCGGAAGGGGTAAGTGCCGATGCCTGTATCGATACGCTGCTTGCCTCGGTGGGAGCGCCCTGAGCATGCAGGAAGGGGTTGAGATTTCCCTTGAGGCACTGATCGCGCTGCGCACACTGGCACGCACCTCAGGCGGTCGCTTTCGCGCGGGGGCTGAACGCGCCGGACTGCACGCTTCACGCTTTCGCGGACGCGGCATGGAGTTTGCCGAAGTGCGTAATTATCAGGCGGGCGATGAAATCCGCCACATGGACTGGCGCGTGACGGCACGCATGGGGCGTCCACACGTCAAGCAGTATGAAGAAGCCCGTGAACGCCCGGTGATACTCGTGGTCGATTTTAATCCGGGCATGTTTTTCGGCACGCGGGGAGCGTTTAAGTCGGTGGTTGCCGCGCGTCTTGCCGCAGCCATGGCATGGAGCGCACGTTTTCAGGGGGACCGAATTGGCGCGCTTCTCCTGGCACCTGCAGGCCTTGACAGCTTTCCCCCACGCATGCGGGAAGCCGCACTCCTGCCGATGCTTGCCGCACTGAGTCGGCATACCCGCGAACGTCCATCTGGAGCCGAAACCCCGCGTCCGCTTAAAGACGCACTTTCGCGCCTGCTGCGGGTCATCCGTCCGGGCAGTCTGGTGGTGCTTGTGAGCGATTTTATGACGATGGATGCGGAGTGTGAAAAACTGCTCTATCGCCTGCGCGCGCACAACAGCCTGATGGCCTGTCATGTGCTGGATGCCATGGAAGTAGCTTTGCCTGTGGCCGGGTGTTATCCGGTCACTGACGGGCAGACAACGCTCAACCTTGATTTAGCGTCAAAAAGTGGGCGCACGCGCTTTGCAGAGGCGTTGCACGCTCAGCAGGAAAGCCTGCGCTCGCGGTTTTTGGCGCAGGGCATTCCGTATGTTCAAGTCGATGCTCAAACCTCAATCGCACACTTTTTGCGCACCCATTTTCCAGGGAGGAGTCGTGGCGGCAGCTGAGGCACTTTCACAACTGCGGGATATCCATTTGCCTTCCCCCATTGGCTGGTGGCCACCGGCGCCGGGCTGGTGGCTGCTGTTGTGCCTTTTGGTGCTGCTGCCTCTCATGGGTATCGCCCTTTGGATGCAGTATCGCCGTCGCACCGCAACCAGACGCGCGTGCCTTTCCGCACTTGTGGCATGCGAAGAACAGTTTTTGAGCACCGGGGATGCGGCGATGGCCTGCCGGGAGCTCTCAGCCATTGTGCGCCGTATGGCTAAAGCACGTTTCCCCGAAGCCACCGTTGATGGCCTTGTGGGGGAGGCGTGGTATGATTTCCTGAAGGAAAAAGGCTTTGAGAGTGTGCATTCGGATATACGTGCCGCACTGCTTGAGTGGCCATTCATGGCGAGGGCCCCCATGGAGGCCGCACCCCCGTTTGCCGATGTCCGTGCTTTTATCACTGAACGCCGGAGGACGCATGTTTGAACTGGCAACCCCTTCGGCGCTTTGGCTACTGACTTTGCCGCCCCTTCTTATCCTTTTGTTACCGGCATATGCGCCGAGACTCGAACAAGCCGTGCGTGTGCCGTTTTATTCGATTGTGGCTGCTCAGGCTTTAGCGCCGGTCGCCGCCAAACGCGTTGCCTCGCTGATGCTGCTGTCGCTGGTCTGGGTGCTTTTGGTGTTTGCGCTGGCAGGTCCGCGCTGGGTTGGGGAGCCGCTGCCGCTTAAGCGGCAGGGCTATAACATCATGCTGGTGCTCGATATTTCGGGCAGCATGGAGCAGGATGATTTTTCTTACAACGGTGCTCCCGCAACGCGCCTTGCAACAGTGGTGCGCGCTGCCAGTGCGTTTGTGAATGAACGGGTGGGCGACCGGCTTGGATTGATAGTATTCGGTACACGCGCCTATCTGCAGACGCCGCTGACGTTTGACCGAAAAAACGTTCTCGAGCGCCTTAAAGATGCGAGTGTGGGCCTTGCGGGCAATACCACCTCCATTGGAGACGCGCTCGGGCTTGCCGTCAAGCGCATGCAGAACACGCCCCAAAAGGGACGTGTTGCCATTCTTCTGACAGATGGGGTCAGCAATACGGGCATGTTGACGCCCCTGCGTGCCGCAGCCCTTGCCAAAGACGCCGGTATTCGCGTGTACACCATTGGCCTTGGGGCAGATGAGCCGATGCAGAATTTTCCCGATTTTTTTGCAGGTACGGCCAACCCGGAACTCGATGAGGCAACCCTTCAGGAAATTGCGCGCATCACTGATGGGCGGTATTTCCGCGCGACCGATACGCAGTCGCTTGCCAATATCTACGACACCATCAACCGCCTTGAGCCGGTCGAGCAGGAGCAATCCTCTCTGCGCCCGCAGATTGAGTACTACCCGTGGCCCTTGACAGGCGCGCTGTTACTTGGCTTTCTTGAAGCCCTGCGCGGGCGCAGGCTTCGTTTGCGAGGTGCGGCATGAGCGACTTTCATTTCCTGCGCCCCGAAGCTCTACTGGCGTTAATTCCTTTGGGACTGATGCTGCTGTTCACGCGAAAACGGTTGCATGGAGGCGCCTGGACGCAGGCGGCGGATGCGCACCTGTTGCCATTTCTTCTGCACAATACGGCCGGCGTACGCACCATGGGTCTGGGTGGCTGGCTGATGGCCGCCCTTGTCTGCATGGTGCTGGCTCTTGCCGGACCTGCCTGGAAGAAACTGCCGATGCCATCTTTTGAATCCGTGGAACCCCGGGTGCTCGTACTCGACATGTCCGAGCAAATGGCGCAGAAAGACCTGGCCCCTGACCGACTCATGCGCGCCCGCTTTAAACTCTACGACATATTCAATCAAACGGATGCCGGTCCCTTTGGACTCATTGCCTATACCAGCGAGCCGTTTCTCGTTTCGCCGCTGACGAATGACGGGAAGACGATTTCAGAGCTGCTCCCTTCACTGACGCTGGATGTCATGCCGGTGGCCGGCTCCCGCCTTGATGCAGCACTCGATGAAGCAGAGAAGCTCTTAAAACAGGCAGGTTTTAACGGTGGCCAGATTCTTGTTCTCGCCGCGACCCCTCCTGATTCAAACGCTTTTGACACGGCGGCAAGGCTTAAACGAGAAGGAATACTTACCTCTATGCTGGCGGTGCGGGCTGACGGCGGTAAGTCTGTGGCGTTTGCCGAACTGGCGCGCACGGGTGGCGGAAAGCTTTTGAAATTTACCGATGACAAGGCCGATATTACTTCCTGGCTTGCGCTGAAAGGCATGCGTGTTGAACGTGCACGTGATGAGGCATTTTCACGCTGGCGGGATGAGGGACGCTGGCTCATTATTCCAGCACTGTTTTTCCTGCTGCCGCTCTGGCGGCGAGGCCGGGAGGCATCATGAAGCGTACACTCCTGCTTTTCCTGCTGCTCTCGCCTCCCGTTTTTGCACTCTCATGGGACTCGCTCTGGCAAACGCCCAATCAAAAGGCACAGACCTTAATGCAAAAGGGAGACTTTGCCGGTGCATTAAAACAGTTTGAACAGCCGGACTGGCATGCTTCAGCGGCTTACCGGGCCGGTGCGTTTATTGAGGCAGCAAAGTCATTTGAAGCGCTGGATACTGCGACAGGCTATTACAACGCTGGTAACGCCCGTGCGCAGGCGGGTCAGTATCAGGAGGCGCTTGCCAACTATGACAAGGCACTTTCGCGTGATCCTGGTCTTGAAGACGCCCGCTTTAACCGCACTATCGTAGAAAAGCTTTTGAAAGAACAGCAGCAGGACAAGCAACAGCAGGACAAGCAACAGCAGGACAAGCAACAGGACAAGCAACAGCAGGACAAGCAACAGCAAGACAAGCAGCAGGACAAGCAGCAAGACAAGCAGCAGGACAAGCAGCAGGACAAGCAACAGGACAAGCAGCAACAGGACAAGCAGCAACAGGACAAGCAACAGCAGGACAAGCAGCAGGACAAGCAGCAGGACAAGCAGCAGGACAAGCAGCAGCAGGAAACACAAAAAACCAATGCACGGTGGCTGCAGCTGATACCGGATGACCCGGGCGGGTTATTACGGGAGAAATTTCAGCGCGATCACTGGCGCAGACAACGCGGGTGGAATCCATGAAACGATGGGCAATATTGTTTTTAGGGTGTGTGCTGGTGCAGGCCGTGATGGCCGCGGTAACGCTCAGAATAACGCCACAGCCCGCGCAGGCGGGAGAGCCGGTGCAGATAACCCTTATCGTACACGGTAAGGATGCCTCGGCGATGCCGGATTTAACGCCGCTGCAGGGCGATTTCACCATCACCGGAACATCACGCAGTATCGAGTACCGCGCAGTAAACGGGCAGGCGCAAACCTCAAGTGTCTGGACGATTCTTGCTGTTCCCAAACATTCCGGCATGCTGAAGATCCCCTCTATTACGATAGGCACCCAGTCAACGCCGGCACAAACACTCATCGTTTCAGGAGCGGGTGCGCCACCACGCCCACAGTCGACATCGTCTGCTGCGACACCAGATGTTCCAGACAGCTCTCGTGACGGATTGTGGTTCAATACCCAGGTGGATACCGCCACGCCGTTTGTGAATCAACAGGTGGTGTTGACGGTTCGCCTGTATTCCAGCCAGCAACTTCTTGAGTCGCAATATACGCCGCCTGCCATAGATGATGGCTTGATAGTGCCGCTTGGCAATGTACGCACATACCGCGAAGTTATGAACGGTGAAGCCTACACCGTGGATGAGCAGCAATATGCGGTGTTTGCGCAAAAAAGTGGTCCTCTCACGATAAAACCGCCCTTCCTGCGCGCGCTGGTGCTCGATACGGTACCGCGCCGCATTAAGGTGCGGGCTAAACCGGTCTCCCTTACCGTCAAGCCCATTTTAGAGCGTTTTAGCGATAAACTGTGGCTGATTGCAAATGATGTGAAACTCTCAGAACGCTATGATACCTCGGCAAGGGTGTTTAAAGTCGGCAGCGCTATTTCCCGCACCATTCGCATTGAAGCGGCGGGTGCGCCCGGCGAGCTGTTGCCAGCGTTGACGTTTGATACGGTTAATGGTGCCAATGCCTATCCTGAAACCCCTAAAGCTCAAACCCGGATTTCAGACAACAGGGTGCTTGGAACGCTCATACAAAAAGTGACCTGGGTGCTCGACACCGCAGGCGAAATTACTTTGCCGGGCGTGCAGGTTCCCTGGTATAACGCACAGACCGGTAAAACGGAAAGCGCGTCCCTGCCGCCCCTGAAGATACGGGTCGTGCCAGCAGCTGAAGCGCTTAATCCTGAAAAAACTACGCCTGCACCACGCGTCTTACAACCGCAGCACGTGTTGCCTGCGAAAGCCGGGGGTTATTCTTATTGGCTTGCAGCAGCCTTGGGGGCGGGCTGGCTTTCGACCGTTTTTTGCTGGTGGTGGCGTGCGCATCGAGGCGCGCGTACGCTCAAGCGGGGGCGCCGCGCTTTGCGCCGTGCCTGCCGTCATAACAATGCACAGGCCGCTGAGCAGGCGCTGCTGGCTCTCGCGCGTCAAGTTTGGCCGGATGCGCGTTTCCTAAACCTTGCAGACATCCGCGTTCGTGTCGACAGCGTACCGCTGCAGGAGGCACTTTCTACGCTGGAGCAGACCCTGTACGGTGCTGAGGAGGCGCTCGCATGGAACGGACAGTCTCTCTGGCGTGCCTTTTGCCACAGTCGTGGTTTGCGTGATAACGCCTTGTAAACCATTGCACTTTTTCCTGTCCATGCTAGACTCCGCGCGGGCTATGCAGGATTTTGCATGCCCATCAAGTCTGACATAATGGAAAAGGAATACAAACATGAAAAAGTGTATGACACTTGCTGCGTGCATTATTGCGCTTTCTGGCTGCGCCTCTGTCGTCAGTGGTACCCATCAAAGTCTTTCCGTCACTACTCATCCGGTAAAGGGTGCTCAATGCGTGCTTGAGAATAATAAAGGGAAATGGTACATCAACGAGACTCCCGCGAGCGTAACAGTGCATCGCAGCTATAACAATCTTTTAGTGCGCTGCGAGAAAGACGGTTATGCCAAAAACGAACTTTCGATAAAATCCCTTACCAAACCGGCGGCCTTTGGGAATGTGCTGCTTGGCGGTGCTGCAGGAGCTGCGATTGATATGGCCAATGGCGCCGCGTATGACTATCCTTCCGAGATTCATATCCCGTTGCGCCCGAACGCCGTTAAATCATCTATAAAACCATAAGTTTATTAAGTATTTGTATTTATTAAATTTTTGTAGGCTGGGCTGAGCACAGCGAAGCCCGGCATCGGGTATCCCCAAAGGCCGGATGTTTTTTTCGCGCATCCTGTCCCGCGCTTATCAGCGCAGGCTACGGCGCAATTTCAAATAAGTTATTGTATTTAAACGGTTTTGTAGGCTGGGCTGAGCACAGCGAAGCCCGGCATCGGGTATCCCCAAAGGCCGGATGTTTTTTTCGCGCATCCTGTCCCGCGCTTATCAGCGCAGGCTACGGCGCAATTTCAAATAAGTTATTGTATTTAAACGGTTTTGTAGGCTGGGCTGAGCATGGCGAAGCCCGGCATCGGGCATCCCCAAAGGCCGGATGTTTATTACGAGCATCCTGTCCCGCGCTTATCAGCGCAGGCTACGGCGCTATTTCAAATAAGTTATTGTATTTAATGGGTTTTTTGTAGGCTGGGTTGAGCGAAGCGAAGCCTGGCATCGGATGTCATCATCTGTCGGATGTTTGTTCAGGCATCCCTCCCGCGCTTATCAGCGCAGGCTACAAGGTTTTATTTATAAAACAACTGCTTATCGGCCAGGCTGAGTACCGCGAAGCCCGGCATCGGATTTTCCGGTTTACTGAATCGCGAAAAACACCACGAACACGGCACTTAGCCCAAGGAGCAGCTTTCCTGGGTGGCGGCGTGTTAAAAGTCTTGCGAGGGTGAGCGTCAGCACACCGGCCCCAATGCCATCGGCAACTGAGCCGGAAAAAGGAATAAGCAGGATGGTGAGTGCCGCAGGCAGTGCCTCCAGAGGCTCTGACCAGTCGATATGGCTGATGTTGCGCATCATTGAGCAGGCGACAAAGAGCAGCGCCGGGCCCACGGCATACACCGGAATGGCCTGTGCGAGGGGGTAGAAAAAGAGCAGAAGCAAAAATCCCGCTCCTGTGACAAGCGCGCTGAGACCCGTGCGCCCTCCGGCGGCGATACCGGCGGCCGATTCTATCATGGGCGAGGTATTGGCGGTACCGATAAAACCCGCGGCAATGGTCGCAAGCGCATTCGCGCGCAGGCATTTGCAGAGGGTTTTGTCACGCAGCTCTTTTGTGGCAAACAGCGAGGGCGTTAAGAGTCCCATCAGGGTGCCCGTAGCATCAAAGAGTGCGATAAGAAAGAAAGCAAAAATGGGCTTAATGACCGATGCATGGGCGATGCCTGCAAAATCTGGCGCGAAAAGGGCAGGGGTCAGCGCGGGTGGCATGCCGGTTATGCCATGCCATGGCGACAGCCCAGACAGCAGTGATAAGGCGCTGGTACCGAGAATACCGAGAATAATTGCGCCCGGCACCTGATAATAATCGAGCAGCATAATGAGCAGAAAGCCGCCAAAAAAGAGCGGCACGTGGGCATTGTGAAAGTCAGCAAGATGCATCAGAAGGAGGCCATCGCTCACAATAATCCCGCTGGTGCGCAGGGCTATCAGCGCGATGAGCAGGCTGATGCCAACGAGTATGCCCACCTGGAGCGTGACAGGAATGGCTTCCACCAGCCATTGCAGCAGGCGGGTAAGGCTCAAAATCCCAAAGAGCACGCCGGAGACGCAGACCATCGCGAGTGCCTGTTGCCAGCTTACCCCCATGCCCTGGACAACGCTGTAGCTGAAATATACGGCCAGTGCCATACCGGGGCCAATGGCAACCGGCGCCCGGGCATAAATCCCACAGAGCAGACAGCCTAATCCGACCACCAGACAGGTTGCCGAAAACACAGCGCCCTGGTCCATTCCGGCAGCGCCAAGGATGACGGGGTTTGCGAACGCAATCCAGAGGACGGTCAACAGCGTACTGGCGCCAGCCACGCACTCGGATTTTAACAACGTCTTTCTTTCAGAAATGGAAGTTGAGGACATTTGAGAGTATTTCTATCGTGATAAGGACGATAATGATAATTTCCAGACTGTGTGCATGGCGGTTTTCCAGATAGCCATTGAACATGTCGAAAATCTCGCTTAGCGTATCAAGCCGGTGGTTGATGGCGTTCACGCGCCGCTGGATATGCAGGTAACGCTCGAGCAGTATGTAATACTCTTCAAGCGTTGGATGCTGCCAGAAGTACTTGGGGTGATAGAGAAAGTTACTGATAAGATTCATTTCGCTCTTGGCTTCAAGAATTTCGCCAATAACCGCGCGGATTTTATGGCGGGAAATGCGGCTCGCGTTGCGCTTTGAGGTTTTGCGAATCAAAGGGCTGAATTTCTCAATCAGGAGTTCGAGTGTCGTTTCAAAATATTGCAGCTTCACCGACTGCGAAAAACCGTAAGACAGTGCAAGACGCAGTTCGTCACTGTCTTCATCGAGATAAACACAGTCGACATCAAAGTAGTCATGCGGGCCAATGGAGGTTTTTTCGCCGAGTCGATAGATAAATTCATCGTGCACCGGGATCTTGATGGGGCCTTCAGCAAAGGGGCGAATCAAATCCAGCCAGAAGCGCATGCGATAGCGCTTCAGCCCCCATGAAACGAGCGTGCCGTTTTTGAAGAGATAGATGGACTGGCGACTGTCAGGCGCAATCAGTTTGAGAACGCCACGCGCACGTGTTGGCACGAACCCGTAGGACTCGGCTTTGAAAAACTGGTCAAGTTTCGCAAGGTCCAGGGTGTTGGCGATGCAGTAACTCAGACACTCCATAATCTCATCACTCGTTCTAAAAGCTTTTCAGGGGCGGGTCAGCTGTTACCAGGAAGACCCGCGCACCCCTTACGCCTCTTCCATTTCTCGAACGGGATAGCCTTTTTTTCTGGCTGACTCGCCCGCAAGCCATTTGGGGCAGACTTCCAGAATACGGGCAATGCCATCAAGCTTGTCCGCGGGCGGCATGCTGTACCCGAGAATCATGGAATTGGCCAGATGACGATTCACCGCAAAAACCTTGGCAACGGCCTTGGTTTTTTCAGCAGGGTCATCGGGAAACCCAAGGCTGGACAATTCCTGATTAAAGCGTTGTGAAAACACTTTACTGTTCATTTTTTCTCTCCATGAAAAAAATGTACCCCATTAAAAAATGGTGTAAATCCCGTCAATCCTTGATACGGGTCATTCCGTTATAGCGCATTTTTGCGTATCCGCAAAGTTTTTTTTACCAGCGCATGCATTTGTGCAATTTAATGCGCGCACTGTCGTGAAAATGCGTTCTGTGTGCTATATTGCGCCGCTTATGGCCTCAGGAGTTGTAAACATGCCGAACGGTTCCACAAAGGCTGGCTCGCGTCAGCATATCGAGAAAATTATTCAATTCATCAACGATGTGCAGGTCGCACTGGGTGGGGATGAGGTCAGGCGGTTTCTCGAAGCGCAGCCGGTATCGGGCAGTGGGACTCATCACTGGAGCCTGCCGGTATTATTAACGCAGATAAATCGTCAGGATTTGTCCGTGCGCTTTCGGGCTTTGAAAGCGCTTGACAGGCACTATCTTGACAAGGCTAATAAGCGTAATTCTTTGTTTGATATTGAATTTATTAAAATCTTAAGAAACTGGCTGGCGTTGTGTAAAGGTAGCCACGCAAGTCGGGAGCATTTGCTTCAAGGCATGCAATCTCTGCAAACCGACGCTGCTAAACTGCCCACAATACACTCCTCAGATGAAGAGTGTTTAGAGGACGCTGCTTCAACGAGCGCTACCTCATCAGAATCTTCATTGGGAAGCAGTACTGACTCTTTGGAAGAAGAAATATCGTCAGAGTCTCAGGAATTGGAAGAAGGCTACGAGGTAATTTCTTTTAACGATAACGCGTATGACAGTTCGTGCTCCCCGGATGTTTCTCCGTCATCCGCTGAATTGGTGCCGGTTCCCCTGACGCTTCAGCGAGAGGAAAAGGTTGCGGCGGAGTTTCAGGAAGGGGAAGAAGGCTCCGCAGTATTTTCTGTTAATTACCACACGGATGACAGTCCAAGCTCCCCTGATGTTTCTCTGTCATCTGATGGATTTGAGCCGATTCTCCTGACGTCTCGGCGAGAAGAAGAGGGTACGGCGGGGCATCAGGGAGGGGAAGAGGGCTCCCTCAATCGGCACCAATATGATCATGGATTTTTCTCACCATCGAGGTCTCCAGCCGAATGTAAACCCACAATGCGCCTTGGCAGTTATACCGGTTCACGCAAGTGCCTTGATGTGCTTTCTGAAAATGATCCGGGTCACGCCGTGGCGCTCCTTGCCCGTATTCAGTCGCATATTCGCACGACCACCTGGGATACCGGTTGGTTTGGAGGTGAGTCGGTGAGGTTTGCCGACACGCCTCGCGCCAGCAGGAGCGTGCCGCGCCATGTAGCGTATCAGCTCGATGTGATGCAGGCGTTTGTGCGAGATGCCCGTAATCAGGATACGCTAACGCGTGAACACCTTGCGAAGCAGGCACTCATTCAGGTGCTGTTTGATGTACCCCGTGAGGCGCGAGAAAAAACAGGCTTTTGTGATATGCGTCGGCTGAATCGCTTTCTGTTTCGCAGCGATGAGACCCGGGCCTATTACCGTACTTGCGCAAAAGGAAGTGTTCCCGAACTTCTACGGTTCTTTAGGCTCGAGCAAGGCACCCCTGTTGCCAGGCTGCTTCATGCGCTTGTTTCGGAGCACGGGGATGCGCCTGTGTCGAAGCTCGGCATCGGGTGTGATTCATAGTCAAAAGGCTTTTCATGCACCCATTCCCGGGCTTAACAGCCCATGCTACGGCCAAGTTTTATTTAATTGATTGATTTTATTGTTTTTTTGTAGGCTGGGCTGAGCACAGCGAAGCCCGGCATCGGGTATCCCCAAAGGCTGGATGTTTTTTTCGCGCATCCTGTCCCGCGCTTATCAGCGCAGGCTACGGCCCTTATTTAAAATAAATCATTGTATTTAATGGGTTTTTTGTAGGCTGGGCTGAGCATCGCGAAGCCCGGCACGGGATGTTATTCATGGTCAAAAGGCCATGTCATGCATCCATTCCCGGGCTTAACAGCCCACGCCATGCACCGCCGCGCCCGGCATCGCATACACCTAAACATCCCCATAATAATTGAGATTTGGCTCCCGCGCCGCTTTGAGATCATCAAGCCGTTTCACCGGCAGGGTATGCGGTGCTGTATGGAGCAACTCGGGGTTTTCCTGCGCTTCCTGGCGAATTGAAGCCATCGCCGCCACGAAGCCATCGAGCGAGCTTAAGCTTTCGGTTTCCGTTGGCTCAATCAGGAAGCACTCCGGCACGAGCAGCGGGAAATACGTGGTGGGAGCATGGTAGCCAAAATCGAGCAGGCGTTTGGCAACATCCATCGCACTCACGCCAAACTGTTTCTTTTCGGGGCTTAAGCCCAGCACAAATTCATGCGAAGCGCGGCGATTGGGCCATGCGGCGCTGAAACCTGCCTGCTGCAGACGGGTGAGCAGGTAATTGGCATTGAGTGTTGCGTATTCAGACACCCGTACAAGGCCCTCACGCCCGAGCAGGCGGATGTAAAAAGCCGCGCGCAACAGAATGCCCGCATTTCCCATAAAGCCAGATAAACGACCAATGCTCTGCGGCAGGTCAGCGCGTGTCGCAAAACGGTACCCATTGGCCTCTTTCATCACCGTTGGCAGCGGCAGAAAAGGCAGCAGGCGCTCGCCAACCGCAACCGGTCCCGCACCGGGTCCACCGCCACCATGTGGGGTCGCAAAGGTTTTATGCAGGTTTAAGTGCATGACGTCAAAACCCATGTCGCCCGGGCGCACTTTTCCTAAAATGGCATTGAGATTTGCGCCATCGTAATACAGGAGACCACCCGCCTCGTGCACAATGCGCGCGATATCGGTAATCTGGCGCATGAAAAGCCCAAGCGTTGAGGGGTTGGTGAGCATGATGCCCGCTGTGCGTGGCCCGACCTGGCTTTTAAGCAGCTCAAGGTTAAGGTCGCCATCTGCCTCTGTTGGGATTTCAACGACTTTATACCCGCAGATGGCCGCTGAAGCCGGATTGGTGCCATGTGCGGCATCAGGAATGAGCATTTCATCACGCTCAGTGTCGCCGCGGCTCTGATGATAGGCTTTAATCATGGCAACGCCCGCGAATTCACCCTGCGAACCCGCCATTGGCGTCAGTGAAACCCCTTTCATGCCGGTAATTTCACAAAGGTTTTCCTGCAGAGTATGGAGTACCTGCAAAAATCCCTGGCTGTCACGGTCTGGCAGCAGGGGATGGCGGCTGGCAAATCCCGAGAGCTGAGCTGCCTTGTGCACGCCGCGGGGGTTATATTTCATGGTGCAGGAGCCGAGCGGATACATGGTGGTATCAATTGCCATGTTCTTCTGCGATGCTTTTGTGTAACGGCGTACCGCGTCACCCTCGCTGCAGGAGGGCAGCCGTGGCGGGCTTTTTCTGAGAAAATCCGCAGGTATCGTGACCATGGTTTCGCCAGAGGGCATTTGTGCCTGTGCCCGGCGTTCGGGGCGAGAGAGTTCGAAAATCAGCACAGGTTGCCCTCCGTCTGTTGAATCAGGGCGGCAATTTCTTCGCGATGCTTGACCGGTATGAACTCAATCAGCGTGTAATCAGCGATTTCCGCGAGCTTATAAGGGTCTTCAGCCAGCACGGCTTCAAGATGCTCGCGTGAAGGGGTGGTGGCAATCAAAATGCCGCCGGTGCGCGGCTTCATCGGGCCTGATGCGAGGAATAGCCCCTGGCGGTAATGGTAGTCCAGAAACTCGCGATGCGCCTGCAGGTATTTGTCCACTTCCGCGAGTGGAGCCTTATAGGTCAGTTGTACGATGAACATGGCTCAGCTCCTCATCAGTGCTTCAAGGGTTTTGGCATAACGCGCAATGTCGGCCTCAGTTCGCATTTCGGTGGCACAGACCAGAAGGCCGTTCGGTATCTCCGGGTAATGTGTGCCGGTTGCAAAGCCGCCGAGAATGCCCTTTTCACTGAGCTGCATCAGCAGTGGCTCTACTGCTCTATCAAGGCTTAACAGGCATTCATGGAAAAATGGCGTGCTGAAGGCGCGGCGAACGCCTTGAATACCGGTCAGACGCTCCACAAGCATGCGGGTATTATGGTGGCAGTGGCGCGCAACGGCCTCCAGCCCATCCGGCCCGAGCAGGCTCATATGGATGGTGGCGGCTGTTACCAGAAGCCCCTGATTGGTACAGATATTGGAAGTCGCCTTGCCGCGTCGGATGTGCTGCTCGCGCGCCTGGAGAGTCAGGGTGAAGCCAGGGTTGCCGTCACGGTCAAGCGTTTTTCCGACCAGCCTTCCCGGCATCTGGCGTACATTGGCAAGGCGCGTACTGAAAAAACCAAACCAGGGGCCGCCTGACGCCATGGGCGAGCCAAGCGGCTGGCCTTCACCACAGACAATATCAGCGCCCTTCGTGCCCCATTGACCAGGCGGCTTTAACAGTGCCAGTGACACCGGGTTGACGCAGGCAATACAGAGGCTGTTGTGTGCATGTGCCCAGTCACAGAGCGAGTCAACGGATTCAAGCGCCCCAAAAAAGTTAGGCTGAGCGATAACAAGGGCGGTAATGTCCTCGTTTTCCCAGGGAACCAGCGCATCCGGCGCAAGCGTTCCCGTTACCGGGTCAAAGGGCAGGGTAATCACTTCAATATGCTGCGGACGCACAATGGTTTCCAGCGCTTCACGCCAGAAAGGGTGCAGGGTACCCGCGACCAGCACGCGCGCGTTGTCAGGTTTGCGCGCAAGGCGAACGCTCATCAAGACGGCTTCTGCGAGCGCGCTCGCGCCATCATAAAGCGAGGCGTTGGCCACGTCCATGCCGGTCAGCTCGGCAATCATGGTTTGAAATTCGTAGAGCACCTCGAGCGTGCCCTGACTGGCTTCCGCCTGGTAGGGCGTGTAAGCGGTCATGAATTCACCGCGCGAAGTGATATCCCATACCGCCGCCGGGATATGGTGCTCGTAAGCGCCCGCCCCCATAAAGCAGATGCCGTTGCGGTTTTGCGCGGCGATTTCGCCCGCCTCCCGCAGCATCACCATTTCCGGGACGCCTTCAGGAATGCGCGTAAATGGCTTTGCCCGCAGATGGGCGGGAATTTCTTCAAAGAGCGTGTCAACGTCATTAATGCCAATGGCGTTCAACATGTACGCCCTGTCAGCTTCTGTATGGGGTATGAAGGGCATACTCAGGCATCCTGTTCAAGGGTTTTCTGGTATTGGTCGGCATTCATCAATGCATCCATCTCGCGACTGTCCTGCGGTTTGAGCCGCACGAGCCAGCCTGCACCAAAGGGTTCTGTGTTTACGAGAGCAGGATTATCGTTAACCGCATGATTAACGCCAGTTACTACGCCTCCAATGGGCGCGTAAAAGTCTGAAGCCGCCTTCACCGATTCGACCACGCCGAGTGTCGCCCCGGCCTCGAACGTTTCGCCCTCGCGCGGCAGTTCGACATACACCATGTCGCCCAGCAGCTCCTGAGCGTGCTCGGTAATGCCAATGGTCACTTCATCACCATCCTGTCGCAGCCACTCATGGGTGGCGGTAAATCGCAGGTCGCTCATGATTAACTCCTTTCTGTATCAGAATTCAACAGGCACGCCGTGGCGAACAAAGCGCGGCGGTCCCACTCGGGCAGGCACCAGTGTGCCACGGATATCTACCAGCACATTCTTACCCACGTTTGCCGGCACCCGGGCAAGCGCTATGGAGGCTTCGCGCGTGGGTGACCAGCCACCGCTGGTTATAATGCCATCCGGCAGGCCTTCTACCACGACCCGCTGACCATGGCGCATGATGCCGCGGCCTTCAAGAACAAGGCCCACGAGCTTACGGCGAATGCCTTCGCTCTTTTGCGACAGCAGGGCGCCCATGCCGACAAAATGACGGTCAGAAGGTTCCCACTGCACGGTCCACCCAAGCCCCGACTCCAGCGGACTTGTGGTTTCATCCATGTCCTGTCCGTAGAGCAGAAGGCCGGACTCCAGCCGCAGCGTATCGCGAGCGGCCAGTCCGCAGGGACGCACGCCGACTTCGAGCAGGCTGTCCCAGAGGGAGGTGATTGCGGCTTTCGGGAGAATGATTTCGAGCCCGTCTTCCCCGGTGTAGCCCGTGCGCGCAAAAAACCAGTCACCGACATCCACACATTCAAAAGCGGTCAGGGTGGAAATGGCGTCCTGTTGCGCTGGTGTTAGAATGCGGGAAGTTTGCGCAATGGCCTCAGGCCCCTGGATGGCAAGCATTGCAAGCTCCGGGCGCTCCTGAAGGCCTGCAGAAAACCCTTCTACACGCTCGCGCAGCCACGCAAGATCGCTCTCGCGGGTGGCGGAATTCAATACAAGGCGGTAATTATCAGGTGCGCGCTGGTAAACAATGAGGTCGTCAATAATGCCGCCATGTGCGTTACACATGCAGCTGTAGAGTGCGCGGCCGTGATGGGCAAGGCGGTCAACATCGTTGGTGAGGAGTTTTCGCAAAAACTGTCGGGCGCCGGCGCCAAGGACATCGACCACGGTCATGTGCGAGACATCAAACATCCCGGAATGGCGGCGTACGGCGTGGTGTTCTTCAATCTGAGAGCCGTAGTGCAGCGGCATTTCCCAGCCGTGAAAGTCCGTCAGGCGCGCTCCGGCCTTGATATGACTGGCGTGCAGCGGTGTTCTGGCAATCATTGCATTCTCTCACAAATCCTTTGCTGTGGGAGGGGATTATATACCCGGAGTACCTCGAAATGCCAGATATGCAGGCTTTAATACGGATAATGCTTTCAAGGGTTTGAAGCAGCCCCGGCAGGTGCCGCAGGAGTTGCACCATCGGTATCCGGGCCGCAGATACAGGGTTTTTGAATAACGGCTGACTGCATGCTGGATATGGCCAGTCCGCGCACACCGGTGTCGCCTGATGTTTCGGTAAAAAAGACCGTGACCATCAGCGATTGTTTCTGCGTGTACTGCGGATTTTTGTACACTACGAGCAGGGGCATTTCGCCCTTCCAGACGCCTTTACTGGCCACGGTCACAGTCGGTGGGGCGATGGCAACGGCACTCACGCTGTAGCGATTTTTTTGTGCGGCATCGATAAGGCCCGAGGCTTTGAGCGCATTACTGTAATTTATCCAGCCCTCGGCCGTAAAATAATGCGCAATCTGCCCCTGTTGCACGAGATAATCGCGATAATCCCAGGTCCATGTGGCGACAATGGCTTCATTCACCCACACGGAAAATGCCACCGGGGACGGAGCGGCAAGCAGCTGCCAGGGAAGCAGCGCGAGCAGGCAAAGCATAAAAAATCGCATCAGGTGCACAGGCATCGAACAGTCTCCCAATCAAACGCGTCATTATGCTGATTGTAGACCCGCAGGTGTAAAAAATGCGAGTCCTACGGTGCGTTTTTCAGAAAGGACCATGCGTACTTTCGGGTGCGGGTGCTCTCGCGCTGGTTTCGGCAAACGCAAGTCTTTGTTCTAAAGTACGCATCGTATCCCGGCTAAAGTTCAATCTTTGGGCAATGTCCATGACCATGGCATTAAAAGCGATGATGGAGTCGGTTCGGCAATGTGTGCGCCTGCTCTGGCTGGTTGCAAGTACCTTATAGGCTTCAATATCAGCCGGTAAGGCAAAGCTATTGGGTTCATTACCTGGAATTAACCGGTTGACGGCAGCAAGAAACTGTCCCTCTTTGTCTACAAGATACTGGTCTGGCGCCGCAGCTCGGGCAAGTTCACGAGAAAAATGATCAAG
The DNA here is from genome assembly GCF_004571195.1 of Legionella geestiana. GTDB lineage: Bacteria > Pseudomonadota > Gammaproteobacteria > Legionellales > Legionellaceae > Legionella_B > Legionella_B geestiana. The sequence goes on from NZ_CP038271.1 coordinate 1,500,852, forward strand.
TATCGCCGATTTTAACGAATCGCCCGTTAACCCGTTATAGTTCACATTTGGGAACTGGCGCGAATCCCAGCGTACAGGAGACGCATGACCGCCAAAAAATCCCCACCAGCGGTTTGTGCTGGGACTTGACGCTGGGTTAGTACGTCTTTCAGGCGGAACATAGTATGGGTAAAACGCCTGAATATTCAAAGATGCCTGGGCAGTCGAGCTTGAACTTGCGCTTGCGCTTGAGCTTGAACTTGCGCTTGAGCTTGAACTTGGGCTTGAGCTTGAACTTGAACTTGGGCTTGAGCTTGAACTTGGGCTTGAGCTTGAGCTTGAGCTTGAGCTTGAGCTTGGGCTTGCACTCGAACTCGAACTCGAACTTGCGCTTACAGCCAGCGAAGGATCAGTCGGGCATATAGGGTCATTTGGATTATCCTGATTGCCTGCATCAGGATTGGTGTAGATACCATGATTCAATGCCTCATAAGCTTCGGGGCTCAAGGCCAGGATTTGCTCAAAGCGCTTGCCTGCATGTTGAGCCGCGTAAGCTGCTACTTGATGTCCACCATGCCCATCGTATACCCCCTGAAGGAAGGGCTGGCCTTTTTTAACGGCAACGCACGATACGGAGATGTTGTCTTGAGATTTATCTGCAAACGCTGCTCCAGCAAGATATTCAGCGAGGCTCTTTTCATCATCAGTATCACCCTGGTAGCTCTCCAGTTTTTCTTTAAGATAGTCGCTGTCTGCTTTCCCATGCGTCACTTCGGTAAAGCCGTCACAGGTCGTAATTATTTTAATCGAACAGGGTGAGTTTGGCTCTAAACCCGCAGCAGTTACCAGGTCATCAAGATTCGTAATATCAATCTGAGACTCTGGGATGACAAGTCGATTATCCTGAGCCTTAAACGCCGTATCTCCAATAGCGCGGAATACGCTTAACTGACCATTGACTCTTTTGAAAAGTACAAAGCCTCCAGCCCCCTCAACGCGTGCTGCTTCGTCCTCGTTGTCCCCATTGTGTAACACGGAATTAAGCCGTACAACGTGGCGCACTTTGCCATGTTCATCAAAGACCGCAGCAAAAGAGACTGCATCTCCAAGCGTTGCTGTTATGAGGTGATTTTTTCCGTCATAAACGGTTTGAGATACCGTGGTTCCTTGCATGCGTGCATCGATAGCTGCGTCGCTCAGTTCGGCGTCCAGAGTAATGTTGGTGGTCCAGAGGCGATGCCCAATTTCCTGAGGCGTAAGTTCGATTGAAGGGTAAAAAGACACAGCGAGGGCATCTTCCTGCTCGGTACGTCTGCCTTTAAGTTCACAATATCCAACATGGTGTTCAGGATTGCCGTCTGTTTTTTTTATGTTTAACTGACTTTGCGCCGCATGAAATTTAGCAAATTCAGCAAAGTTAGCAAAAGTTGTACCCACCGATAACTCAGAGCCTAAACTATCCGGCACAGAAATTAAGTGATAAATCGCGTTACCTGCAGCCATAATGTGTACTCTTGGTTATCAATAATGACTACATTTTAGCATTTAAAGCTTAGCTAAGGCTTAAGTTCGAAATCTGTGTACGGGACATTTTTTCCGCGCCGGTGGATTCACGTGTATTTTTGTACCGTGACCAGGCTGAATCGTTCCATGCGTTGGCTCCGTGCCACATCCCGAATGGATCCCCGCCTGCGCGGGGAAGACAGTGTGGGAGAGATTTTGACCTCTGCTCACAACCCGAATCCTGTCATTCCCGCGTAGGCGGGAACCCATCCATGTGCCGGCACGGGGCTAACTCCAGCATGAGCTCTGGGAAGACAACGATTTTTTGTCCCGTACACAGGTTCGAAATTCAACTAAAAAAACCGCGCTGTGCTGGACAAAAAACGCATAACGTCTGCGTGCCCGTTTGCGTTACCGAAATTGTCGCGTCAAGGCCGGATAGCTGCATCTTTGGTATGTGTCTTTGAAAAATCATCCGGTACACAGAAAAGCCAAGCTTAAAAACGCGCATTTTGCTGAAACTCGGGTATAATTGCGCTTTTGGGCGTCCATGCCCCTGTGGAGAGCGCCTGTGGGTGAGAGTCGTTATTATTTTGCCAACCGCGATGCCATCAGCCGTCTCGTTAACCGCTGGGATGTGCTGCTGCTGGTGCTCGTGTTTGCGCTGCTGTTTTTTCTGGCCTTTGCCGGCAACCAGATGGCAAGCCCCTATCAGCTGGGAGAGCCGCTGCCGATTTCGCTCGCGCCTTCCATGCTGCCTTTTTACGCGCTGCGCACCGTGTTGCGCATGTTTATTGCGCTGACACTCTCGCTCCTCTTTACGCTCATCGTTGGCGCGCTTGCCGCCAAGAACCGCCGCGCAGAACAGGTTATCATTCCTGCCATTGACGTGCTGCAGTCGGTACCGGTGCTGAGCTTTCTCTCGATTACCGTTGCAGGATTTATCCATCTTTTTCCAGGCAGCCTTCTGGGGCCGGAGTGCGCTTCGATTTTTGCGATTTTCACCGCTCAGGTCTGGAACATTACGTTTGGTTTTTACCAGGCGCTTATTACCGTGCCACATGATTTGCGTGAGGCCTCTGACATGTTCCAGCTGTCTGCCTGGCAGCGTTTCTGGAAGGTGGAAGTGCCTTTTTCCATGCCGGGCCTCATCTGGAACATGATGGTATCGATGAGCGCCAGCTGGTTTTTTGTGGTGCTCTCCGAAGCCATTGCCGTGGCGCACCAGGACATCCGCCTGCCAGGGGTTGGTTCCTATATTGCCATGGCGATTGCCGAGCATAATCTGGTGGCGGTGGGCTGGGCAATTTTTACCATGGTGGTAGTGATTTTTCTTTATGATCAGATTTTTTTCCGCCCGCTGCTTGCATGGTCAGAAAAATTCCGCATGGAGCAGGTACCGGATGAAGAGGCTTATCAGTCATGGCTGGTCGACTGGTTTCGCCGCAGCCACCTGCGCGTGCATCTGAGCCGCATGACAGGCTTTCTTAAAGACCGCTTTATTAATGCCCGCTGGTTCAGAAAAGCGGCGCCTGCGAGTGCCGTGTCAGTGAGCTCTCCTGTAAGGCGATGGCTCGCCGCGGGCTGGACGGCGTTTATTGTCATAAGCCTTCTGGGCGGCATGAGCTGGCTGTCGTTTTTTATTCTTGATTACCTGAGCGTGCAGGAAGTTCTGCATGTGTTTGCGCTCGGCTCGGCCACCGCTTTACGGGTGGTTGTGTTGATTGTCGCGAGCTCGCTCGTGTGGATTCCAGTCGGAGTCTGGATTGGCCTGCGCCCCTCGGTTGCGCACAAAATTCAGCCGGTCATTCAGTTCGCGGCCGCGTTTCCGGCGAACCTTTTTTATCCGCTCTTTGTCATTGCCATTGTGCGTTTTGACCTCAGTGTGGAAATCTGGGTGACGCCCCTAATGATTCTTGGCACCCAATGGTATATTTTGTTTAACGTTATTGCCGGTGCCGCAAGCATTCCCCGCGAACTTTATCTGGCCGCGGATAATTTTGGCGTGCGCGGCTGGCTCTGGTGGAAGCGTCTTGCACTCCCTGGCATTTTTCCTTTTTATATTACGGGCGCGATAACCGCCGCCGGAGGCGCCTGGAACGCCAGCATTGTGGCCGAGTGGGTAAGCTGGGGCAGCACCACCCTGCGCGCGACCGGGCTTGGCGAATACATCCAGGCAAGTACGATAGCCGGGGATTTTCCTAAAATTGCCCTTGGCACCGCCACCATGTGCCTGTATGTTCTGGCCTTTAACCATCTGCTCTGGCGCCCGCTCTATCGGCTTGCGCATGAGCGTTTTCACAGCTATTGAGAGACTGATGCCTGAAACTATTATTGCCATTCATAACCTGCGAAAATCCTTCCGCCGCGCGGCAAATCAGGATTTGCTGGTATTGCAGGATGTGAATTTTGAACTGAACAAAGGCGAAATTGTAGCACTCCTTGGAAAATCGGGCTCCGGAAAGTCCACGCTGCTTCGCATTATTGCCGGACTTGTGGCACCGACTGCCGGTGAAGTCACCTACCGCGGGCGTCCGGTCAGGGGGCCAGTATCGGGCATTGCGATGGTGTTTCAGTCTTTTGCTCTGATGCCATGGCTCACGGTTCTTGAGAACGTGGAACTCGGGCTTGAAGCCCAGGGCATTTCACGCGAAGAGCGTCGTCGCCGCGCGATTGAAGCGATTGATATCATCGGCCTTGACGGTTTTGAGTCGGCTTATCCCAAAGAGCTTTCAGGCGGCATGCGCCAGCGCGTGGGCTTTGCGCGAGCGCTCGTTATCAATCCCGATATCCTCTTGATGGATGAGCCTTTCTCCGCACTGGATGTGTTAACGGCAGAAAACCTGAAGTCCGACCTGCTGGCGCTTTGGGAAGGGCGAAAAACCAATACGAACGGCATTCTGCTCGTTACCCACAACATTGAGGAAGCGGCGATGCTTGCCGACCGGATTGTGGTTTTCGACAGCGACCCGGGCTATATCCGCGCAGAACTTCACGTTTCCCTGCCACAGCCTCGCAATACCGATACCCCAGAGTTTCAGGCGCTGGTTGACCGCATTTACACACTGATGACGACCGGGCCGAAGGAGCGTGCGCGCCGTTTGCAGCGTGAGCGCCAGATTGGTCTTGGGTATCGTCTGCCGGATGTTGACCCCTCGGAGCTCTCCGGTTTAATCGATACCATGACGTCTTTTGAGCAGCACATTGACCTCCCGGAACTCGCCGATGAGCTGATGATGAACATCGATGATTTGTTCCCCATTCTTGAGACGCTTGAAATTCTGGGCTTTGCCCGGGTTTCCGATGGTGATATTCACTTAAGCGAGCTTGGGCGCCAGTTTGCCGATGCGGATTTGCAGGCACGTAAACGCCTCTTTGCCGAACGCCTGCTTGAGAAGGTGCCGCTTGCGCGTTATATCCGCCGTATTCTTGATGAAAAAGCGGGGCACCGTGTTTCTGAAGAGCGTTTTCTAACGAAGCTTGAAGACTACCTCAGCGAAAAAGAAGCCGACCGGGTGCTGCACACCCTTATTGACTGGGGGCGTTATGCCGAGATTTTTGCGTATGATTTTAATACCGGCATGCTGAGCCTTGAAGACCCCGGGCAGTCGGATACTGCGCGTGGATAACCGACTGTCATCAGGCAGTCTGCGCCTTTTTCACGAGGTAATCGAGCACTTCCAGAAGCCTTTCGGGGCTTTTTGCCATCTGTAAGTCGGTTTTGTAACGGTTTCCGACCACAATCGCCGGGACGGCATTGATGTGTGCCGCACTCATGCGCGCCACGCTTTGGCCCAGTGCCATATCCATGGCCATGGAATGGGTAAACGCACTCTCGGCAACGTCTTTTTGAACGCCATTTTCTACGAAAAAGGCTATCATTTCCGCATTACTTTCAAGGGGATGCTTCTCGTCTTGAACGGCAGCAAAGAGTTTGGGGGCCATGGCGTCGCTCAAACCGAGTGTGTCGCTCGCATACCACGCTCTGGCATACACTTCCCAGGCGGGCCTGAAGATGACGGGCGTGCGAACAAAACGAATCTTTTTGCCTTCGGCTTTCACCCATTGCTGCAGGGTCGGCTCAAGCCGGTAGCATGCGGGGCAGCCAAAGCTGAAAAACTCACGCACAAGCACCGCGCCGCTTCCGGCGGGTTTGGCTGCAAGCACTTGATAATCCTCGCCTTCAACAATGGCGGCAGCCGCGAACAGCGGCATCAGGAGCAGTGAGAGCGTGAAGAGCGCCTTAAGGCGGGAGCGAAGCGTATTCAACATAGGGTTATTCCTGATACAAGCCGGCAACATAGGCCGAGATAGCGTTCATGTCTTCCTGCGTCATGCGGGCACTGATGTCGCGCATGATGGCATTGTAATCGTTCGCGCGCTTTTTGTCGCGAAAATCAGCAAGCTGCTGGGCGGTATAGGCGGCATTCTGCCCCGAGATAACCGGAAAGCCGGCCTCACTGTTGCCAAGGCCGCCAGGTCCGTGGCAGGCGATGCAGGCCGTAATATGGCGTTCAAAATTGCCGCCTCGATACAGCCTTTCACCGGGCGCAATCGCCGCTTTTGGGGTTTTGCCAATCGGGTGGGGCAGTGAGGCATAGTAAGCCGCCAAATCGGTGAGGTCTTCATCGCTAAGATTCGCCAGTATGGCCGTCATTACCGGAACATTTCGGGTTTTTCCCGCTTTCATGTCCTGCATCTGTTTTAACAGATAAGGGGCATGCTGGCCGGCGAGATTGGGCCAGAGGGGGTTTGGGCTGATCCCGGCCGGACCATGGCAGGCCACGCAGGTCGCTGATTTTTCAAGACCTTTTGCAATACGATCGGCCGCTTCTGCGCCAGTGATGACGCTGAGCATTACAACCAGCAGCAGGTGCTTTTTCATGCAGGACTTCCCGGAGAGGCCGTTCAGAATTTTTACCATTTTATGCCGCAGGGCGCGGTGATGCAACTGTGCGCGCCCTTATCCCGAAAGCCGCTCAAGAACCTGAGGGGCTTATTGTCATCGTCATGCTGACTTCGCTCGATGATGATGGTTGTGATTTTGCAAAATGTGTTGCGCTAAAGGCCTCCTGAAAGGCGTCCAGCTGTAGCCCCATAATGACTGAAGGCCTTAAAGACCTCAACCTTTCTTTGGCACATGCTTTTTGTAAGGCAATCCAGGTAAGCGCCAGCAATTGTGTGGCTGAAATACCGGTTTCCGAATCCACAAACCCCTCACTCTGCAGTCGCTTAATACAGTCAAGCGTTTTGTTCTCGTTATTTTTACTGTCTAACAAGATACTGGCAGTCAAGCTGCGCAGTTGTCCATCGAGCAGTTTTTCATCAAGCATTTTCCCGCCATGAATCAACATAAGCGTTAAAGCAGTTTCTGTTATTACAGAATGGCTGTTGTTTTTACCCGAAATATTTTGCAGATACTCAGCCACTTTGCCTCGCGCGAGCGCTGCTCCTGCCGGTGTCGAATCTTCATCCAGGGCATGAATGCATAAACGGTAGATGTTAACGAAATGCACGGGACTCAGTGCATTGTCCTCTATCTGCTCCCAATATGGCATTACGTCTTCATGCAGGAAAATTTGAGAGTAATCGAGCAACAGGTGATAGATAACATCAAGCCCTTTTGATTGAACATAATTGAAAAAAGCAATTGACCGGTCGCCAAGCGCAAACCCCCAGCCGTTGGCACTCCCCACAACACATGCCCGCTCCTCGATAAAAGAGTCTGGCATGCGCATACGCAATTTACCGAGTACGCTTGCAACCCGCTCTGGATAAGGATGATGTGCAAGGCGCAGCACATTAAGCCCCGATGTTTCAAAATCCGACATTTCAACGGTCTTTGGCAAATGATGTTTGCTTTTTAATTTACTGAATCTATTGAATCTTGCATCAAATTTTTTGTTGTCCTGCAATGCCTGTTCTGAACGTTTTGTCGCTTCAGATAAGTGTTTGCCAAAAACACGTTCTACTCCTGCCTCTGTTGTGACACCTTTAAAGTAAAAGCCAGGAAGAGTCAACAGTGTGTTCGTTGTACTTTCTAAAGCCCTTTGTTGTATGCGTAACTTCTCAATCACATTAATCTCTGCCTTTCCGTCTTTTAGAAGGTTTGTTTTAACGCATAAACCAAGCCGTAAAAGCGTCACCAGCCCCTGACTCAAATGCTCGGGGTTCGAATGGTTCAGCAGCAGCTTGAAGAGGCGTGGGTTTTCATGCAGTGCAGAGCGGTTAGTCTCGGGATTCATCGTTTGCGCATGCAGTGCATTGAGGCCATTTACCCATTTGTCGAGCCGGCCGCTCTTAAACAGCATGATAACCTGTTCGACCGTTGCCAAATTCGCAGTGGGAATGCCAGTATTAAGCCTCTGCAACGATGCGATAATGCCTGCAAAATCGGGCGCATCCTCGTTGAACAGCCTAAACATATCTTGGCGCCCCTTATAACTTTCTCCGTAAGAACGGTCGCTCTTTTTATAAGCGATACCTTTCTGGTGGGAAGTAATGAGGAATGACGCAAAACCTTCCAGAGCAGAAGGCAGTGGCGAGCGTATCGATATCTTCCTTAAATATTTCGCATAAACCCCTCGCAGCTGCAAAGAGTCATCATTTGCCAGAGCCCGTTTAAAGACGAGAATTTCCCGTTGAAATGCTTCTGCACATGCATCCTCGTTGGCCACCAATATTCCAAACTCTTCTTCTCGCAGTTGGTGTTCCTGCGTGAATCGCCACTTTTCCATAAGTCTTGAGGTATTAAAGGCGGGCAGATAATCAAGCAGCCAGCGGCGAAAGCGCCCGAAAAGCGAGTTGTCTGTGATGAAGTCCTGATACTGCGCGCAAAACCTGAAAGCGGCCTCTGCTCGATATTGTGCCTCATAAGACGAAGAGCTCGCAGCCCAGGGCATTAGGGGGATATAGAACTGTAACAGGTAACGCTGCATGTCTGATGGAAAAAAAAGACGGGAAAACCAGCCTGATTGCCTAAATTGCAAGCGAAGCGCAATCATGGTCTCATCGTTGTCGCGAAGTAATTTACTCATCTTTCTCTCGATACCCCAAAAAATGGTCAAATTTAAGCTGATTGGCGCAAGATACAGACAGCAAAGGCTGCTGTCAAGTTTTAAACCTCCATGTGCAGGGTGAGCGTGACAGACCCTGCTTTCTGTATTGGTAATTTTCATCTGCTGAGGCCACGTCCTGCTATGGGTTAAAGTATCAGGTGTCGTTTAAGCGTTGATGTTTTGAGGCGGGCTCGTTGCTGCTCGTATACAGATTGTGCCGAACATTGCTACAATCCGCTTTTTTCTTCAGGCCTTAAACATGCGACCCAATCGTTACATGCAGGCGAGCTTTCTCAAAAGTGCGCCCCGCGTTGACCTCCTTCCTCCTGACACGGGATTTGAAGTGGCCTTTGCCGGGCGCTCCAATGCCGGAAAATCAAGTGCGCTGAACACGCTAACCGGTATGCGCCAGCTTGCCCGCACCAGTAAAACCCCCGGACGCACGCAGCTTATTAACCTCTTTTCGCTGGATGATACGCGCCGGCTCGTGGATTTACCGGGCTATGGGTATGCGAAAGTGGCCAAAAGTCTGAAGCTTGACTGGCAAAAGCACCTCGCTGAATACCTGGAAACTCGCCATTGCCTGCGCGGCCTTGTGGTATTGATGGACATTCGCCATCCTTTAAAGCCGCTGGATGAAACCCTGATTCACTGGGCGCTGGCGCGCCAGCTTCCCGTGCATATCCTGCTGACCAAATCGGATAAGCTTGGATTTGGTGAAGTTAAAAAAACGGTTCAGGCGGTCAGTCATCATTTTGTCGATTATGCCGGTGCCGTTACCGTACAGGCGTTTTCCGCCACGAAAAAGCAGGGGATTGAGATGCTTTGTGACGTACTCGATCACTGGTTTGAGATGACGGCCGATTAAGTGTCGGGCGCCTTACACTTTATAAGTAAGCCTTTGTATTTAAGAGTTTTTTTGTAGGCTGGGCTGAGCGGCGCGAAGCCCGGCATCGGGTATCCCCAAAGGCCGGATGTTTTTTCGTGCATCCTGTCCCGCGCTTATCAGCGCAGGCTACGACGCTACGGAAGTTTTTAAATAACCTATTGTATTCATTTGTTTTTTTGTAGGCTGGGCTAAGCGAAGCGCAGCCCGGCATCAGGTATAACCGTCCGCCGGATGTCTTTTCGGGCATCCATTCCCGGGCTTTGCACCCAACGCTACGGCAGATTGTTCCTTGCGTTTAACAACTGCAGCACCGATTGTGGATTGGCGAGCGTGCTCAAATCTCCAAGATCGTCCACTGACTGTGCTTCATGGTTCGCGATTTTGCGCAGAATGCGGCGCATGATTTTGCCCGAGCGGGTTTTAGGCAGGTCGCCAGCCCATTCGATGGTTTCAGGTTTGGCAATGGCACCTATCCGTTCCTTGACACCTGAAAGCAGCGACTCGCGCAGCGCGGCACTTGCTGCAATGCCTTCCTTCAAGGTTACAAACGCATGCACGGCTTCCCCGCGTACCGGGTGGGCAACGCCAATCACGGCAGCTTCTGCCACTCCTTCAACCGCGACCAGCGCGCTTTCAATCTCGGCACATCCTAAAAGATGTCCGGAAACGTTCAGCATGTCGTCCGTGCGACCGGTAATCCAGTAGTCGCCATCTGCATCAACCCGCGCACCATCCCCCGTCAGATAATATCCTGTGGCCAGATAGCTCTGGCGGTAGCGTTCATGATTGCCAAGAATGGTACGTGCCATCGCGGGCCATGAAACCCTGATAGTCAGCCGACCTTCGCCAGCACCCTTAAGAGGCGCGTTGTTATCGTTAAGAAGAAGCGGCTCAATGCCTGGCAGCGGCGAACGTGCACTCCCGGGTTTGGCATGTGCCACATTGGCAGGTGGGCAGAGCATGATGGCGCCCGTTTCTGTCTGCCACCAGGTATCCACAATCGGGCAGCGCCCACGCCCCACCTTGTCGTAATACCACTGCCAGGCGGCTGGATTAATGGGCTCGCCAACGCTGCCCAAAAGGCGCAGTGTATCCCTGCTGCTGGTGTCAAGCCATTCATCACCGGCGCGCATGAGGCTGCGAATGGCGGTGGGGGCGGTGTAAAAGACGCTGACGCGGTGGCGGTCAATCATTTCCCAGCAGCGGGAAGGCTGTGGCCACAGCGGTATGCCGGAGAAGAGCAGGGTGGTGATGCCGTTACAGAGCGGGCCATACACGGTGTAACTGTGCCCGGTAATCCAGCCGACATCCGCCGTGCTCCAGAAAACTTCATGCGGGCTACAGCCAAACACGTACTGATGGCTGAATGCCACCTGAACGAGGTAACCGCCGGTGGTGTGCACAAGGCCCTTGGGCGTGCCGGTACTGCCGGAGGTATAGAGAATAAAAAGCGGGTCTTCCGCCTGCATGGGCTCGGGCGCAAAATGAATGGAAGCCCCAGTGCGCGCCGTGTGCCACCAGACATCACGCTGCTCGTCAAAAGGCACCGGTTCGTGGCTGTGGCGAATGACGAGCATCCTGACCGGCAGGCCCTGTGCGGCAAGGTCCGCCTCGGACTTTAACGGGTGCAGACGCCCGCCCCGATGAAAACTGTCGCCGGTAATCAGCACGTCACACTCTGCGGCCTTGAGGCGTTCACGAAGAGCGGCTGCTGAAAATCCTGCAAAAACCACGGTGTGCACGAATCCTGCCCGCGCACACGCAAGCATCGCAATGGCGGCTTCCGGAATGGTCGGGAGATAAATGGCAACCCGGCTTCCACGCTTTAATCCCATGCCACTGAGTACATTTGCCATGCGACAGACTTCATCATGCAGTTCTGCAAACGTCAGTGTGCGGCATGCATCAGGAGTATCCCCTTCCCAGATAATCGCGGTTTGACGGGCTTTATGCGGCAAATGGCGGTCAATGCAGTTGACACTGACATTCAATCGCCCCCCGCCAAACCAGCGGGTATTGCCTTCTGCAAGACTGCCTTCGCACACGCTTGTAAAGGGCTCCATCCAGTCCACGGTACGAAGAGCCACATCCTTCCAGAAGGCTTCATGCGGGTGGCGTGGCTCAGTCGTTTGTGTGGTCATACGCGTTACCCTCATCAGCCAGTTCACGAATAATCGCTGAAAAATCAAGGTGCCCGTGGCCTTCATCCTGCATGTGGGAATAGAGGCTGGCAGCGAGTGCAGCCATCGGCGTTTCAAGACCTGTTTGCTCTGCGCTCTGCTGCCCGAGGCGCAAGTCTTTCAGCATCATGGCGGCGGTGAATCCGGGTTTATAGTCATTAGTCGCAGGAACGCCGGGCAGTACATCCCCAACCGGCGGATAGGTGCTCATGCTCCAGCATTGCCCGGAAGAACAGTTCACCACCTCAAAGAGTTTCTGGTGAGAAAGCCCGAGGCGCTCGCCGAGCAGAAAAGCTTCTGATACCGCAATCATGGAGATGCCAAGAATCAGGTTATTGCAGATTTTCGCAGCCTGCCCACTGCCGTTTGCGCCGGTATGAATGACGTTCTTTCCTAAGGCCTGAAGCACGGGGCGAAGGTCATTGAGAATATCTGTCTCGCCACCGGCCATGAAGGTCAGGGTGCCCATGGTTGCCCCATTGACACCGCCGGATACCGGTGCGTCAATCGCACGTATGCCGGCTTTCAAGGCCTCTTCATGCACAAAGCGCGTGGTCTGCACATCAATGGAGGAACAGTCCATGTAGAGCGCGCCTTTTCTGGCGTGTGCAAAAAGCCCCGCTTCTCCAAGGCACACCTGACGAACCTGCTCGCCTGTTTGCAGCATGGTGATAAGGACGTCCTGGTCGTGCGCCACATCGACAAGGCTGTGTGCTTCAATCCCGCCGGCACTGACCAGTGCCTGACGCGCCCTTGGGGCAAGGTCAAAACCCGTAACCGTAAAGCCCGCTTTAACGAGATTGATGGCCATGGGCAGGCCCATGTGTCCAAGTCCTGCAAATCCAATCCGTGTCATCGGTGCTCCTTTAGTCATTTACGGGCATCACAAACGCGCTGGTGTCTTCACGGCTTGTAGGCCAGCGGCTGGTGACACTTTTGCGCCGGGTGTAAAAGTGGAAGCTTTCATCACCGTGCATGAACGTGTCACCAAAGGAAGAGCGCTTCCAGCCGCCGAAGGGATGGGTCGCAACCGGGACCGGAATGGGGATATTGACTCCCACCATGCCGACATTGACACGGGTAGAATATTCGCGGGCAAAGTAGCCGCTGCGAGTGAAAATCGCCGTGCCGTTGCCATACGCGTGACGATTGACGAGCGCAAGCGCGTCTTCAAAGGTCTTTACCGTCAGCATGACGAGTACCGGGCCAAAAATTTCCTGCTGATAAATTTGCATGTCTTCGCGCACGTCATCAAAGAGCGTGGGGCCTGTGAAAAATCCATTCGGGAAATCCTTGTGGCGAAAGCCGCGCCCGTCAACCAGCAGACGCGCGCCTTCCTTTACGCCCTCATCAATGAACGCCAGCACGCGCTCGCGGTGGGCGGCGCTGATGAGAGGGCCCATATCAACGCCAGGTTCGTTCCCGGCGCCTACGCGGATGTTTTTAACGCGCGTAATCAGGGCATCGGTCAGGCGTCTGGCGCTGTCTTCGCCAACGCTCACCACCACCGAAAGCGCCATGCAGCGCTCACCGGCTGAACCGAAGGCGGCACCCGTAATGGCATCGGCAGCCATGTCCATGTCGGCATCCGGCATGACGACACAATGGTTTTTAGCCCCTCCAAAGGTGTGGGCGCGCTTGCCGTTGGCGGTGGCCGTGCGATAAATTGCTTCGGCGACCGGGGTTGAGGCGACCGCGGTAAAGGCTTCGATGTCGGGGTGTGCGAGGAGGGTGTCTACGGTTTCGCGATTTCCCTGAAGGCACTGCACCACCCCGTCAGGAAGGCCCGCTTCTTTCAGCAGTTCTACCAGTCGCACCGTGGCCGAGGGGTCCTGTTCAGAGGGCTTGATGATAAAGGTGTTGCCGCAGGCAATGGCAGGCGCCATCATCCAGAGCGGAACCATGACGGGGAAATTAAACGGCGAAACACCGGCACAGACGCCAAGGGGCTGCGGGAAGGTGCAGCAGTCAATGCCGCCGGCGGCATTCAGGCTGAACTGCCCCTGCAGCCGGCTTGTGAGTGCGCTGTAAAATTCAACGGCTTCAATCCCCCGGGCAACGGAGCCACGGGCATCTTCAAGCGTTTTGCCGTGTTCGCGGGTAACGATTTCCGCGAGCTCATCCGTGTGGCGTTCCAGCAGTTCACGAAAGCGGTTCAGAATACGCGCACGCCGTATGGGAGGTGTAGCGGCCCAGCCCGGAAACGCCGTTCGGGCATTTTCCACGGCTTCCATGCACAACGCACGGGACGCATAAGGGACTCTGCCAATGACGTCACCGGTCGCCGGGTTGGTAATGGGATGCGATAAGTCTGCTGCAGGCTCCAGTCGAGCGGTACCGGCAAGAATGTGGGGAACGGTATAACCCATGACGAAACTCCTTTTCTTAAATGGGGCTAAGTTTAGCACGAACATCGGCTGTGGACATTCACTTTCGCCACTGCCAGAATGACTGCCAATAAAAGGATCTGTTGACAATTGGTGACATGGCTGCAAACCACGCCAATTTGTCCAAATTTACCCTTGAGTTCGTTAAACAGAGCTGGCTATTTGCCTCACTCAAGATAAAATCTGGCCTGAATGACGTGATTTTCGCTTCGCGCCACCACATGTCAACAGACCCTGGTGACTTTATTTTCTCAAAAATTGTCACTTTCCACGAATTCATCAATAATGAAACGATACGCACAGGCAAGGAACTGAGGCCATGACCCATAAACTGATTTTACGCGTACCCGCCGGTCTTGAATTGAGTGACGCGTTTCTTGCGACACTTCGGGCTGATTTGGGCGATTTTGAGATTGAACGCTATACCGAGCGCCATGATTTTACCGGCAGCTACGAGCGTCGTCAGGAAAGTCTCTGCAACGGGGTACGACAGCTCGCCAAAACGTTCCCGCCGATTGGGCGCAGCATGGAATCGATTGAGGAGATGCTTCTCGGGCTTCGGATGGAGTACCGCAGCCCCGATTTTGGCCTTTGTGCCCGCTACCAGGACAGGCTGGTCGCGTTCACGGCAGCACTCGTCGCCGAAATGGCAAAGATTGACCCCTGGCGTTCACTGCTCCAACAGTGTCAGGGCAACCCAGCTCGTCTTCTTGACCGAGCTGAGCAGTACGCAATCCTTGAAAATGATACGCCCGATATTGCGACACTGCAGCGCATTGAAGCCAATGGCCGTGTACGCTACACCGTACAGTATGACCGACAGCTCTCAGCACTCAGCCCGGCTCTTGAACGCGATTTTGATGCCATTCTCAAGCACTGCGACAAAGCCATGCCCATATGGTTTGCGGATATCGGTAAGGAAATGCACCCGGCATGGCAGGAGTATATCGCGGGGCTTGGCGCTGAAGTCACTGCAGTCACTGATTTAATGGAAAAAGCCACGGCATTGAAAGAGGCATTGGCTGGCGTGCCGGGCATGAGGCTGCCGGCGCTGCTTGAAGCAATTAAGAGCGGTAAGGTGGCGTGGCCCGCGTCTTTTGAAAAACTCTCTGCAGGAGAGCGATTGCTGATTACGCGCCTCATTCAGGAAAAGGGTGCATCTTTGGCGGTGCTTTATAATGAGTTGAGGCGCTTTGACGAGAAACTGAACGTCCTCACGCGGCGTGATAAAGCGCTTTTTGCAGAGGAAATGACGCGCGTGCGTGAGGTGCCGCTGGCGTTTTATTACATGCCCGCATACGAGCAGAAAATGCTTATAAAAGTGCTTGAAAGCGGCAAGCCAGAGAGTGCTCCTTCCCGCCTTAGAAGTGTCGACATGACGGTAAACGCCGCCGAACACTTTTTTCAGATACGCAATGAATCCGGGGTGCTTTTAAAAGCATCGCCACCTGCCATCCGCTTTGGCCATCTGGCTACTCGAGACAAGCTGCAACAGCCAAAACTGATACAGGAGCGGCATGCGCTGGCGAATCTTGAGCATATGCTTTCGCTGGCCGGTTCGAGGCCGGTGTTACTGCAGACGCTCATCAGCCCCATTTATACGGGGGATTTCACACCCGACTACACGCTTGATAAAGTACTCAGCGAAGTGGTTAAGCAGGTACGTGCAAAAGATCCATCGCGTGAGCTGGTATTTGCCAATCATCCCTTCAATATCGTCAAGAAAATCCCGGGCTTTTGGACGCCTAACGATTATGCGCCAGGCAAGGCGCTTCTCCATATGGTGCGCTTGCGCCTTACAGAGTCTGCTGTTCAGGGCGCGCTGTTGTCCGCAGGTGAAACCGGTTCTGGAGCCGAGGCCATCAGAAACCTGATTGCCGTTCAGACGCGCTTTATCAATGCAAATCGGGATGTTGCGGGGGCGTGGAATCTGATGCGAAGCATCATCCCAAAACTGCCGGTGGTTCTTTCGGAGCTTGAGCCCGAAGAGCTCGAAAATATGCTCAATCGCGCATTTGAGGAAGCTTCAAGGCGTCAGATGGGACTGGCTTTTGGGGTTGCGCCGGATACGGACGTACAGATGGCGTTGAATGATGTCATCAGCGCCCATTTTGGTCAGCTCAGGGGGCTTGCAGATTGCCGGGAGTTCTTTAAAGCCTCGCTGATGCTGCCACGATGCGGGCAGCCGGAACAGCTCATGCGACTGTCCCCGTTTGTAACGCACTGTG
Organism: Legionella geestiana; assembly: GCF_004571195.1. Lineage (GTDB taxonomy): Bacteria > Pseudomonadota > Gammaproteobacteria > Legionellales > Legionellaceae > Legionella_B > Legionella_B geestiana. The sequence continues at coordinate 1,517,076 of NZ_CP038271.1, forward strand.
GCAATCAGGCCATCCTTGCCAATGAGTATGAACGTACGCTCTCCTGGAACATGCTGCCGGTTACTGCAACGGTTAACGATACCGTGGGGCGCGAGCTGATGCTTGCTTCGCAGGAACAGCTGCTGATGGATGGAATTGGCATACCGATGGGGTCGTGTGTCAGTGGCAAAGATCGCAAAGGCATCGTGCTCGTGCATTCTGACGCGATGCGTCTCTATCATGATCTCTACGGGCAGTGGCCATCCTCGATGGACACGGGCGTTGAGCGTAAAAATTTCGTGGCGCTGGTGGTGAAATTATATGTTTCTCGGCATCCGGCAGTGTTTGCAGGACTTGGTGCGCTTGGTGCCGAGGGGATTAAGACGCCCTGGGATTATTTTCCTGCGGATATCTCCGAGGGAATCATAGAATACCTTGGTAATGAAGCGGCACTTTATTTTGACGAAGTGCTTGCTACCAATAACGATGTGCATCACATTCGCTCTCGAAAATTTGTGGAAAAAATGCCTGATGAAGTCTGCATTGCGCGAGCGGAGCTGTTATCTCCAGAGGGTACTGCGCGTTTTCTGAGCGCGCTGAAGCCCGCGATTCATCGTCTTATTGCAAACGTACAACAGACGTGGACCGGGAGCCTGTTTGGTGGGCCAAGAGGGGCTGTAAGCATGCTGGAATCCCTCACTGGGCCAGCTTTAGATGAGACGCACCGACTGGGCGCGATTTATCGGGATGTAATGAGCAGACTGGGCGAGCGCTCCCGCATTAATCTGCGCGCACAGGAAACTTCAGTTCTCTATGACGCGGTAGCAAGGCTTTTTGAGAGCGATACGCCGGATGCTATCCTTGAGAGCGTGCTTTACAGTCTGAACAGCGCTACGCCAGTGGCAGCGCATTCCGGCATCGAGCATGGATTCTTGCCAGAAGAGGATGATATTCAGGGGCATGAATCTGATGGGTATCAAGGAGGCGGCTTCCCGCCGTCATCCTCGTCGTCTTCATCATCTTCGTCCGCATCCTCTTCTTCCATGCCGACAGATGCCGCTCCTTACTGGTGATGATAATCCTTGTTTGCCGCTGTTGCGTTATATATGGCGGCAAAGAGTTTTTTTCAGGATTGCAGCACGTGTTCAAGTCCCTGGCAGAGTGTTTTCAGGGTTGGTGCCTTTTCGCACGCGAGGACAACGCCTTTCATGTAACAGTTGCGGTCAAGGGTGTTGTGCGTAATTGACAGGGTTTCTCCGGGGGCGCCAAAAAGTACTTCCTGGCGGGCGAGGATGCCTGGCAGTCGTACGGAGTGGATGGGGATGTCATGGCAGCTGCCGCCGCGTGCGCCTGCGATAATTTCTCGCAGTTGCAGGGTTTCTGGCGGGCTTTGTCGGGTTTTGGCCATCATCGCTGCGGTAGCGAGCGCGGTGCCTGATGGGGCATCGAGCTTTTGTGGATGGTGGGCTTCGATGATTTCAGCATGGTTCAGCCAGCGCGCGGCCTCAGCAGCAAAGCGCATCATGAGTACGGCGGCAATGGAGAAGTTGGGCACGATAAGGCCGCCAAGGCCGCGTGCTTCACACATTTCCCGTAATGTCTGCACGTCGGTTTCTACAAGCCCGCTGGTGCCAATGACTGGCCTCGCGCCGGCGTTAATGATTGTTCGTGCATTATCAAAAGCACAGTCGGCACGGGTTAAATCGAGTACCACCTCGGCCTTTGTATTCTGAATGGCATCTTTAAGGTTATCCTCACGTCCAAGGCGCGCGACCAGTTCGAGGGGGGCGTGTGCTTCAATGGCCGCACAGGCGAGCACGCCCATTTTGCCACGGGCGCCGTTGATTATGACACGTACAGGCATCAAACTCTCCGTTATTCAGCCGCTGGTTGAGGCTTTGGTGTGGGGTAAAAGCTCGCGCGAACCACACGCAGCGCCCAGATGGATGCAGGAATCCAGCCGATGACGGTAACCACCATGATAAGTGCCATGAAGGCGCCGCCCGGATTGTCGTTTAAAAGCAGGGCAAGCCATGGAAAAAACAGTGCGATTAGACACATGAAATAATAGCGCAATCGTTTCATGAGAAAATGTCCATGTTTAAGGGTATTGCTTTCAGTATATCACTTTATGAACGCTTGAAAACGGCGGGCAAACACTGTACATTGCACGCTCATTTTCGGCAACGGGCGTTATGGCAAGAGCCTTGAAGCCCCTCGCATGTTCAAAGGTATGATAATGAGAAGACAGGAGCTGCACCCGCGCACCGCCGTTATCAACAGAGCGCAGAAACTGCAATCCAAAAAAGCGCGGGTGGATGCCCTCTCCTGGCTTGCCGCGCGCTTTCCTGAGGCGTTTGACAATACCAGTCGTATCCGCCCGCTGAAGCAGGGAATTATGGAAGACATTCTCGCCACTGTTGCTGATGAGGCAGAGGCCGCTGGAATTTCCAAAAGCAAGTTACGCGAAGCCGTGGTAGTTTTTACCCGGCGCGTTGATTATCTGACGTGTCTTAAGGCGCGGGAAATGCGCATTGATTTGCAGGGCAGCCCTGCAGGCCTTGTTACGGAAGAAGAAGCTGAGCGCGCCGCCGTAAAGATTCGCAAGCGGGTTGAAAAAAGTGCGCGCAATGCCCGCCGTAATAATCTTGTTAAAATGCAGGCTTTTAATCCTTCCCGCGCAGGTAGCGGCATGCCCGTCATGGCGGATGATTCTGCCCTGCCTGAGCGCGCACCGGCATGGAGTGCGCCTGCAACTCCTGCTGCGCGCGCGCCATCGGTCGTTGTCCGCCATAAAAGTACCCGGGCTTTTGACCCGGATGCCGTAGCACGCCTGAAAGCAAAACTCGGGCTGTCAACGCGAGCGGATGCACCGGAGGAAGAAGAAGCACACGGGTAGGTTTTTCTTCGGAGGTTAAAGCATGTTGAGTTCTTTTTGGGGACGTC